>JAYWAZ010000159.1:0-5473 GCA_043781975.1 Bacteroidota bacterium
CAGGCCGGTGCGCCTGCCGCCATAATCTATCGCGAGGATCCTTGACATGTTTAAAATTAATTGTTTGTGATTTGTGGTTTGTTGTTTGTTGTCGAGGATGCATCACAAGTCCGGGATTCCTTTTAAACTACAAACTATATGCTAATAATTATCTTCCTTTAATAAAAATGTCTGCAATTACGAATCCGGCGAAAAGTACAGATGCGATACCGTTAGTAGTGAAAAATGCCATATTCACTTTGCTGAGGTCATTTGGTTTTACCAGTAGGTGCTGGTAGATCAATAAACCGATGAACAAGACCACACCCGCCCAGTACCATGCGCCGAAATGCCCGAAGATACCCGCATATACCACGCCCGCCGCGGAAAAAAAGTGCAACAGTTCCGATATCCTAAGCGCTTTTCTTTTGCCCACCGCGGCCGGTATGGAATGCAGGCTTTGCGTTTTATCAAATGCCTCATCCTGCAAAGCATAGATAATATCGAAGCCGCTGACCCAGCACAGCACCATGCATGAAAAAAGAATGGGCAACAGGTTGAACATACCGGTAACAGCAAGGTAAGCACCGATGGGTGCCAGACTTAAGCCCACGCCTAAAACCAGGTGACACAATGCTGTGAAGCGCTTGGTATAACTGTAAAACAGCACTACGAACAGGGCCACGGGAGATAAATAGAAACAAATGGTATTGATGAAGAAAGTGCAGGCAATGAATAAGCCGCAATTGGCGATGGTGAACAACAATACGTTGTTTGCTTTAAGGATCCCGGCGGGTATCTCCCTTAGGGCTGTACGCGGATTTTTTGCGTCGAAATTTGCGTCCAGGTAACGGTTGAAGGCCATGGCGGCGCTGCGGGCGAAGACCATGCAAAGGATCACTAAAGCAAATTTTTGTAAAAGAAACCATTTCGGGTAAATGGTTGCATGCCAGCCAGGTCCGATACCACTATCCCAATAATGTAATTGCAGTAATCCCAAAAAAAATCCGATCAACGCAAAGGGCAATGCGAAAATGGTGTGGGCGAACTTTACCAGCGACAGGTATTTTTTTATGGTGCTCAATGGGATTAAATATTCAATGTTCAAAACCCGGTCGGCGGTTTTACACCCCGACCGCGGTTTTTATTAGTAATAAAAATAGCTTTTAGTTGTTTATCCGCCGACAGGGTTTGCAACCGCTGTCGGGGTTTGTAACAACTGGCTCCTTACCATTTCCCATAATACCACGCCGGCAGCCGTGGCAATATTCAGGGAATGTTTCATTCCAAGCTGGGGTATCTCAATACATCCGTCGCATTGACGGATGGTTTCCTGCTCCACACCGGTCACTTCGTTTCCAAATACCACAGCGATCTTTTCAGCAGTTTTGAAATTCATCTGTTGCAGGGGCAGGCTGTTGATGGCTTGTTCAATGGCGTAGATCTTAAAACCGGCGGCCCTTAATGTGTTGATGGCTTCCGTGGCATTGGAAAACTGTTTCCAGTCCACCGTTTCTTCGGCGCCTAACGCGGTTTTTTTTATTTCCTTATGCGGCGGAACAGAGGTATAACCGGTAATATAGACGGCCTGTAATAAAAAGGCATCGGCGGTACGAAACACGCTGCCTACATTGTAAGCGCTGCGGATGTTTTCCAGCACGGCTATTATAGGGTTCTTATCTGCCTGTTTAAACGCTTCTACCGATTTTCGGTTGAGTTCAGACGTACTTAACTTACGCATATCTTAAAAGTGAAAAGTTAAAAGGCAAAATCAAAAACTTGCTGCGACCCCAGACCTTTTGTTTTTCACTTTTGCCTTTTTACTTAATTAAATCATCTCACTCTGCATCAAAGGATTCCTCACCGCGTCTTTTTTTCCCGCGAAGGCCTTGGCCGCCTTGATAAAATGTACAAATATGGGATGGGGGTTCTCGACGGTACTTTTCAATTCGGGGTGATATTGAACGCCGATGAAAAAGGGATGGCCCGGCAGTTCCACGATCTCGACCAGTCCGGTCCCGGGATTTTTTCCACTGGGTACCATGCCCGCTTTCTCAAAATCGGCGATATATTTATTATTGAATTCCCAGCGGTGACGGTGCCTTTCGCTGATGCTGGTTGTTTCATAAATGGTATGGGCAAGTGTACCTTCCTTGATATCGCAGGGGAATGCGCCCAACCGCATAGTGCCACCCTTGGCTTCGATGGATTTCTGGTCTTCCATCAGGTCAATGACCGGGTGGGAGGTATTGGCATTCATTTCGGTGGAATGCGCATCCGTCCAGCCAAGTACGTTACGGGCGAATTCGATCACGGCCATTTGCATGCCCAGGCAGATGCCGAAGAAGGGCAGTTGGTGCTCACGAGCGTATTTCACCGCGATGATCTTTCCTTCCACGCCCCGGTGGCCAAAGCCCGGGGCCACCAGCAATCCGTCGAGGTCCTTTAATTTTTCCTTTACATTGTCGTCCGTAATGAATTCGCTGTGCACGTTCACGATCTGCACCTTGCATTCGTTGATGGCGCCCGCGTGGATGAAGGATTCCAGGATGGATTTGTAAGCATCCTGCAGTTCGATGTATTTGCCGATGAGGCCGATGGTGACTTTAGTGTGTGGGTATTTCAGTTTATCTAAAAAGGCGCGCCACCTGGTGAGTTCCGGTGCGGCATACCCGTTGATCTGCAGCTTTTTCAGCACAATTACGTCTAACCCTTCCTGTAACATCTTGAGCGGCACTTCGTAAATGGTGCTGGCGTCTATCGCTTCGATAACGGCGTTGGGTTTTACATTGCAGAACAGGGCGATCTTTTTCTTCAGTTCATCATTGAGGGGTTGTTCGGTACGACAAACGATCACGTTGGGGTGAACGCCCTCCTGGCTCAGCATACGCACACTGTGCTGGGTAGGTTTCGTCTTTAATTCCTTGGCCGCCCTTAGATAGGGTATCAGGGTAAGGTGCACCACCATGCAGTCCTCTTCAGGCATTTCCCATTGCAACTGGCGCACGGCCTCTATGAACGGGAGGCTTTCAATATCACCCACTGTGCCGCCGATCTCCGTGATCACGATATCATATTGTCCTTCGTTGCCCAGCAGCATCATCCTGCGTTTTATCTCGTCGGTGATGTGCGGGATCACCTGCACGGTCTTGCCCAGGTAGGCGCCGTCGCGTTCCTTGTTGATAACGGTCTGGTATATGCGCCCCGTGGTTACGTTGTTGGCCTGTGAAGTGGGAATGTTCAAAAAACGTTCGTAATGACCCAGGTCCAGATCGGTCTCGGCGCCGTCGTCTGTCACGAAACATTCACCGTGTTCATAAGGGTTCAGCGTGCCGGGGTCCACATTGATGTAGGGGTCGAATTTCTGGATGGTCACTTTCAAACCCCTTGCCTGCAATAGTTTGGCAAGGGAGGCTGCGATGATCCCTTTGCCCAGTGATGAGGTAACGCCCCCGGTTACAAAAATATACTTGGCCATTTTCAAAATGTTATGATGGTATAAATGATATCAATAAATTTTTTGGATCGGGCGGTAAAATAGCATTCAGCATTGTTGCAGGCCTGCACTGTTGTACATCATTCAGCAAAGCGATCCAACAAAACACTACATTAAAAAAATCTGATTGAATTACCCGATCCAGCTATGACCAGTGGAAATGAAAAAACTCCTAGAGGTCATGTAAAGATAGGATGATTATTCGGGTGGAGGAAATTTGGAAGATAATTGTTAAAATTTTTTTTTGAAAAGCAGTTTCATTCCCCGGTCAACCCTTCACGATCTTATTAAAACTCGTGGCGATCCCCTTGATCAGCGATGAACTGAAGCCCTGGTGCTCCATTTCATTCAAACCGGCGATGGTGCAGCCTTTGGGCGTGGTTACCTTGTCTATTTCCTGCTCGGGATGCGTGCCTTTCTGCAATAATAATTCAGCCGCACCCTTGACCGTTTGCGCCGCAATGAGCGTGGCGGTCACCGCGTCAAAACCGATCTCGATCCCGCCTTGTATATTGGCCCGGATATAGCGCATGGCATATGCAGTTCCGCAGGCGCCCAGTACCGTGGCGGCATCCATCAGCTTTTCATCGATCATGGTCACTTTTCCAAGCACGGCGAACAGTCCTTTCACAAGGTCGATCTGCGCGGGTGCAGCATTGCTATAGCCCAGGCAGGTCATGCTTTCCTGAATGGCGATGGCGGTATTGGGCATGGCGCGGAAAACGGGCAGTTTCTTTTTGATCATTTCTTCGATATCCTTTATAAGCACCCCTGTGACCACGGAAACCAGGATGTGTTTGGAGGTTATGGCCGTTCTGAAACTACTGAGCACTTCTTTCACCTGGAAGGGTTTTACAGCCAGTATCACCAGTTCGCTGTTATGCACGGCCAGGGCATTATCGCTGCTCACATTCATTCCTTTATCCCGCAAGGCAGCGAGGGTAGCGGTATTCCTTTTGGTTATGGTGATGTCATTGGCTTTGCAGAACTTGCTTTTCAGTAATCCTTCGGCAATGGCGGTGCCTAAATTTCCGCCGCCGATGATGGCAATCTTTTTATTCATGTTTTTCATTTAATAGAACAGGTTTTTGGAAAGGTAATTCCTGACATAATCTTCCACCCCTTCTTCCAGCGAATAGAATTTATCTGTATAACCGGCCGCTCTCAGTTTATGCATGGTGGCCTCGGTGAAATACTGGTATTTTTCCCGGATGTCTTCAGGGATATCAATGTATTCGATCCGGGGCTCCAGGTCCATTGACGCGAAAGTACTCCTGGTAAGATCATTGAAGGTGCGGGCGGTACTGGTGCCCAAATTGTAGATGCCGCTTTTAAAGTTTACACCTTTACGAAAGGTGTAAACTTTAAAAGCGGTTTCCATCAGCCAGTAGCAGACCTTGATCACGTCTTTTACATAAATGAAATCGCGGAGCTGCTCACCATCTTCCGTGCCGGCCTTATGCGATCTGAATAATTTGACCTTCCCATTTTGTTTTACCTGGTTAAAGGAATGAAAAATAACACTGGCCATCCTTTCCTTATGGTATTCATTGGGGCCGTATACGTTAAAGAATTTGAGCCCGGCCCAAAACGGTGGCTGATCTACCTGGTGTAGTACCCATTTATCGAATTCATTTTTTGATACGCCGTATGGATTCAGTGGTTTAAGCTGTTCAATGAATTCATGGTTGTCATCATATCCCAATTCGCCTTCGCCATAGGTGGCCGCGGAAGAAGCATAAACCAGCGGGATATTGTTGATGGTGCAATAGTTCCATATTTTTTGGGAGTAGTCGACATTCAGGTGCTGGTGAATGGCGTAATTGAATTCGGTGGTATCGGTGCGTGCGCCCAGGTGAAAAACAAAATCAACGGCCGGCTTTTCCTTCTGGATCCATTCAAAGAAACCTTCGCGTTCAATACGTACGAAGTATTTTTTATGAAGGAGGTTCAATTCCTTTGATTCATCCTCGAACTCGTCGACCAATATCAGGTTTT
>JAYWAZ010000160.1:0-14980 GCA_043781975.1 Bacteroidota bacterium
TCAAGGTTGAAAGTTGGCGTAAAATTATTTATAGGGTTTTAAATGTTTTAGAAATGAGGAACAGCCAAGAAATAATAGCTGCTATCCATTTCTGATAACTGCTTTGAGTTGAAAAAACCTTCAACTTTCAACCTTTAACTTTGAGCCGTTAACCAGTAACAACACTCACTTCCACATCCTTATTCCCGTTCAGGAATACGGCCATATCATCATTCATGGTGAAGCCGTTCTCCATGCTGTACATGCCTATTCTTAGATTGTTCCTGGCATCAACCACGTTGAATTTCAATTGTGTTTTACCGGGGTTCGCTTTAATATTCTTATCGATGAAATTTACAAAATCTGCGTCCAGGGACTGGGGCTGTACGTCAATGACCAGTTGTTTCGTGAGGTTTGATTTTACCGTATCCAGCAGGTGTAACTTGGTCAGTTTAAAATCATACTGGTCGCTGTTATAGCGCTGCCGGAAGGCGCCTTCCACCATCACGATCATGCCTTTTTCGAGGTAATTCGTGTACTTCACATAGTCATCGCTCCATAGCATGAACTCACTTTTACCACTGTAATCCTCGATCACCAATACCCCGAAATTCTTTCCCGTTTTTGTGATCCGGTGCTGGGCATCGATCACCAGTCCGGCCAGGCGAAACTGTTTACCCGGAGCCGGGAAGAGGTTCACCGTAACCTTGAATTCATTATAATCAAACAGTGGCGTGATATTATAATGCTTCATCTCGAACTTGTAATTATCCAGGGGATGCCCGCTCATATACATTCCCGTCACTTCTTTTTCATGGTCCAGTTGAACCGCCAGTGGCCAGGGCTCGCAGATGGACAGTTTGGGCGGGTATATATCGGGCATCTGCAGGTCGCCGAAAAGGGTATTGCTGGCGCTGGCGGCCTGGGCCTGGTAAATGCTTCCGAATTTCAGGAGCTTTTCCAAACCCGGCATATCCCCGGGGGCCTGGTAAAAGTATTGGGCCCGGATGATGTCCTTAAAGCAATCAAAGGCGCCTGAATAGGCCAGGCTTTCAAGTGATTTCTTATTGGCTGCCCGTTGGTTAAGGCGTTTTGCCAGATCATAAATTGAAGTGAAATGGCCGTGCTTATTCCGCTCTTCAATGATGGCTTCAATGGCGTTTTCACCCACCCCTTTGAGCCCGCTGAACCCAAAACGGATCTCACCTTTCTGATTCACGGCGAATCCATTCTGTGATTCATTGATATCGGGCCCCAGCACTTTCAGTCCCATGCGCTTGCATTCTTCCATGAAGAAAGTGATCTTATCAATGCTGCCGGCATGATTTAGCACCGCGGCCATGTATTCGCTGGGATAGTGGGCCTTTAAATAAGCGGTCTGGTAGGCCACGAAGGCATAACAGGTGGAATGCGATTTGTTGAACGCGTATTGCGCAAAAGCTTCCCAGTCGGTCCATATCTTTTCCAGTTTTTCTTTTATATGTCCTTTTTCGGCGGCGCCTTCCAGGAACTGGACCTTCATTTTGTCGAGCACATATTTTTGCTTTTTTCCCATGGCCTTGCGCAACACATCCGCGTCGCCCTTGCTGAACCCGGCCAGCTTCTGGGAT
Organism: Bacteroidota bacterium; assembly: GCA_043781975.1. GTDB lineage: Bacteria > Bacteroidota > Bacteroidia > Chitinophagales > Chitinophagaceae > Ferruginibacter. The sequence goes on from JAYWAZ010000160.1 coordinate 1,590, forward strand.
AGCAGCATCACCTGCTCCTGGTAAACGGTGATGCCGTAGGTTTCTTTGAGAATATCTTCCATATCGGCCAGGTCGAATACCACCTGTTTCTTCCCATGCTTCCTGTCGATATATTCGGGGATATAGGCCATGGGGCCCGGGCGGTACAAGGCGTTCATGGCGATCAGGTCATCGAATTTATCCGGCTTCAGCTCCCGCAGATATTTTTGCATACCCAGACTTTCAAACTGGAAGGTTCCATTGGTATCGCCCTGCTGGTAAAGCTTGTAGGTCTTTTCATCGTCCAGTGGTATATCGTCGATCGCGATCGCAACGCCGTGATTTTGTTTGATGAGTTGGAGTGCGGTCTTTAAAATGCTCAGGGTTTTTAGTCCCAGGAAGTCCATTTTGATGACGCCGGCCTCTTCAATGGTACCGCCTTCAATCTGTGTGAGCCAAAGTTCCGATTCCTTTGATGTGGCCACCGGGATCAGGTCGGTGAGATCACTGGGAGCGATGATGATGGCGGAGGCGTGGATGCCCGTATTGCGTACAGAACCCTCCAGTATCTCGGCCTCATGCAGGATCTTGCTTGGCAGGTCGGTTCCTTTATAGATCTCCCTCAGTTTTCTTACATTTTCCAGGTCATCGGCCTGCAGTTGTTCTTTTTCCTCTAATGCTGTTTCGCCTTCTTTGGCTTCCTTAACGGTAAAGGGTGCGTGCAGTAATCTTTTCAGGTTGATGCCCGGCCTTTCGGGAACGAGTTTGGAGATGGCCCGGCTTTCGGGCAGGGGCAGGTCCATCACGCGGGCCACGTCGGCGATGCTCGATTTGGCGGCCATGGTACCATAGGTGATGATCTGCGCCACCTGGTTCTTACCGTATTTCTTCACCACATAGTCGATCACTTTCTGACGTCCCTCATCATCGAAATCCGTATCGATATCGGGCATGGTCTTACGTTCGGGGTTCAGGAACCGCTCGAACAGTAATTTATATTTTATGGGATCGATATTGGTGATGCCGATGCAATAGGCCACCGCGCTTCCCGCGGCTGAACCCCGCCCGGGACCTACAAAAACGCCCATGTCCCTGCCTGCCCTGATAAAATCGCTGACGATGAGAAAATAACCGGCAAAGTGCATGTTATGGATCACTTCCAGTTCAAATTTCAGGCGTTCTTCCACTTCCGGGGAAAGGATCTTGTAGCGTTCTTTGGCGCCGGCCCAGGTGAGACTTTCGAGGTATTCGTCCTGCGACTTAAAATTCGTGGGCACCACGAAATGCGGTAACAGGATCTCGCGCTTCAGGTCCAGCAGTTCCACCTTATCCACGATCTCGTTGGTATTGTCGATGGCCTCCGGGAGGTCTTCGAACACCTTGCTCATCTCCGCCGTATTCTTAAGGTAGAACTGGTCGTTGGGAAAGGCGAAGCGCTTGTTCCTCGCCACCACGTCGTCATCGGTGAACTCGCGAAAGGCTGGGGTGGACTGCTTTTCGCCGGTATTGATGCAGAGGAGGATGTCGTGTGCGTTGAAATCCTGCTGGTCAACATAATGCGAATCATTGCTGGCGATGACCTTTACATTGTATTTTTTGGCGAATTTGAGCAGCACCGCGTTCACCTTTTCCTGTTCGGGTATGCCATGCCGTTGTAATTCTATATAATAATCTTCCTGGAAGATGTTGAGCCACCATTTGAATTCATTCTCGCCCTCTTCCTCGCCTTTTTTGAGGATGGTTTGCGGTACCAGCGCGCCCAGGCAGCAGGTGGTGGCAATGAGCCCTTCGTGGTATTTATGAATGAGTTCCTTGTCGATACGCGGGTATTTGGAGTACATCCCTTCGATATAGCCCAGCGAGGTCAGTTTCACCAGGTTCTTATAGCCCGTGGCGTTCTTCGCCAGCAGTATCTGGTGGTGGCGGGGATCCTTTTCCTCCTTGCTGAAGGTCTTGCGGGTACGGTCGGTGGTGATATAAAATTCGCAGCCCACGATGGGTTTTACTTTCAGGCTGCCATCTGCATTTTTATTGGCATAGGCTTCCTTCACGAATTCAAAGGCGCCGAACATATTCCCGTGGTCGCTGATGGCCAGGGCGGGCATGCCGTCGGCAATGGCCTTTTTATAGAGGCTTTTTATGGATGCGGCCCCATCGAGTAATGAAAATTGCGTATGTACGTGTAGGTGAGAGAATTTCATGATACTTGATACTTGATACTTGATACTGCATACTGCATACACTCCAAAACTTTAAAATTACTTTAAATGATCAGGCATCATCCATGATGAAGTATCCCCGTCCGACCAGGTCATCCGGGCGGGCAGCATCCTTACCGTTTAAGCAAATATCGTTAACAATCATCGCCGTTGGGAATTCTGTTTTCCACAATTCTTGTTAAGGATACAACTTCAGGGACTGCAGGAATATAAGAGTTTTTCGAATTAAAAAGCTCTTATCCAGCATCCAGTATCCAGCATCCAGCATCCAGCATCCAATATCCAGTATCCAGTATCCAGCATCCAGTATCCAGCATCCAGTATCCAGTATCCAGTATCCAGCATCCAGTATCCAGTATCCAGTATCCAGCATCCAGCATCCAGCATCCAGTATCCAGTATCCAGTATCCAGTATCCAGTATCCAGTATCCAGTATCCAGTATCCAGTATCCAGTATCTTTTCCAAAAAACGCTGCTTTATAAATCAAGTAGTTATGTTAATAAATTCATAAGGGGTTGCAATTTTGGCATTTGGGGCTTACCTTTGCACGACATTTTAAGACACCATTTTAAATCGGTTAGTAGGACAAGGTTCATAGTCAGGAACAGATAAACAGCGAGCAAAAAGACGTAAAAGAAGATCAAAGAACACAAGATTAAGTTGTACTTACGTATAAACCCCAAATTTATCGTATGAAACACTTATTTTTTGTTTCTGTTGCCTTGGGCATTTTTTCAGGAACATCAATATCAGGCAAAGCACAAACCTCCGTTAATACCATACGGTTAAGTGACGACGCGGGCGAGAAAAAATCAATACAATTCATTGAGGGCATTGAGATCAGGCCGGAAACACCCGTTTCCACCCATGTGGCTACCGGATCTGTGACGAAGGCCAGGCCCCTTTCCAAAAAGACCTTTTCAAAGGATATCGGTTCAACCATTGAGACCTGTTCACCGCTACAGTTCAAATACGCGATGCTGATGGACATGGAAGTGGAATCCGTTACCAACCTTAACCTTTACAATTTAATTGAAGAATGGTGGGCTACACGTTATCATTATGGCGGCACCACCCGCAAGGGTATCGATTGCAGCGCCTATTCGGGTACCCTGCTTTCGCAGGTTTGGGGCATCAGGGCTCCGCGAACCGCAAGGGCCATGTACGGTATCGCCGAAAAGATATCCCGTGAAAATTTAAAAGAAGGCGATCTGGTATTTTTTAATACAAGGGGAGGGGTAAGCCATGTAGGCGTTTACCTCGGGAATGGCTATTTCACACATGCCAGCACCGGGAATGGCGTTACCATCAATAACTTGGAGGAAAATTATTACCGTAGCAAATTCATAAGCGGGGGGAGGATAGCGGCTGAAACTTGTAGTGAGTAAAGGATACTGGATACTTGATACTTGATACTGGATACACTCCAAACTTTTGAAGAGGCTTTAAATTATCAGACACCATACAGTATCCGTTTCGGCCCCCATTTCAGCGGCGGCGGAGAGTTTTTCAAAGTACTTACCAATTCTGTTGCACCATTATTTTCATTTCCTCAGGTCATCTTTAGCTTATCTATTTCGTATTCAGGTATGACCTCGCACAATTTTTAATTATTAATTCTTAATTTTTAATTCCTTTATTCTACCCTATCTCCCTTTTTCATCCCCAATCGTTTTTGAACCGACCTCAGCACCGGCAACATATCCGGCGATAACTTCAATAGCAATACGCCCGATCCGTACAGGAGTATAAAGGCTAGGCTCCGGATCACCAGCCCGGTAAATCCATGCATATTTTCAAAGAGGAAATAACAAATGTAATAGCCTGCAATACCGAGGATAAGGGTATAGACCGTTTTGGCGGTAAAGGGCTGCAGTTTGAATTTCTTCAGCAGGAACCAGTACCTGATGGCGTTATAGATGCTGAAGCTGATCAGGTTGGAAATGGCCGGCCCGGTGACGCCGAAATAATATTTCGTGAGTATGTAATTGAGCGGCAGGGTAAGGGCCAGCAGGATGATGCCCGTAACGAAATCAAAACGCCAACGGGTAGACGTACCAATGATCTGGCTGTTCACGCCCGTACCCATGTCCACGATGCGCATCAGCCCGATATAAAAAAAGATCCAGCGGGCGTCGAGGTAACCGCTCTGTAAATGAAAGGTGAAGATGGCGTCACTGAAGTTGAGCCAGATGAGGGTGAACATCCCCACCGAGAATACCAGCATGTTGATGGAAGAGCTGTGATAGATCCGGTCGATCTTTTTAAGGTCCTTGTCCTTCCAGGCCCTTGAAAGGGCAGCCAGGGAGGAGGAAACGATGCCCCGCTGCGGCGCCTGTATCAGGCTGCCCAGGTTCTGCGCCAGGGTATAAATGCCCGCCAGGGCGAGGCCGTCGGGCAATACCGCGGCGATAAGGATGGAATCAAATACCGTGGAGATGGCGAAGACCAGGTTGCCCCCGTACACGAAGGACACCAGCGTGATTATTTTTTTAAAGAATTTTTTTGTGACCCTGCTAACGGAAAAGGTTACCTGGAAATGACCGGTATACACCAGGTTGAGCAGGAGTATGATTGCGATGGCGAGGTAGGCGAAGGAATAAATTTTAATAAAAAGGTCGAAGCTGGTGATGACGCCCAGGACCCAAAGCAGGATGAGCACAGTGGTGAAGATCCTGAACTGCACTTCCCGCAGGAAATTGGTGAACACGGATTTTTTCAGCTGCCAGGCATAGGCTTCAAAAACACTGTACAGGGTTAGCCCGAGGCCGAAGGGGAATATCCAGTAATAATATTTGACCAGGTCCGGCGCGTTCTCCACATATTTTTTTATGACCAGGTTCTTGAAAAAGAGTCCGCCGCCGATCACCAGGCAGAAACCGATGATGGAAAACACCCAGGCCCAGGTGAGCAGGTCGTTCTTTTTTTTGGGAAGGTTATCGTTGTAATAGGGATAGAATTTATAGATATAGGCCCCCATGCCCAGGTTGGCGAAGGAATACATCAGGATGGCGATCGCCAGGAAAATATTCACCAGTCCGTATTCGGCCTTTGTAAAACCGCTGCCTTCGCGGGTAAAGAGGTAGGTGTTCACAAAACCGATCACAAAGCCAAAGTACACCACCAGGGAGGAAATGATACTTTGCTTTCTGATTTGCGACATAGCGTTGTTTGCTGCTAAATTAATCACAGATTAGGATGATTCCGCAGATTCCGCAGATTTCTCCTTAAAAAAAGAGCGATCTGCGAAACCTGCCTGACGGCAGGCAGGTCAGCGCAATCGTTTAATCAGCGATTTTTTTTGTTTTGATATAGAAATTTGGGTCCAGTGAAAATTTAATATCGCCTTCGGGGTACATTTCAAAGTGCTTCCATGCTTCCGTTGGTTTTATCCACTGATCGGTCTTGAAGTGGATCTTCAGGGGCAGGTTAAAACCATTTACGCAATCCGTATAACGGTAGCTCAGTTTATAACCTTCGATCCTGTATTCCAGCACCGGTACCTGCGTGGTTCTTAAATACTGGTCGAATAACTTACTGAAATCGATACCGGCCTTTTTACTGATATAGTCTTCCACCTGTTTGGTGGTAACGGTCTGGTGATAGAATGTTTTATTCAGCCCCCTCAGTATCGCCCTGAATTTTTCATCGTCATTGATCACCTGCCGGATCATGTGCAGCATGTTCCCGCTTTTATAATACATATCGCCGCTGCCTTCCTGGTTCACGTTATAGGGGCCGATGATGGGCTTGTCGTTCTGTATATTTTTGCGTACGCCCTGCACATAGGCGTTACCCGCTTCCTTGCCGTAATAAAAATCGGTGAACAGGGTTTCGCTGTAATTGGTAAAACCCTCGTGTATCCACATGTCCCCGATATCCTTGCTGGTGACATTATTGGCGAACCATTCGTGGCCGCTTTCATGCACGATGATGAAATCCCATTTCATGCCCCAGCCGCTGCCGCTCAGGTCCCTGCCGGAATAGCCGTTCTGGTAGCCGTTGCCGTAAGCCGTGGCGCTCTGGTGTTCCATGCCCAGGTGCGGCGATTCCACCAGTTTGTAACCGTCCTCGTAAAAGGGGTAGGGGCCAAACCAGTGTTCAAAGGCCTTCATCATCCGGCCAGCGTCGGCAAATTGTTTTTTCGCCTTATCGAGATTATAATCCAGCACCCAGTAATCCATGTCCAGGTCTCCTTTCTCCCCTTTGTACACTTCACCAAAGTGTACATACCTGCCGATATAAGGTATGATGCAATAATTGTTGATCGGATTCACCACCGCCCAGTCGTAGGTGGCGGTTCCGTCGTCGTTGAGCACTTTACCGCGGTAGCGGCCGTTGCCAACACACATAAGTGTATCGGGTACGGTTATGTGCATTTCGGCGCTGTCGGGCTCATCGGCCTGGTGGTCTTTGCAGGGATACCATACGCTGGCACCCAGGCCCTGGCAGGCAATTGTGACCCAGGGATTCTTATTCTTATCTTTTTTCCAGATCAGTCCGCCATCCCAGGGCGGACGTTTGGCAATGCGTGGTTTGCCATGATAATATACCGTTACATAGTATTTCGTTTTGGGCTTAAAGTTGTTCATCGGGGAGATGAAATAAGCGTTTCCGTCCCTGGTGAAATCAAACCTTGCATATGTAAAACCGCCATGCTCATTGAGTTTTGCCGAGATGACGCTATCCAGTATCATCGGCTCCTGCAGATCGATCTGCATCCGATCGCCATTTTTCAACACTTTGAACTGTATATTATTCCACCCGCTGATGGTACTGTCCCCGATATTGAATTTTACGTGCAGGTCGTATTTCAGTACATCCCACCAGTCCCGCGCGGGGCCATAAGTGCCACGCAGGGTATCAGCGTGGGTGAAGACGGGTTGCTTTTTTAAGGGTTGAGCTTCGGTATAATTAATAATTAATAATGAATAATTAATAATTAATAAAACCCGGAGTATGTGTTTCATTTCGACCAGTATAAATGAGGATAATAAATGCTAATTTAGATTTCTTTCCTGTTATAAATGAACCGTTCAGCAAATAATAACAAATTGTTCCGAAGGATATTATTGGGAATCCGTTTCTGCCCCCATCCCTCCCGAAAGATCGGGACAGGCTTTCCCGAAATTATCGGGATGTTCCAGAAGGGGAGTTGTTCAAAGACGCTTATGGAAACATCCAGTATCCAGTATCAAGTATCAAGTATCCAGTATCTGGTATCCAGTATCCTTATTTCCATCATTGTCTTATCCTGTACTTCGCATAAACATTCCGAAAAACAGATCTTCCACTACAACGAAAGCAGCGGCCTGGCTACACTCGACCCGGCATTTGCAAAGAACAAGCAGGTGATGTGGTCGGTTCACCAGTTGTATAATACACTGATTGAGATAGACAGCAATATGCTGATGTCGCCATCGCTTGCAAAACGCTGGGATATATCTCCTGGTAACCTTGTGTTCACTTTTCATCTAAGGGATGATGTTTATTTTACCGATGATGATTGTTTTCCGGGTGGCAAGGGACGAAAATTAACGGCTCCCGATGTGGAGTACAGTTTTAAAAGGATCATTGATAAAAATACCGCTAGTCCGGGTGCATGGATCTTCAACAACCGGGTAGATTCCGTGGATGGTTTCAGGGCGGTGGATGACAGTACCTTTCAATTGAAGCTGCTGCGGCCCTTTCAATCCATATTGGGCATACTGAGCATGCAGTATTGTTCCATTATTCCAAGGGAGGCCGTGGAAAAATATGGCAATGATTTCCGCCGCCATCCCGTGGGCAGCGGTCCGTTCAGCTTTGTGGCCTGGGAAGAAGGGCAGGCCCTCATCCTGAAAAAGAATGAACGGTATTTTGAAAAAGACAATGAAGGCAGGCGTTATCCCTACCTCGACGGTATCCGGGTTTCCTTTTACGACAGCAAGGCCACGGAGTTCCTGCAATTCCAGCAGGAGCGGCTTGACTTCATTGATGATATCGATCCCTCTTTCAAGGATGAGGTACTAACGAAAACGGGTAACCTGAAAAAGCAGTGGGAGGGGAAGATCGAATTGCACAAGCATCCCTATCTTAACATCGAATACCTGGGCATTTTAACGGATAGTGAAAATGAACTGGTGAAGAACTCGCCCCTGCGGCTGCAAAAGATACGCCAGGCGATCAATTACGGGTTCGACCGCAGAAAAATGATGCTCTATCTCCGCAATTCCATCGGCATCGCGGCGGAGAGTGGTTTCGTTCCGGCGGGATTGCCTTCTTTTGATTCCATTGCCGTGAAGGGATATCATTATGATCCGGCAAAGGCGGCGCAGCTTTTAGCCGAAGCGGGATTTCCCAATGGCAATAACCTGCCCGTGATCAAATTGCTCACCATCCCCATCTATGGCGACCTGGGAACCTATATCGCCAATGAACTACGGCAGATCGGTATCAATATCCAGGTGGAAGTGGAGCAAAAAAGTTTATTGATGGAGCAGACCGCCCACTCACAGGCTTTGTTCTTTCGCGGATCCTGGATAGCCGATTATCCTGATGCGGAAAATTACCTGGGTGTTTTTTATGGAAAGAATCCCGCGCCGCCCAACTATACCCGTTATAAAAATCCGGCCTATGATCTGTTATATGAAAAAGCGCTGTCGGAAAAAAATGATTCCCTGCGTTACAAATTATACCAGCAGATGGACCAGCTGGTGATGAATGACGCGCCGATGGTACCGCTTTGGTATGACATGGCGATACATTTAGTGCATACCAATATTCATGATTTTCAACCAAACAGTTTAAATTTACTTGAATTAAGAAGAACCAAAAAAAAGTAAGAATGACCTTATCGAAAAAACTACCGGTACTTGCGGCATTAGCTGCATTTATGTTTATCGCCATTGCAGCCATCAAACCAACCGATGATGGTTTTAAGAATCTGAAAGTGCTGCCGAAAAATATTACTGCGGATTCCCTGGATGGGATCATGGATTCCTATAAGCTTGCATTGGGCGTTAAATGCGGGTTCTGCCATGTGATGAAAGATTCTACAGGCAAGGAAGATTATGCCAGCGACGCAAATCCGCACAAAGAAACCACACGTAATATGATGCTCATGACCATTGACATCAATACAAAATATTTCCCTTCACGAAGAAATCCAACACGATACAGGGAAAAGGTGAAATGTATCACCTGTCACCAGGGTAACCAGGAACCCCCTAATCCCCTCCGCCCCCTAAAGGGGGAACCTACACCTCAAAACCTCCAGGAAAATTTATTTAAGCCGCAGAATAAAAATTAATAAGCTCCATAAACTATTAGGCTCTAAAGTTCCCCCTTTAGGGGGCGGAGGGGGTCAGTTTCTCCCTGAACTGCTTCCTGAATTTTTCCACCTTCGGCCTGATCACAAACTGGCAGTAACCCTGTGAACCATTGTCATTATAATAATTCTGGTGATAAGTTTCTGCAGGATAGAAAACGGCAAAGGGCTCCAGTGTGGTTACTATCGGGTCGGCAAAACTGCCGCTCTTATCCAGCTGGGCCATATAATTTTCTGCGATCGTTTTTTGTTCATCATTACGGTAAAAGATCACACTGCGATATTGTGTACCTGCATCAGCGCCCTGGCGGTTAAGCGTAGTGGGGTCATGAGTTTGCCAGAATACCTCAAGGATATCCTCAAAACTTATTGTTGATGGATCGTATTCAATATTGAGGCATTCTGCCGCGCCGGTGGTGCCCGTGCAGACTTCCTTGTAGCTGGGATTTTCAACATGGCCTCCGCTGTAGCCGCTGGTTACCTTTATTACGCCATTCAATTGCTGGAATATGGCTTCGGTGCACCAGAAACAGCCATTGCCCAAGGTGGCAAATGCGTGTGTTGAATCATTTATAGATGTTGTCATAATTCGATAATTAACGCAAAATTATGTTGCTTGGTTTAGCTTACCATTTTATTTAAATAAGTTTAACAAGCACGATCGACCGCCTGATTTCAAAAGAAGCATCATCTTGCGGCCCCGTCGGGGCAACGTGTTTATAGCAAAAGCAAAATTAAATTTCTTCAAACTCCGTAGGAGTTCCGTAAAATTGCAATCTACGTAGCTCCTACAGAGCTTGACCACCCCTCTTAATGGGTTGCTATAAACACGAAACTCCTACCGAGTTAAAAACACTCTTATGATTAAATATCAGTTTCAAATTCCGTTCTTAGCCTTCTGTTCGTTGCTGTTTTTGTTAACTTCATGCCACAGCAACCACACAACTAATATGACTTCTTGTACACCCCATGCATTTCGTTTAAAACCCGGGCAAGACCTCAAACAGGGGATCGATAGCATCGTTAAAATCAACAATATCCAGGCCGGGTGGATCAGTACATGCGTAGGAAGCCTGACGCATTACAATATCCGATTTGCCAACCAGCCCAATGGCAGTAGTGACAGCGGGCATTTTGAAATTGTAAGTCTTACAGGTACCGTTTCGGTCAATGGCTCTCATATACATATCAGCCTCAGCGATAGCACGGGCAAGACCATTGGCGGGCATTTGATGGAGGGGTGCAAAATTTATACCACGGCAGAGATCGTAATACTCAGTAGTGATGCATTTGTTTTTAGGAGGGAGAAGGATGGAAGCACTCCCTGGGAGGAATTGCAGGTGGAAGCAAAAAGAAATGAAAAATAAAATAAGTATAAGCCAAATAAATTCTCATTTATTAAATAAAAACAATAGTTTACCAGCTTGTTACCAAAATTCTAATTAAATTATTTCAGCATATGAGGAAATTAATAATTAAAGTTGCATGCCTTTTTTTTCTTCTTGCTGGTATTCAAAATTCACTCATAGCGCAGGATACAACTGCAGTAAGCAGTCCCAGGCCTAAAAAAGAATTATCAACTAACCGCGAAGTTTATCCCAATCCCATAGGAAAGGGCATGATGGTACCTTCGGGATGGGGGGCACCCGGCCTTTTGCCTTTGTATTCCTGGGGGGTACCTTTCCCACGGCATACAGCCCCAAATCAGACCTGGTTGCTGCCACTGGTATCGGTGTTGGAAATTCATACAAGAATGTTGGTTTGATCGGCATCTTCAATGTTAATGATGTATCCAATTTCAAACTTTTCAGCGCCAGTTTCACCGCCAGCCGGCATATCGGCAGGGGTACCAGCATGAGCGTTGGCGCTATCAATGTGTTGCAGCAAAAAGGGCTTGATGTAGAGGCCAGTTTTTACGTGGCGCTGAGCCATGCTTCTCAAAAGTTAAAGTCAAAGACCCCGGGGTACTCCAGGCTTAGCTATACGGTGGGCGTTGGAACGGGGCGGTTCAATGATAAAAGCCCCAAAGACATTTCTGTAGGAAAGAGCAACCATGGCACCCTGGTATTCGCCGGTATATCTTACGAGATCATAAAGAACGTGAATGTAAATGCTGAATGGTCGGGCATCAACGCCCATTTTTCTTTTGGGTGGAAGCCGCCAAAGTTTTCAAAGAATTCCAAATTCAGGATGCCATCGATCAATTTAGGGGTTGCCGACCTATTCAGGACATCCGGCGACCATCCCCGTTTCATTGCCAGTATCGGCAAATCATTTTTATTATCAAAAAAATAAAATTATCAGCATGAAAACATTCATTGTAGTTATACTCATCTGTTTCAATATCAGCAATGGCTTTGCACAAACGAATGGTTCAGCAAACCTAACGACGAATATCAATCCCGATATTCCCAATGATCCCAATGATCCCAATGATCCAGAAGGTAGTTCTTGTGAAGATATTATTTGTTATCAACAAATAGACAGTCTTACTTTTAATATACCTGATTCATTTAATATTGAGTATGTAACGCGAATTTCTGATTTTATAACGATGAACGAACGTTTTACTCATACTAATCCTAATTGCGATAAAAAAAGGATTACACTAAATATTTAATAGCTATTTTGAGAATTGGTACTAGTTCTTTTATAAGATCGACGTCAACGAAAAAATGGAGTATAAGGGGGAATGTAACTTTAACAGAAACTTTTTTAGGGAGAATTGGATTTTTACTTGGAAAAGGGAGTATAGCTGAACTTACAGAATTAGAACGGATAAATAATAATCGAGCAGTTGTGCCTGTAGAATTAGAAATAAGCTGGGCTTGCCAAGATGGTCATAAAACCCTTACAATAACTAAAAATATAATATTATATTTTACCAATTACCGAGGCGTGCCCTTTTTACTAAATTAAAATATTTCTTTGACACAGTTTAATTTACAGACCCCCGGATTCCCTCTGGCGCAAGTGTTCCCATCCGTACTCATAAATTTTTGTAACAAAGTTTAAGGGGTCACTTGTGCCGTATAAATCCGTCATGATTGCATCATGGCCAACACGCAGGCAGATTAATTCCGCCGCGGTTGGTGTTCCCCTAAACCTGTCGCAAACCCATACCTACACCCGTGAGCCGCCGTGGCGTGGTCTCCGACCAGCCACGAAAATAACCAGGGTTCCAGCAGTATTAGTAATATCTTATGCCACTAGTTTTTTAGTGTAATTTCTTCATTATTCCAAACTCTCTATTTCCTGAGTTAACCACTATAAATTCATTCGTGGCTGGTCGGAGACCACGCCACGGCGGCTCAATTACCCGGATGTTGTGACAATATTCCAAAATCATCAATTCCGCAGTAGTAAAATCTTGCTGAAGAATAGTAATAATCTTCAGGGTTAATACATAATCCCGCTCTTACAGGATTATCATGTATATATTCCATTTTTTGATCAAATACTGCCGGCGTTCTCAGTTCAATTGCTAATGGCCTGCGTTTCCATATTTGATATTTCCGATCTTCCTTATTTACAAGAAAAGATTCAAGCAATTCCTGGTCATTCTTTTTCAGTGATCGCATTAATTGTTGTGCCGTATATTTCATGAAAGATGCCTGTATTTCTGAAGGGGTAAAACCAAATAAAGGTTGCCAAATTGCATGAAAGTGATTTGACATTATAACAAAAGCACTCAAAAGAATTCTTTTGTCTTTCACCAAAAATCTCAGGCTATCAACAATGATATCTTTATTGCTGTCATTTGCAAGTAAATGTTTCCATTCATTGATAGTAGCTGTGAAATACTGCGGCCAGTATTCAGGATAGGATTGTTTCATTTTGCTAAACTATAAATTTTCATAATAATTAGCGTTAAATTCGTTCG
>JAYWAZ010000161.1:0-5414 GCA_043781975.1 Bacteroidota bacterium
GTTGCTGAAGCAGTTCGATGTTTAAATAAGCCTCGCAGGGATTTGAACAGGCGGCGGCGTAGAGGCTCCCGTCGGGACCCAACAGGGCCGCGTATTTACCCGTCGGGCGATCCGCCATAATCGTGCCGCTCATATCAATGCCGGCTTGTTCACAGGTTTCTTTCAGCCATTGCCCGTCGGCGTCGTTACCCACTGCTGTTATGAACTCTACAGGAATATCCAGAAGGGAAAGCTGGTGTACGATATTGCGCATCACGCCGCCGGGTATTCGCTTTAATAAGGCCGGATTCGACGTAGCCGCCACCACGGGCTGTTTGCAATAGTATAATTCATCCACCAATAAGGCACCGATACAAATGACGGCATGCTTCATGCTTCAAATCTACTAAATCGGGAGGGAGCCGGCAGGGGTAAATTTTTAAGTTGGTTTCACATGAGCCCTGGCTGGTGGAGACACCGGCCAGGTTAGAAATCATACACCATTGCCTCGCACAATTAATCATGCAGTACCTTATTCGTCTTGTCGATATACAAGACCTTCTGCCCCCGCATCACACGGGCTTCCCCGTTCTCAAAACAATCCGTAAAATCATATACGGCCTTGATCACCCAGTTGCCCTTCGCATCGATATAACCCCAGTATCCCTTTTTATCCGCTGCCGGCGCCAGTCCTTCGGAAAAGCTACGGGCATTGGAGAACTCGAGTGGTATCACCACCAGGCCGGAAGTATTGATATACCCGTAAAGGTTATTTTTCGCCACTGCAGCGAATCCGTAATTGAAATTCAGGGCGTCATCGAAAACAGCTTCTGTGATCGCTTTGCCGGTACTGTCGAGGTAGAGCCATTTGGCTCCCAGTCTCACCGGCGTATATCCGTCATGGAACGTTAGCCCTTCATCATATTGCGGTTTGATGATCTCTTCGCCTTGCTTATTCACATAGCCGATCTTTCCATTTTTTTGAACCTTGGACAACCCGCAGACACAATTGTCGACAAAATCATAATTCTTTTCCCATTTCTGAGAGAAGCCGCCCAGTGCAGGCAGGAAGAACAGGAGTATCTATAGATTTTTCATAACCTGTTTTTTAAGATGAAAAAATGATTTGTGCCTACAAATTATCAAACTGACGAGGGGAAAAACATGACGGGCAGAAGGTGAAAATATGAGTTTGGTTGGCACCAGCCCATTGCAGTCGGTGAGAATTATGGCCAAGGTTTTGAGTTTCGGTCGGTGAGGACAACGACCGGGGCGGGAAAAATATGATTTTGGTTGGCGCCGATCATTTGAGGCAGCCTTTTTTAAACTAATTTTACCAAAGGAATAAATCAAACAATATGAGCCAGACCATCCGGGAATTATCTCCTGCGCCAATATGGAATCATTTTGCCGACCTGAACGCCATTCCAAGGCCCTCGAAAAAAGAAGGGCATGCCGTTCAGTTCATCCGCTTGTTCGGGGAAAGCCTGCAATTAAAAACATCCGTGGATGAGGCCGGCAATGTGATCATCAGGAAACCCGCGAGTAAGGGCATGGAGGACAGGTCCACGATTATTTTACAAGGCCACCTCGACATGGTACACCAGAAAAACGCCGATACTGATTTTGATTTCGATACTCAGGGCATTGATATGTTCGTTGACGGCGACTGGGTGAGAGCCAAAGGCACCACGCTGGGCGCCGATAACGGCATTGGCGTTGCAGCCATCATGAGCGTGCTGGCTTCCACCGATATCCCCCACCCCGCCCTGGAAGCACTTTTTACGGTTGATGAAGAAACGGGCATGACGGGTGCCCTGGCATTAAAAGGCGGCTTGCTGGAAGGCAGGATATTATTGAACCTGGATACCGAAGAAGATAATGAATTGACGATCGGCTGCGCCGGCGGCATTGATGTTACGCCAGTCGGCGCTTATGCGCAGGAGGCCCCTGAAGGTAAGAGGGGTTTGCGATTATCCATTAAAGGATTGACGGGCGGCCATTCAGGAGTTGATATTCACAAGGGACGGGCCAACGCCAATAAACTGATCAACCGTTTATTGCTGGAACTTTCCAATGACCTTAAGATACAGGTAGCTTCTATTGACGGGGGCAGCCTGCGCAATGCCATCCCCAGGGAATCCATTGCCGATATCACCATTGACGCCGCAGGTGCTGATGAAATAAAAAAAAGAACTGCGGCATTCAATGCCATCATAAAGAACGAATATCATTTTACCGACCCGGGCTTACAGGTAACGATAGACGAAATTGCAGGTCCGGCCATGGTCATGCAACCCGACTTTCAATACCGGTTTCTGCGGGCGGTGTATTGTTGTCCCAATGGCATCTACCGCATGAGCCCTGATATCCCCGGACTGGTTCAATCCTCCAACAATATCGCCAGGATACTAGTGAAAGACGGATCCTATACGGTGCAATGCCTGACCAGGAGCTCAGTGGATTCGGAGAAACTTGACCTGGCCCGTTCCATCGCCTGTGCATTCGAACTGGCGGGCGCCACGCTGGGCTACAGCGGCGAATACCCCGGCTGGGAGCCCCGGCCGGATGCTCCCATCATTAAATTGATGAGCGAACTGTACCAGGAACTGTACCACTCACCCGCACATGTAGACGCTATTCATGCGGGACTCGAATGCGGCATCCTGGGCAGCAATTACCCGGGCATGCAGATGATCTCCTTCGGCCCTAATATTTACGGGGCGCATTCACCCGATGAAAAGGTGCAGGTGAGTTCGGTGCAGAAATTCTGGGCCTTCCTGCAGGAGGTACTGAAACGCATCCCCGCTAAAAATTAATAACGGTATTATTTTGCCGCCCGGCCCCCTGGTATCATTGATCACTTGCCGTTATGATGAAAGTCATTGTTCATGCGGCCCAACCGATCTACTTTTCCTGATCAAATAAGGGATATGCCCGGTTATAAATTCTACTTATGGTTTTCGCGGATCAGCGGATTGCTGGTATTGGTTTTGTTCCTCGCTTTTTACATCGGTGAGGGTCTGCCCGGTATCATGCAGGGAAACGGAAATGGTTTCCTGCGATTTCTTCCATTTGCAGCGGTCAGTTTCATGGGGTATATCATTGCCTGGTTTCGTCCTTATGCCGGTGGTTTGCTGATGATCATCGGCGCCCTTGTGCTCGGCGCATTCTTTGTATGGAACAATGACCTGAGAATGGCGCTGGTATTTGGTTTGCCGTCACTGATGATCGGACTCAGTTTTGTCGCAGCGGCAAGAAAGGAACTGGTTTGAGCGAATTTGATATACACCAATGAAAAATCGTCATGATCTTCTCAAAAGAACAACCCTTTTATATCCGGCTCAGTTTTAAACTGATACTGATCCTGCTGGTTGGCATGATCATTTATTTAGAAAAAGTGGTGCTGGTGCCGCTTTATTTTTCTGTACTGATCGCGATCCTGATGTTGCCGCTGAGCAATTTCCTGGAAAGTTCAAAATTCCCCAAAGCCCTGGCCTGCCTCATTTCAGTATTGCTGGCCTATATCGTGATCGGCGCCATCGTTTGGGTCCTGTCTTCTCAACTCACCGTTTTTTTAAAGGACATCCCTTCTATCAAAAGCCATATCACAGAGCATTTCATCACTGTACAGACCTGGGTGGAGCAAAAATTCAACATCAGCACGGAACAACAGTCCGTCTTGATCAATGATGCGAAACAGGGCGTACGGTTTCCCGGCAGCAGTTATATCGGGCAAACTTTTTTAACGCTTTCACAAACCATCCTGTTGACCGTTTTGGTGGCCATCTATTCTTTCCTGATCCTTTACTACCGTCACCTGATCAAAAAGGTCATCTTCGCCTTATACAGCAATACGCACCAGAAAAAAGTAGGGGAAGTATTGCAGGAGTCGAAACACATCGTTCAGAAATACATGATGGGCCTGGTGATAGAAATGCTGGTGGTGGCCACCGCCAATTCCGCCGCGTTCTTAATGATCGGCATCAAATACGCGATATTCCTTGGCGTATTCGCCGCCATACTGAACATCATTCCTTATATCGGCATATTCACGGGCATGCTTTTTACGGTGCTGGTTACTCTCAGTACATCGGCGAGCATGCACCAGATCCTGTGGATCGTAATTTCATTGGAGATCGTCCATATCATCGACGCCAATTTCCTACTGCCCCGCATCGTAGGCTCACGGGTACGGATAAATGCACTGATGACCATCCTTGGCGCTGTTGCAGGCGGTTCCCTGATTGGCATTCCGGGTATCTTCCTTGCATTGCCCACCATTGCCATCTTAAAGATCATTTTCGACCGCGTGGAAGACCTAAAACCCTGGGGCATGCTGCTTGGCGATGAATCGCCGCCCGCTCCCCTGGTGACCCGGATAAGAAAAATGACCGCGAAAAGGAAAAAATAATTACCGATCAGCAGCTTCCTTTGATCCATGTATGCGAAAATTCCATTCCATTAGTTTGAGTTTATAATTATAAATTGTATAATTATAGTTCAAACCGATACATATGATCATAAAAAAAACAAACCGAATACACCTCCTCGTAGTTGGCGCGATCCTCTTGAGTTTATTTATATACACGGGTTGTAACAACAGCGGTGATAAGAAAAGCGACAAGCCGAATGATTCGAATTCGGTGATCAAACCTGATTCTGCTTCAATGATAAAACCCGCCCTGACAGATTCCAATAGTAAGGCCAAAGAAAATATGCCGGATACGTCCAAAGGCGTCAAACTGGTTTGCATCGACGGGGGAATGGATACCAGTATTTCTGCCCCCAAGACGGACGTAATGCTTTATGTTGACGGTAAATCAACGAAGATCGCGACCATTTACGGGGAAGGCCATAACTATGATAAAGAATCCTATAAAGACATGGGAATACCATCAACTGCGCTTTCTGCCTGTGGCGCCTGGTGGGCCGGAGGGGGCGACTATTTTTATGTGGTGGCCAAAAACGGGAAGCCGGTTGTATACCAGGGCTCGCAGGATGAAGGACAAAAACATCCTGGGTACGGATGGCATCCGATAAATATAAAAACAAAATGATCACCTGATACATTGATGTGGAATAAAGCTGAATTCAAAAACATCTGAATAATTCAAGGCCCTTCGGTATCGACGTGCAAACGGGCAAATTGCTCTGGAAACAACAGCTTTGACCGAGCCCTCCCCTGTTAATTAATTCCTAATACAATTCATCGAATGCATTATTACGATTCAATTCGTAAATTCGGGCTTAAACAAGTACGATGAAAAGAATAATTACCTTTTGTTTTTTATTGTCCGCGATAAACGGATTCGCACAACCTAAAGCAATTACCCAGGCCATTGTTACGACGAAAACAACCATCGTAGCGCCGGAAGAGGATGAAAACATCCCGAATACGAATCCGGGCAATGGCGGAGAAGAGATGAGGATCA
>JAYWAZ010000162.1:0-14897 GCA_043781975.1 Bacteroidota bacterium
ATGCGCTGGTCACTTATGTGAATTATCCCACCACCGAGTACCTTGACCTGGATTTCCTGGATTTTTACTGCTTTAATGTTTACCTGGAGACCCCCGAAAAACTCAGTAAGTATCTCGCAAGGTTACACAATTTGTGTGGCGACCGGCCGCTGGTACTGGCTGAAATCGGCATGGACAGCATCCGTAATGGAACACAAAAACAGGCCGAAACCCTGTCCTGGCAGCTTGAAACGGTATTTCAAAAAGGCTGTGCCGGCGTATTCGTTTTTGCCTGGACTGATGAATGGTGGCGGGGCGGCGCTGATATCACCGACTGGGACTTTGGTTTGGTTGACCGGGAACGAAACCCCAAGACGGCTTTGTTTGCCGTGTCCATGGCCATGGATAAAATACCTTTTCCGTCCAGTATGGTCTTTCCGCGTATATCCGTGATCGTTTGTACCTACAATGGCTCGGCCACGATAAAAAAATGCCTGGAAGGCATCCGGAACCTCGATTATCCCGATTTTGAAGTGATCGTAGTGAACGACGGGTCTACCGACGGGGTTACCGATATTATTAAGGAATTTGACGTGAAGTTGATCAGCACCTCCAACCGGGGACTCAGCAGCGCACGAAATACGGGTATGTATAATGCCAAAGCAGAGATCATTGCTTATATAGATGACGACGCCTGGCCCGATCCCCACTGGCTGCAATACATTGCCCAGGCCTATATGAGCACTGACCATGCCTGTATCGGCGGGCCGAATATCGCACCTGTTGATGCCGGTTTCATTTCCACCTGTGTTGCCAACGCGCCGGGTGGACCGGTACACGTGTTGGAATCGGATGAGATAGCAGAACATGTACCAGGCTGCAATATGACATTCAGAAAAGAAGCGCTGATGAAGATCGGTGGATTTGACCCTGTTTTTCGAACCGCGGGCGATGATGTGGATGTGTGCTGGCGCATACAGCAATCCGGGCGAACCATCGGCTTTCATCCGGCTGCCCTGGTTTGGCACCTGCGAAGAAATTCTTTTAAAGCCTATTGGAAACAACAAAAAGGATACGGTAAAGCAGAAGCCTTACTGGAAGCCAAATGGCCCGAAAAATACAATAGCCTCGGCCACCTTGCCTGGGCGGGAAGGATTTATGGCAATGGGTTTACCTCACCGTTGAAACTAAAAAAAGAACGCATCTTTCATGGATCATGGGGCTCCGCATTATTTCAATCGGTTTACCAACCGACCGGAAATCTCATCAATGCCCTTCCCCTGATGCCGGAGTGGTATCTGGTTTCCGCATTTTTACTGGTTGCCGCCGTCCTCGGGTTCTTATGGACGCCTTTGTTGTGGATGTTTCCGGCTTTTGCGATTTCCATTACAATATTGATCATACAAGCCTTCAGCAGCGCCAAAAAAAATTCAGACCTGCTGCCGGGACAAAAGAAAAAGTACAAATACATTTCTCTTATCTTTTTATTGCATTTAATTCAGCCGGTGGCGCGTTTGTACGGCAGGTTGAGGTACGGTTTGACACCATGGAGAAAAAAAGTTGTCGGCGCAAATATCAAATTCCTTTTCAGTTTCCGCCAACAGGTATTTTCCCGCTGGTCTGAAGTATGGCGCCCTGCTGAAACCTGGTTATCCATGATCGAGAAAAATGCAAAGGCATCAGGAAACCGGGTAAAGCGGGGGGGCGATTACGACAACTGGGATCTGGAGATCAAGTACGGAATATTTGCAAAAAGCAGGGGGTTATTGACCATTGAGGAGCATGGTGGCGGGAAACAGTACCTGCGTTTCAGATGCAGTACAAAAGCGACATCACCCGCATACTTCATATCGGCGCTGATGCTGGGCCTAAGCCTTTTCGCCGCCTGGGATCATCAATATGTGATCAGTGCCCTCTTCGGTTTTTTATTTGCGGCTGCCGTATTCCGTTCCTGGTATGAGGTGATCGGTACCAAGAATAGTATGCACATGGCTTTTAATTCTGTTGTTGTTAATGAAGACGTTGAAGAAGCCATTGTGAACTGGAATGAAAAAGAAATTGAAGAAGAACCCAGGTTAGATAATGCAGAAAAACAATTTGGCAAGCATAAAGTTCAGCACTATTATGACAAAGACCAGGTAGAAAAAAATTAAAGGGTCAAACTTACCCAAATGAATAAGACTTTTAAACTTTTAAAAAGAACGCTGACGCATGCACGTCCTTACTGGCCGCACATAAGCGGGCTCTTCGTTCTAACCCTGCTGGCCACCCCCATCGCATTATTGAAACCGTATGCGCTCAAATTATTGATCGATAGCGGTTTTGGCGCACACCCTGTTCCCTCGGCCATCAGTACATTTTTCCCGGCAAATTTTATTTTCAGTTTTACTGCGGTTGCGGTCATCAGCGTTTTAATGGTGATACTGATCGAACTGATCGATAACATCATCATGTATGTTTCCTGGCTGCTGTCGATCTTCACGGGAGAAAAACTGGTCTTGCATTTTCGTACACTTCTTTTCAATCATGTACAACGCCTCTCACTTTCCTATCATGATAAAAGGGGATCTTCCGATTCTTTATACCGCATACAATGGGATACCATGAGTATACGAAACCTGCTGCTTACTCAGCTTTCGGCACTGGTATCCTCCTCCATCACCCTCATCGCCATGGTCATCGTAATGTTCTTCATCAATTGGAAGTTTGCGGCCATTACTTTGTGCATCATACCACCCCTGGTTATTTTAACGAAGCTGTCAACAAGGCGTCTGATAAAAGACTGGTACAAGGTAAAGGATGCGGAGAGCCGGGCCATGTCGGTCGTTCACGAAGTATTGAATTCCATGCGGGTGGTGAAAGCATTTGGGCAGGAGAACAATGAGAATGATCGCTTCACCGATCGCTCCAACAAGGCGGTAAAGGGCCAGGTAGAACTGGCAAAGGTTGCAGCGGCTTATACCTTTTTTGTAAAAATGATGCTGGCAATTGGGACAGCGGCCTTTATCTACTTCGGGGCCGGTTTTGTACATGACGGGAAAATGACACTGGGTGAACTGACATTGGTCATAGCCTACATCGCCCAGATATTCGGCCCCCTGGAAAGCATCATCAAGAACCTGAATGATGTGCAGTCTTCTTTCGCCAGCATCGACCGGGTATTTTCCGTACTGGATGAAGAGAAAGAAGTTGAGGAAAAATCAAATGCCATTCATTTGCAGCTGGCGAAGGGTGGATTTGAATTTCAGCAGGTATATTTCTCATACGATAATGCGGCGATCACATTAAAAGACATTTCATTTAAGGTAGTCCCTGGAGACAGGGTGGGCATCATGGGATCAACGGGAGCTGGAAAATCAACGCTGATCAATCTGCTGAACCGTTTTTATGATCCTTCACAGGGAATGATAAAGATAGACGGAACGGATATACGAAATTACAAACTGGCCGATTACCGCGATCAGTTCAGCATGGTACTGCAGGACCCTGTATTGTTTTCCTCCACCATTGGTGAAAATATAAGTTATGGCCGGCCGGGTGCAACGGAAAAGGAAATAACAGAAGCGGCAAAGGCGGCGAATGCGCACGATTTCATCATGAAAACAGCCGATGGATACAATACCCTGGTGGGCGAAAGGGGTATGCAGTTATCGGGTGGTGAACGTCAACGCATATCCATAGCAAGGGCCTTTATAAAAAATGCACCCATCCTTATCCTCGATGAGCCCACCAGCTCGCTTGATCTGAGAACCGAAGCCCAGATCATGGAAGCAATGGAACGACTGATGAAAGGCCGCACCACCTTCATGATCACACACCGGTTGGATACGCTTAATTCCTGCAACCTTATCCTGCACCTGGAAAATGGAGCATTGGTTGACCTTGTCCGTGATCATGATGCGGAATTCCTGGTGAAGAAAAAAAACACATTCTTAAAAACATTGGAATAGTTCACCGATTCAGTTTCTCAAAATGAAGCCTTTAAACATCGTAGTTGTTGG
This sequence comes from Bacteroidota bacterium, assembly GCA_043781975.1. Lineage (GTDB taxonomy): Bacteria > Bacteroidota > Bacteroidia > Chitinophagales > Chitinophagaceae > Ferruginibacter. The sequence goes on from JAYWAZ010000162.1 coordinate 3,981, forward strand.
TACACTTGCATCCGACCCGTATGCGGGTATGGCATGGATGCATATGCAGATCGTACTTGGACTGCTGCGGCTTGGGCATAACGCTTACTATTTTGAAACCACATCAACCTGGCCGCATGATCCCATAACGGGAATGCGTATCGGCAATACCAGTTACGCGATACCCTATTTAAAGGATATCGCCCAACGCTTTGGCATCAATGACAGGTGGGCTTACCGCAGCAGTTTCGCGGAAAACAAAGCATGGTTCGGACTTGGCAGGAATAAAGCCGAGGACCTCCTGGCCACGGCCGATCTGGTCCTTAATATCTCCGCCGCCACACGTTTTAAAGAAGAGGGTTTGAAAGTGGGCCGCCTTGTATATTTTGGCACCGACCCCGTTTACCACGAGATCAAATATGCGGAGGGTGATCCCGTGACCAGGTCGATCATTGATGAACATGATGATATCGTTACCTATGGTGAGAATATCGGGAACCCCGATTGCCCGATCCCCCCCCTGCCCCGCCTGCGAGCCAAAACGCGGCAACCGGTCATTACTGCCCTCTGGAAAAATGATGGCCCAACTAAAAAAGAATTCACAACGGTGGGAAACTGGAAACAGGGCGGGCGGGATATTGTATTTAACGGCGAAACTTATTACTGGAGCAAACATCATGAATTCCTGAAATTCATTGACCTGCCCAAAAGGATCAGCCAGCCGATTGAACTGGCCATGAACCTCGCCAAACCCGAAACCATAAAACATGGACGGGGAACGGTAGTGCCTTCGCTTGGTTTGGCGGATGATGAATACAGCATGCTGACCGCCAATGGCTGGAACCTGGTTGACGCACCCTCTTTTACACTTGACCCCTGGAGCTATCGCGATTACATAATAAGTTCACGCGGCGAGTTCACGTTCGCCAAGGATCAGAATATCCGGCTTCGCAGCGGCTGGTTCAGTGAAAGAAGCGCCTGTTATCTGGCTGCCGGCCGGCCGGTCATCACACAGGATACCGGTTTCGGTTGTACGCTTCCAACCGGTGAAGGTTTGTTTGCCTTCAATTCAATGGAAGATATCACTGCGGCCTTCGAAGCGGTCAGCAGCAATTATGCAAAACACAGTAAGGCGGCCCGTGATATTGCGGAAACGTATTTCAGGGCGGAAAGGGTTTTAGAAAAACTTTTAAATGACCTGGGAGTGTAACCGATGAATAAAAAAAAACTGATCGTAAATGCGGATGATCTGGGGCAATCCGGAGGAATAAACAAGGGCATCATCATGGCGCATGAGGAAGGAATTGTTACCAGTGCAAGCCTGATGGTTCGCTATCCTTCGACGAAGGATGCTGCTGCGTATGCAAAAATGAACCCGACCCTGGGGGTTGGACTTCATATCGACCTGGGCGAATGGATCTTCCGGAATGGCGATTGGAGCGCCTTGTATGAACTGGTACCATTAGATGATATAAAAGCCGTTGAAGCAGAAATAGATCATCAACTCGAAACTTTTTACCGCATCATGGGCAGGAAACCCACGCATATTGATTCGCACCAGCACGTTCATCAAAGAGAATCGCTACGCCCGGTCTTTACCAATCTAGCGCGTAAACTTGATATAACACTGCGGGCATGCGGCAGCCATGTGAAATATTGCGGCGACTTCTATGGGCAGTTGGCGGATGGCTCCCCCTTCCATTCCGCGATCAGCGTTGACGGATTATGCAGGATCATTTCGTCAATACCTGGTGAGATCACCGAACTGGCCTGCCACCCCGGGTTACAGGATGACATCGAGACGATGTACCGGAAAGAGAGGGAGATTGAGTTGAATACCTTATGTGATATCGCTGTCCGTGAATTAATCAGTGATACAGCCATTGAACTTTGCACATTTGAAGGTATTTCCTTTTAGTATCACAAAATTCTTAGGTTGTGTTTCATAATATGCAGGGTGAATCATGAGAATCGTTGTATTAGGATATATCATTCGTGGGCCATTGGGAGGATTGTGCTGGCATTACCTGCAGTACGTGCTCGGCTTAAAGCAACTGGGGCACGAGGTATTATTTTTAGAGGACAGCGATGATTTTCCGGGTTGTTATCATCCCGAACGCTTTGAGACCAATATCGACCCCTCATATGGCATAAAGTTCATTACAGGGCTATTCAATCAACATGGCCTTGAAAATAACTGGGCTTATTATGATGAGCACAGTAACCAATGGCTGGGCAGGTCAAAAATGGAGGTCCTGAACTTTTGTAAGTCCGCAGATATCCTCATCAATATTTCCAATGTCAATCCATTAAGGGAATGGTGGGTACAGATACCGATACGGATCTTAATTGATACGGACCCGGCCTTTACCCAGATCCGGCATATTGAAGAGCAGCGGTACCGTTCCATCGCCGAACAGCATACCCATTATTTTACCTTCGGCGAAAACTTTGGCAAAGCAGGATGTAAGATCCCTGATGATGGATTTAAATGGAAGCCCACCCGACAACCCATCGTACTGGATGCCTGGAAACCGGCAAAGCCCCTGCCCCGGGGTAACTGGACGACCGTGATGCAATGGGACAGTTATAAGACCCGGCAATTTAACGGTATGACTTTTGGCATGAAGTCTTCTTCATTTGAAGCCTACATAAACCTTCCCGGCCTGGTCAATGAAAGCTTTGAACTTGCGGTAGGAAGTGATACGGCCCCGCTGGAAAAACTGGAAAAGGCGGGCTGGAAACTAGCCGATCCCCTATCCGTGACCGTTACAGCGGAAAGTTACCAGCAATATATTCAGCGGTCCAGGGGTGAATTCAGCCTGGCCAAACAGGGCTATGTAATCAGCAACAGCGGATGGTTCAGTGAGCGAAGTGCGGGATACCTCGCCAGCGGCAGGCCTGTGATACTGCAGCAAACGGGTTTTACAGCGTCGATCGAGACTGGCAGGGGCCTCTTTGCTTTTCAATCCCCTGCCGACGTCATTGCCGCTTTCGAAGTGATCAACCGGGACTACCCTAAACATTGCAGCCAGGCCCGGGAATTGGCGGAAGCCTGCTTTAATGCTGACAAAGTGCTTACTTCGATGTTCAACGGGCTGGATTTATAGTTGGAAGTGGGGAAATCTTCCGGGACGATCGACTTAGTTATCGCATTTCAATTATGAAACTGACCATGCCGGAAGAAGTTTGAAAATAAATTCCTTGCACAAAAAAAAATAGTGCAAGAGAGATAAAGCGCACAGATAATATTATCCTGCGGATACAATAACTCCTTAGATCTAATGCAATTTTAATGGAGAATGTATGAATCCATCATGAAGTTCTACCATGGTGCCGGCCCAAATGTGATCAGGTATTCCTTGGGAGAGCTCTTCAAAATCTTAGCAATGGTTGTGGCCTGCATCACCGGTAATGGTCCGGGTAAATGCCACAGGCTCATCACGGCGGGTGAATCATCATCAGATTCCAGGTAGCCGCGGGATACGGCAACATGCGAAGGGCCATTGAAAAATACAAGGAATCCACGCGGCGGAGCCTTATCTCCTTTTTCCCAGGTTTCTTCACCCGATCCAAGCACTGCCGCTATTGCATTGGTGTAAGCGTCCACCACTTTTCCCCTCTGGCCCTTATCATATTCTACCTGCCCGTCTCCTTTGGCAATATTGTAAATACTAACGATCACCCATATTGGCATGGCCCCCGATTTAAAACCCGCGTAAAGGCAGGCTTCCCAGCAGTTCATATTTGAATCATCCTTTGGCTCCTGTGATGGGCCCTCACGCATCCAGGTCGCAAAATTGTTAGTGAGCATTTTATCTTCTGCATTTGCAGTGACCTTTTTGGGAACCACCTTTTTATTCGACTCCTCCGCACCACTCTTCACCCAGTTCAGTTTTCCTTCCAGCGCTTCAGCGCCCGATGCGATCCTTTCATTGCGCACTTCACCAAGCCATTGAATATAGAGTTGTACGGCGGGCTTAAGTCCAAACCCGTTATCAGCAATGGAATCCTGCATGAGTTTATTGACCTCTTTTGGATTCATCTCCTTCACCACTTCCCTGAAATCCTCCATGGTCTCCGATTCGGAAAGCGCTTTTAAAGCGGCAGCAGCAGACTTATTCAACTCTTCCCTGAACTTTTGCAAAATAATACCCTGCTTATTTGAGAGTAATTGTATGATTTTTCCCCTGCCGCCATTAACTGTACTGAGCGCTTTTTTTTTCGTTAATACCGGAACAGACGGGTAAGATAAGACCGGTTTGGCGGAATCATTAGCAACCGATCTGCTTTGGTCGCCCGATCGCCTGCTGCTGGTATCTTTTGTTTGAGACAAATTTTATGGAAATAATTTTAGAGAGAAAACTTTAGTCATTGGCCAGGATCAACCTAATAAATATAATAATTATCCATTAATAAATTGTGTTCTTTCTACTGCTTCGGCGTTTAATTTTTTGCCGGTGGAGACTGGCAGGCACGTTCAAAAGAACTGGCTTGTTGATGATCGCATGGAAATACCCGCGAAGAAAATGATCTGAGTAAAGAAGGACTACATTATTTTTTTTCTAACCCAATAAGCCCTCCCCCGTTAAATGCATTCCAGTCGATACAATACTGCTTTGAGTTTTTACCGAGACAGGAAATAAAAAAGGAAAGATAAGGTGAATCGTTGGTCGTGAGGTTTATAATGTTCTCCAGGAAACAGGTAGCCGCGGCGTCCTTTGTGGCTTCGTCGCCCTCCGTCAACAATGATTCCATATGATCAAAGATCGTCTTCAATTCTTTTTCGGATTGCTCATTTGCTTTTAATAACAGCTTGTGTGTGTATTGGGCGAACTCGGAAAGGTCCAGGCACAATCCCGCTTCCTCATTCCCCCAGTATTTCTTATGCGCTTTCCACGTGGGCGAGAACCCAGGAAACAGTTTCAGGATCTCCGGCATCTGGTCTTTTGCTGTATGCTTCATATTTCGTAGATGTCAATTATGAAATAAATGGTATTGTCGCGGGTGTATTTATTACACCCCTTTTTTCAAAAAACAGATCGATAAATCACAAGAGCCGCTTTTAACTATCAACAAAAGATCAGTTATCGACATATTTGCCCGCTACTGCCGTATCAATAGCGATTATCAAAGCCGCCGCAGTTTCACTTTCATATTTCGTAAGCCTTCCACTCTGGCACTTGATAACGCCCTTTTTCAGGTCCTGCAATTTTTGCAGGTGGCTCCTGCCGCCAATACCCGGCTTGGTCGGATTATTTACTTCCCAGTTCAAAGCCGCCATTGCACTTCCATCTCCTACAATCTCACCCTCATGCGGCTTCCAGATGGCGGTACAGATATTGTATAATTTCTGATTATTTATCTTATCACCGTCAGGCATGGGCATCAACTGCAAAATACTCCCCGCAAATTGAAAGGCCTGCGATTTGTTTGGTGCGATTGATTGGATCAGTCCATTTATCTGCGAATTTATTTTGGGTGTTTCCGCCTCCATCATGGTGGCGTCCTGGGATGACCGCCCGGCCATGTTACCAGCTAAGCTTTTTAATTGTAGTGACTCTTTTTCACCAACCATGGTTTCGTTTTGTTCAAAAACCGGTACGGCCGGCAGGGTGATGGCCTTTTTAGCGGAACCATTGGCAGCCGATCTGTTTTGCAGACCGGGTTTCCTTGAAGCGGTATCTTTTGACTGGGACAAAATGTTAAGGGAGTAATTGTTTAATTGATAACAATATACTACATACAATTAATAAAAAAAATTATTAAACCCACGGCCTTATTTAGAACCTAGGTTTGCTCTGTACCAATCATCAGTGAGGGTCACTGCCATCGATACAAAACGCTGAACGTCTTCCGGCGGAGGCGCTGAGTCTGCGCCATACTGCAGTTCCAGTACCTGCTGCTTACCGGCACTTGTCAGGCGAATGGAAAGCACCATCTCATCACCGACGGGATCGGGCAATGCCAGGCGCCCGCTTTTTGTAAGCAACTCGGCCGACAACCCTTCACGTACAGCAAGGAACAATTCGGGCCTTCCCTTGCCGCTCACATAATGGCGCGGACCAGCCTTTGTGCCATCACCAAGGCGCTTGATGCGCCCATCCCGGCTGACCTGCAGGAATAGAATGGATTCGCCTGCGCGTGACAGTGAGATACCGATGCCCAACAGTTCTTCTGCATTCATATGATCTATTTCTTTAGTGATTTGAAGAAATATACCGACCCGTTACCCCACCATTCTTCGAAATTATTCCAGGACCAGTCCGCTTCCCCACATGCATCCTCAAATGCCTCCTTAACTTCCTTATCATCCATATTCTTTTCGGTGCCCTCGAGTTCTTTCTCGTACCGCAGCTTAAGGATCTTGATCCGCTCATTTTTATCAGCCTCTTTGAAACGCCCTGCCTCTTCCTCTTCTTTTTTGATACTCAAATCCCTTTCTTCTTTCATTTGCCTTTCCTTTTCTTTCAACTCCAGGAAAACCTCGTGGGATAACAATTTTATGGGTTTGGATACCCCATATAAGATCTTAAGTTCCTCTTTCATCATCGTGGGTTCGGTATCTTCTGTTTTATCGAACAGGAGGAAGTCCGTTCGGCCGTACAGCGAACCATTGCTAAGCACTTCCAGTATTTCCCAGTCCGTTTTGCTGATCTCGTGGGCGTCCACCATGCGGTCCATCTCTTTCTGGGAGATATTCGAGGTCCTGGCAACAAGTTTCTGGCAATATTCATGATCGAAGCCCGAAAGGTTGAATTTGAAGCGGCCATCTTTTGATAATAGCGGCTTGGTGGCGCATTCGGTGAACCAGGTTCGGTATTGCCCGGATATGGTAACTTCCACCGGGATCCAATCCATCCAGGTGGATGCGCCCACGACATCACCAAAGATCCGCAGGTTAGAATTATTCGCCTTGCCTTCTGCCCGTATGAGTAATTCTTTGCAACGTTGCAGGATCTCGGGCTCTTCACCATCTTCAGTAGCCGCTTTCATCCATCCAAATAGGTCCCGTTCGTTATCACCTTTAAGGTGGTTCTTTCTTAACTCCGTGACCCCAAGTGCCATATCATTTTTATTGCTGCGATCCGTCTTCTCGTGCAGGGCCTCAACCTGGGTCTTGAGGAAATTCTCGATCCGGTCGAGGTCTTTTATGGCCGCTTTCTTTTCCTTTTCTTTGAACTTCCCCTGTATTACGGCCGAATTGCTCATGCCATCGACGATCTGAGGTTGGAACCGAACAGGACCCGTTCCTTCCATCGTATTTGATGAAGAGATTGGAATCGCAGTGCCTTTAATTTTGAAACCTGGTAGCGCTTTACGGGTCACCTGGTTGTCGGCATATAAAGCCGGAGAAATTTTCCGCTGCAGGGTGCCCGCTCCTTCTTTGGATGCTTCTTTTTGTTCAGATAAGGGAACAGTCCGCAGGGATTTTCCTCCTCCAGATGCATGATTAGCGATAGCCCTGCTCCTGCCATCTTTTTGCCCGGTGATATCTTTTGAGAGAGACAAAATAAATTAAGAATTAGAATTTAATGTTAGGTTGAATGCAATTCTCACCGGATAAATGGACCATTAAATGTAATAATTATTTAATAAAAACAAGGAGATTCCCCGGTGAAGCTTGTAGAAAAAATTATTGGAGGAAATATAAACCTCCTTTCTAAGCATTGGGGTATTACGCAGTTGGAGATATTCACTGGAAAATTTTGGCAGACGGACACTTATTGATCCTGGGGGTTGTGGCATAGTCATCCGGGAAAGCAAGCAGATGCCGATGTCCATATCACTTCGTATAGAACGTCCAGTTATCAATTAATTCTTTTTCCATGGCACCAAACAATTCATCCAGTAGTTTTTTATAAGATAAATATTTATTCATCTCCCCTTCCGTAATGATTCCTTTTTTGTGGGCGCCCTCAAATACTTTCATGATATCCCTTTCACCGATATTTTTTTCCTCCATCTTGAGCTGGTTGGTGCTGAGTATATGTTTCATCCAGGTCTGCAGTATTCTTAATTCCTGAAGTTTTCCGGGTTTATCCAATTCGGGCAGTTCCTCCCCAAGATCTTCCACAGCATGCCCCGGATGATAACCGCGTCGGTCAATTGTGCCGTCTTCAAGCATATTGCAATCCAGTACATCCAGACCGTTTTCCGGCTTCCAGCTTGCACTGATGTTTTCTAACTCCTTTTGCTCCTCATCTTTTGCGTCTGGCGCTTCAAATTTCACATTTTCGCCCGATTTAATACCCTCTACATCATAAGCATCCACGAAATCAAGCATCCGGTTCATTGCAGCATCGCCATTAAAGTACATGAATGTCCGGTTTCCTTCATGGAAAAACTGGCTCGGAACACGATATTTATTAATAGGCGCATACCGCTCATACCCAGTGGGGGTGATATGGTATTCCGAATTTTCAATCTCCGCAATTTCATTATCGGTCCTGAATTTGGCTTCACAGTTGGCATACTTTACCATTTGTATCACCGATCCGTCCATTTTTTGTATCACACCATCTCTGATTGATCGATATGGTGTATTGATCAACTGTTGTTGATGAAATGCGGCAGCGGTAAGCGCTTCTGATCTCTTTTGAACAGGTTTATTTGCGCTGAATGGTTGATTTGGCCGGAGTTTTACCAGGGCATCAATCAATTTAAACTGGGATGGTGGAGTAAGGCCTGATTTGCCCGCTGCGTTAAGTATACCCGGTGATTCATTCATCAAATTTTTTTGTTCAAATGCGGCTATAGCCGAAAAGGCTTTAGCATCTTTAGGCGCATTGTTGGCAGTAGACCGGCTTTTATTACCGGGTCGGCTTAATGTGATGACTTTTGAATTTGCCAAATGAAAAGGATTATTTTAGTTAGATGTCAATCTGACCGCAAAATGCCTCCCTTCAAATGTAATAATTATAAAATAAAAACCAAACTATCTTTCGTTATTTATAAAACTTCCATAAAGGTTCTCAAATGTTCAATTTTGAATTAATTGATAGCGTTTTCATAAAACTTTTGGAATAAAAACCTCCTAATCGTATTTTCGCCGCGGAGAGATGGCAGAGCGGTCTAATGCGGCGGTCTTGAAAACCGTTGACTGTTACAGGTCCGGGGGTTCGAATCCCTCTCTCTCCGCATCACCCTCCCTAGCTTCAGCGAAGGAGGGTTTTTAATCCAAAAAGCTTCCCCTATGCAGCAATTTGTTTACATTCTTTTATGTAGTGATGGCACTTACTATACGGGCTGTACAGCTAACCTGGAAGAAAGAATGATCAGGCATCAGCGGGGTTACGTATATTCTACCAGAAACAAACTTCCTGTTAAACTGGTGTTCCATTGTGCTTTTATGGATAAAAGCAAAGCCTTTGAATTTGAGAAATATTTAAAATCAGGTTCTGGAATTGCTTTTAGGAACAAACATTTGGTTTAGGTGTCCCTCCTTCGCTAAAGCTACGGAGGACGAGCCATAGCTTCAGCGAAGGAGGGTTTTTTAATCCATTACTTTATCCTTCACCACCACCAGGTCCTTCAACTCCACCGTCATGGGCATGGCACCAACCTGCAACAGGGCCTTTTTACGTTGAATTTCTTTAACGATCCCTACCTGCCTGTTCTTCTTCATCCTAACCTTGTCGCCTACCCGGATCTCCCCTCCCACTTCCTCAAATTTTTCATTGATCTTTTTCTGCTGCCTTTCGGTTACCATCCGCTCCTTCTGGTTGAACAGCAGGGCATGGATCATCTTCACCACCTTGTCCTTATCCTCGGCCTTGCGCCATTCTATGACCATGGACTTTAGCCGCCGTTCCATATCCTTTAGGTAATGCAGCTTTTCTTCCGATATCTTGTTCTGTAGTTGCAGCCTTTCCACTTCCTGCCGGTGCTTTTCCTTGTCCATCACATTTTGCATCTCAGCTTTCAGTCGCACATTCTCTTTGAGCAGTATTTGCAGTTCACTTTTTTCTTTATCAATATGCTGCAGGTCCTGCTCCGTGCGGTTGAGGAGTTTATCCAAGGTAAAATGATCTTCATCCACTAATTTCCTTGCTTTTTCAATAAGCCTCTTCTCTAACCCGATCCTTTCCGCAATAGAAAAAGTATAAGAACTGCCAGGCTTGCCCGCCACCAGTTTATAGAGGGGCAGCAGGTTCTTTTCATCAAATTGCATGGCGCCGTTGATGATGCCGGGTACCTTATTGGCCATTACTTTCAGGTTCAGGTAGTGGGTGGTTACGATCCCCAGGCTGTGCTTCAACGCCAGCTCTTCCATGATCACTTCCGCGAAAGCACCGCCCAGGTTGGGATCGCTGCCACTGCCCAGTTCATCTATGAAAAAAAGCGTCTTGCCATTGGCGTTCTCCATGAAATGCTTCATGTTCATCAGGTGCGAGGAATAGGTGCTCAATTCAAATTCAAGGCTCTGCGTGTCGCCGATATGGATCATTATTTGTTTGAAGATGCCCATCTCGCTATCCGGGTGTACCGGCACTAGCAATCCACTCTGCATCATCAGTTGCAACAGCCCAATTGTTTTTAAGGTTACTGTTTTTCCACCCGCATTGGGTCCGCTGATGACCAGGATCCGTTGTTTGTCATTCAGCAGCAGGTTGACGGGGATGGTGGGTTTTTTGTTTGCCTTATTGTACAATAAGAGCAATGGATGATAAGCATCAATGAGATTCACATGCGCTTTATCATATACCTGCGGGTAATTGCCATTGATCTCCACAGCGAATTTTGCCTTGGCCCTGATAAAATCGTATTCACCTCCTATATCGTGGTAATTCTTTAACAGCGCGGCATAAACGCTCAGGTCCTGCGTAAGCGTGCGCAGTATGCGGTACACTTCCCTGCTTTCATCCTGCTCTAAGGAGAAGATGGTATTGTTGAGTTCTGTTGTTTCTTCGGGCTCAATGAAAGTGGTCCGGCGAC
>JAYWAZ010000163.1:0-5384 GCA_043781975.1 Bacteroidota bacterium
ATGCACTTCAGCAATGCCAGGATAATTGTATTAAATATGCATGGGTGATAGATGTGGATATAAAAGGGTTCTTTGATAACCTGAGTCATGAATTACTGATGGAGCTTCTGCAAAAGCATACGCAGGAAAAGTGGGTGCTTATGTATGTAGAGCGTTGGTTAAAGGCTGGTGTAGAACAACAAGATGGAAGCATAGCAACAAGAACAAAAGGCACGCCACAAGGTGGTGTAGCCAGTCCGTTGTTAGCCAACATTTATCTGCATCATGGCTTTGACAAATGGATGGATGAAGTAAATCCGCAAAATCCTTTTGAAAGGTATGCAGATGATATCATCATCCATTGCAACAGTAAAGCAGAAGCGGAGCAGTTATTGGCAAAGCTGAGAGTACGGATGCAGCAGTATGAACTTGAGCTGCATCGGGAAAAGACAAAGATTGTGTATTGCAAAAACTATCTGCGCAATAAAAAGCATGATAACAACAGCTTTACCTTTCTGAGTTACAGCTTCCAGCCAAGAACAGCGAAGGACAAGTTCGGAAGAAAGAATCGCTTGGTAATTTTCAGTGCTGCGATTAGCCAACAGGCTAAAACAAGCATCCGGGAAAAACTTAGAGCGATACTGATTACAAAATGGAGCAGCCAAACATTAGAATGGTTTGCTAAGAAGTTGAATCCGAAAATCAGAGGTTGGATTAATTACTATGCTAAGTTCAACAGTCGCAAAGCGCTGGATTTGTTTTATTATCTGAATGGGCTTATCCGCAAGTGGATAAAGAATACCTATAAGATAAGAAGTAAAGCAGGGTTGTATGATAAATATCAGAAAATGCAATTAGCAAATTCTGATCTGTTTTATCATTGGAGATTGGGAATCAAATAATGACTGGATAACAAGAGCCGTATGAGTTGAGAGACTCAAGTACGGTTCTGTGAGAGGCTTGGGCTGAAATGCCAATGCCGACTCGACTGTTCTCCCAAAAATCATTCTTAAGCCAGCATCTACTACCCGTGAGTGCCGTGGCGTGGTCTTTGACCAGCCACGAACGAAATCCGAAGGACTATTATTACCCTCTGCAAGATTTTATGCTGCCGGCAAGGATAATTTTGGGATATTGACACATTATTCAGATAATTAGAGTGGCGTACTGGTTCCGGCTGGTCAAAGACTCCCGAAAAAATCGGGATAGGCTACGCCGGGGCGTTCAACTAAAAAAACTTTAGCAATATTTTTTAAAAACTCAGGCTAAACACTAAGCTGGCAACTACCTGCCCTTAAAATCCGCCTTCCTTTTTTCAAGGAATGCCGTGGTTCCTTCTTTCATGTCTTCCGTGTCGAAACATTCACCGAATGCCTCCACTTCCTTATCATAACCGCTTTTGCCGTTGGTATAGGCGCTGTCGCTCACCACGGCCACGTTTACACATTCGATGACCTTGCCCACGGCGATGGGGGCTTTTGACTGGATGACAAGCAGGATATCCCTTGTTCTTTCCAATAAACTTTCGGCCGTAGTAACATGATTTACCAGTCCCAGCTGAAGGGCTTCGTTGGCATCAACCAGGTGTGCTGTCATCTGCAGCTCCATGCTTTTTCCCTTGCCAACGAGATGGGTTAAACGCTGTGTGCCGCCGTAACCGGGTATCAGCCCCAGGTTCACTTCGGGCTGGCCAAACTTCGCGTTCTCGCTGCATAGCCTGAAATGGCAGGACATGGCCAGTTCACACCCTCCGCCCAGCGCAAAACCATTCACAGCGGCAACAATCGGTTTCCTGCTGTTCTCAATTTTAAAGAATACTTCCTGTCCCCTTCTGGCAAGGGCCATGGCAGCAGCCTTATCGAGTCCGTTGAATTCCGTGATATCGGCGCCCGCTACAAATGCTTTTGGACCGGCGCCCGTGATGATGGCCGTTTTTATTTCAGCATTGTTTTGAATTTCATCAATGGCTTTTTCCAGGTCGTTGAGCACGGCCGCGTTCAGCGCATTCAGTTTATCGGGGCGGTTGATGGTGATGGTAAAGATGCCTTTCTCGAGGCTGGTTAAGATGGTGGTGTACATATTGATCATTTCATGCTTTAATTACTATTTCTTAATTTTTCTAATTGCGAAATATCCAAAAAATCTTTTGGCCTTTGTGAACGAAGTTTGGCATCTTTCAATACTTCATAAGATACCAGTTTCAATTCAATGACATCATTTATCATGTGCAAAGACAAGCTTTTTTCCGCTTCATCAAAATTAAGTGTGTGATGAAGCATTGTAAGAATATCGATCACATTTGGCCTTACTCCAAGGGTACACATAAAATAAGTGGTAAAGTCTTCGTTTTCAATATCGCTGAATTCATTTTCAGTATAACCCATGCAAAGCAGTGTGTCTAAAAAACATTGCTTATTTTCAATGGTTGGTGCTATCCAAATGTCCAGGTCTTCTGTCATTCTGTGATACCCGTAATAGTTAACCGCATAACCACCAATACATAAGTACCTTAACTTATTTTTTTGAGCACATTCCAGAAAATTTAAGAATTCAGGATGTTCTATATCCATCTGAATTTATTTTTTGAATGGTTATTTTTTTTTGCGCAGGCTTTAAAAAATCATCGTTATTTTTCTTTTGTAAAGCGGCCAGGGCACTAAGCCTTTCCGAGGGGGTCAGTAAAAAAAAATACTCCAGGAAATATTTTTCCTGTTCTTCAAAAGACCTGAATATTTTTATTGACTTTGCCATACCCAAATTTATCCATTATTTCCAGTAATCTTTCATTAATTCATGGGTCCATGCCGGTTGCTTAACGGCTGATCGCGGTAAAAATTCCTTCATCACCGGCTTGATGTCCACCACGGGTGTTCCGTCAAGGGCATCCAGGTTTTTTACAAATAAACTTTTGCCTTCCCGCCTGATCAGTTCACAAATGGTGGTGCCGATATGGTTGGGCCTGTTCTTTTTCCGCTGTGCGAAAATGCCCGTTTTGGGCCATGCTTTGTTCTCACGCGGATGTTCGCTGCCCGTCACAACGGGTGCACTGATGGCCCTGTCAAAAACAAAAATGATCTCCAGGTGCGAAAAATCTTCAATGCCATCAAGGGCTTCGGCAGGGAGGGTGTCGTTTAATACTATTTCTGAAATAACCTCACCCCAAAGATCATCACTGATATCTATTCTTTGATTGTATACGGTTGCTATGGAACTGATCTCGAATGGCATGATTAAAAATTCCGGTGTTCTTTTACCCAATCCTTAATATAGACAGCAATATCACCGGTGGTGGTTCCGGGCGGAAATAATTTACCCACACCCATTTCATTCAACGCCTTCATGTCATCTTCAGGAATGATGCCACCGCCCGTAAGCAATACATCATTCATGCCTTTTTCTTTCATCAGTGCGATGAGCTTCGGGAAAACGGTATTGTGTGCGCCGCTTAGGATACTGATGCCGATCGCGTCGGCGTCTTCCTGTAAGGCGGCATTCACCACCATTTCGGGGGTCTGGCGCAGCCCGGTATAAATGACCTCCATCCCCGCATCCCGCAGGGCCGTGGCGATCACTTTTGCGCCACGGTCATGGCCGTCCAACCCTACCTTGGCAACTAAAACTCTGATGGGTCTGTTCATATTGTAAATTATTCCGCCTTCAGCGGAAGATATATTAACCATAGATTAATTTTCACAGACCTGTCTGCCCGTAGGTTACACAGAAAAAATCAGCGTAATCAGCGTAAACCAAAAAATCTGCGATTAAAATTAACCAAAAACAACTACAGCATTTTGGATTCTTTTTATCGTCTCTTCCTTACCAATGGTCGCGGCGATCACAAATACAGCCGGACCGGTCTTGCTGCCTACCAGCATCACCCGTAAAAGCATTTGCAACTCGCCCGGTTTTATATTTTTTTGAGTGGCAAGGTCTTTGAAACTGGTTTCAATTTTTGGTATCTCCCAGGAGTCCAGTGCAGCGAATTGGTTCGCCAGCGTTTCAAAGAACCCCGTTTTAGCGGCGTCCCATTTTGGTTTCACCGATGCCTCGTCATATACGGTGGGCGACCGGAAAAAGAAGATCCCCTGTTCAAAAAAATCAGAAAGCAGAACGCAACGTTCCTTTACCAATCCAAGTACCTTAGAAAAGTATTCATCATCATCAATGGTGATCCCTCTTGATTCAAAATCCTCCTTAACTTCCAACTTATAACTTTCAACATCCAACCTCTTTATCCATTCATGATTGAACCACTTCGCTTTTTCAAAATCAAATTTAGCCCCACCCTTATGAACCCTTTCAATGGAAAACCTATCGATCAGTTCTTCCTTTGAAAAGAGCTCCTGTTGCGAGCCGTCATTCCATCCCAGCACCGCCAGCAGGTTGATAAAGGCCGCTGGTAAAAATCCCAGTTCCTTGAACCCTTTCGTGATATCACCGGTCTTAGGGTCTTTCCAGTCCATGGCATATACCGGGAAACCCAGCCGGTCGCCATCACGTTTACTCAGCTTTCCATTGCCATCAGGCTTTAAGATCAGGGGCAGGTGCGCCCATTGGGGCATGGCATCCAATCCGAATAAATATTCCCATAATAAGATATGCACCGGTGCGCTGGGCATCCATTCTTCCCCGCGGAAAGCATGGGTGATCTTCATTAAATAATCATCCACCACCACGGCCAGGTGATAGGTGGGCATGCCATCGGCCTTCACCAACACTTTATCATCAATGGTATTGGTATCGAATTCCATATTGCCGCGGATCATATCGGTGAACGAAACGGTCTCATTGGGATCCACTTTGATACGTATCACATGGGGTGTTCGGGCATCCATTAATTGCCGGGTCTCTTCGGGTAAAAGGCGGAGCGAGTTATTCATGTTCATGCGAACAAGATGATCGTATTGTAAACTATGACTGCCCGCCGTTTTCAGCCTTTCCCGCATGGCGTCGAGTTCTTCCGTGGTATCAAATGCATAATAGGCATGGCCGCCTTTCACCAGTTGTTCGGCATACTGCCTGTAGATCTCTTTTCGTTCACTCTGGCGATAAGGCGCGTAGGCCCCCCCGGTAAGAACGCTTTCATCGGGTTCCAGTCCGCACCATTTCAGGCATTCAAAAATATAGGCTTCGGCGCCTTCCACGAACCTCGACTGGTCGGTATCTTCTATGCGTACGATGAAGTCGCCCCCGTGTTTCCTGGCAAATAAATAATTGTACAAAACAGTGCGTACCCCTCCCAAATGCAAACCGCCCGTGGGGCTGGGGGCAAACCTGACTCTTACCTTGCTCATATGTTGCAAAGATAAGAGCAGGGAAAATAGGGGATGCGGTGATTTTAACGTTTTTATTATCTATTAAAGCAATATGTTTCAGTTTCTTTCCGTTAATTTGCCCGGGATCGT
>JAYWAZ010000164.1:0-14813 GCA_043781975.1 Bacteroidota bacterium
TGGCTTTCTCGATCTTACGATAATTCTCCTTAAACGATCCGTCGTTTTGCTGTGCAAACGAAACATTCAAGGAAATGCCCAAAACAAGAATCGAAAGAATACATTTCTTGAAACTTTCAATCATTTTGATTTTGGAAAACTCGGCTTTGATTGGATAACTTGTAAAATTTTGCATCCTGATTAGTTTTGATAACGAAAAAATATAATCAAAAATAAAAATTTATTGAAATTTTCAAAAGCTTTTTTTTCAACATTTGCAATTGTTTTCGCCGACCCCTGCCAAATGGGGTTGGAAGATAATTAGAATGCCGACGCCAAAAACTTAGGTTTTATACCTAATTTGTATCTCACTTAACCAGATTATCAGACTGCATATGTTACAACTCAGGAACCTATTTTTATTATCCCCATTACTCATTTCACTGAAAACGCCTGCCCAGGACATTTCATCCCTTATTGCAGGGAAGGCCCTGGCCATACAATCCAGGCTGGTTGAATGGCGCAGGCATCTACATCAACACCCCGAACTGGGTAACCGGGAATTTAAGACCGCGGCTTATATCAGTGAACAGTTGAAAAACCTTGGCCTTGAAATTCAGACCGGCGTTGCAAAAACGGGTGTGGTCGCTTTGCTGAAGGGAGGGAAACCGGGGCCTGTAATGGCTTTGCGTGCCGACATTGATGCTTTGCCTGTGAAAGAAAGGGTGAACCTGCCCTTTGCATCTACTGATAGTGCGGATTACCTTGGACAGCGGGTTCCCGTGATGCATGCCTGCGGGCATGATGCGCATGTGGCCATGCTTTTAGGTGTGGCCGAGGTCTTATCGGGAATGAAGAAGGACCTGGCAGGCAGCGTTAAGTTTATTTTTCAGCCCGCGGAAGAAGGCCCGCCCGGAAATGAAGAAGGCGGAGCCGCTTTGATGGTCAAGGAGGGCGTAATGGACAACCCAAAAGTGGATGTGGTTTTTGGTATGCACATTGAATCCTGGATCCCCGCTGGCGATATACAGTATAAGTCAGGTGCCTTCATGGCTTCATCCGACTGGTTTAGCATTAAAGTGAGCGGCAGATCCTCCCATGGTGCGCAACCCTGGCTCAGCGTAGATCCTATCGCTATCTCGGCGCAGATCGTTGAAGGATTACAGAATATCGTAAGCCGGCAAATGGACCTTACAAAGGCCCCGGTAGTGATCACCGTTGGCAAGATCCACGGAGGCGTCCGGAATAATATCATTCCCGAAGACTGCATCATGGATGGAACGATACGGACGTTGGACAGTAAAATGCAGGAAGAGGTACATGCCAGGGTGAAGCAGACGGCCGAAAAGATCGCGGAAGCCAGTAATGCGACCGCTCATGTGAGTTTTGATACCAAGACCCTGGTAACTTATAACGATCCAGCGCTTGTTGAAAAAATGATACCTTCATTAAAGACGGCAGCAGGTGCTGAGAACGTGCGGGCAATGGATTGGGTCACCGGTGCTGAGGATTTCAGTTATTATGGCACCAGGGCTCCCGCTTTTTTCTTTTATATTGGTGGAATGCCGCGAGGCAATGATCCCCAAAAAGCTCCACCCCATCATACCCCGGATTTTATGATCGATGATAGTCGTTTATACGTTGGCGTTAAAACTTTTTGTCAACTGGTCTTTGATTACCCGAACACAATTAAAAAATAATAAGTAAAAAATGAAAAAGCTATTACTGGTTCTTTTTACCCTGTTTTCTTTTTCCCCGTTTGCGCAAAACCGCATGACGCCTGAATTGCTCTGGAAACTGGGGAGGGTTTCGGGCCTGGGTATTTCAAAGGACGGCAAATATGTAGTGTATGCTGTTACCACACCCAATGCAGACGAAAATAAGAATTCAAGAAAGACCTATGCGGTGCCGCTCAACGGTGGAGAGCCAATGCCGGTCAGCAACGCCGACAGTATGCTGAACAATGATAAGATCTCACCCGATGGCAAATACATGATCAGCTCTGAAAGCGTGAAAGTAAAGAATGTAACCGGCAGAGACATCTATCCCGAACTGAAAAAATCAAATGTCTACATATACGATAACCTCAATTACCGACACTGGGATACTTATGAGGACGGGAAATTTGACCATGTGATGCTTGCCCCCCTGGTAAACGGTAAAGCCGGCAATGCTGTTGACCTGATGCAAAACGAACCTTATGATTGTCCGCAAAAACCCTTTGGAGGAGATGAAGACTATGTTTGGAAACCCAACGGCCAAGAAGTGGTTTATTGTACAAAGAAATTATACGGTACCGCATATACGATCAGTACCAATACAGACCTATACGCATACAATATTGAGACCCAAAAAACGACAAACCTCACTGAAGGTATGCCAGGATATGATCTGAACCCTTCGTTTAACAGGGAGGGTGACCTGGCATGGTTGAGTATGAAAAGAGCGGGTTATGAGGCAGATAAACAGGATATCATTGTCTCCAACGGAACGAGCAAGATAAACCTGACCACTCAACGGGATGATATTCACGTGGAAGGATACAAATGGAGTGAAGACGGTAAGAAATTATTTTTCTGGGCGCCTATAAACGGTACCCTGCAATTGTTTGAAGTGAACTACCCCGGTGCTGCCAAAACGCTGCCGCTGATCCGTCAGATCACCAAAGGTAATTTTGATATAACGGGGATCATCGGTCAAAATGCAAACACAATGGTTGTTTCCAGGACCGACATGAATCATGCCTCCGAATTATTCACTGTTGACATTGCTTCGGGAAACATGAAACAACTCACGCATGTAAATGACGCCACTTATTCCACAGTGGGAATGAGCAGAACGGAAAGAAGATCAGTAAAAACCACAGACGGAAAAGATATGCTGGTATGGGTGATCTATCCGCCTGACTTCGACCCTGCAAAAAAATATCCCACCTTGTTGTATTGCCAGGGCGGCCCGCAATCGGCACTTACACAATTCTATTCTTTCCGTTGGAACTTTCAGCTGATGGCAGCCAACGGTTACATCATCGTTGCTCCTAACCGCAGGGGTATGCCGGGGCATGGTACCCAATGGAATGAGGAGATCAGTAAGGACTGGGGCGGCCAGGTGATGAAGGATTATTTTAGTGCAATCGATGCCGTTAGCAAAGAAAAATTCGTTGACAGGAACCGCCTGGGATGTATCGGTGCAAGCTACGGGGGCTATTCCGTATTTTACCTGGCTGGTATTCACAACAACCGTTTTAAAACTTTTATTGCACACGATGGCGTATTTGATTTCAGGAGCATGTACGGCACTACGGATGAGATGTGGTTCGAGAACTGGGATAAGGGTGGCCCCTACTGGGATAAAAATAACGCGGCGGCGCAAAGAAGTTTCAGCAAATTTAACCCCAGTGACCTGGTAGCCAAATGGAACACTCCCATCCTCATCTACCAGGGCGGCAAGGATTACCGTGTACCTATAGAACAGGGCCAGCAGGCATTCCAGGCGGCACAGCTCAGGGGGATAAAAAGCAAATTAATCCTCCTGCCCGACCAGAACCATTGGGTACTAACGGCACAGGATGCCCTGGTATGGCAGCATGAATTTTATAAATGGTTGGAAGAAACGCTGAAATAGGTAGCCATAGATTACACGGATTAACACAGAAACGATGACGGTACCAGCAAAATAAAATCTGTGTTAATCCATGGCTACTAATGCGCAAAATCCAATTCAAAATTTCCCTGTATCCTTTCTATGGAGGGATTGAAATAACCGAATTTAAGGTCTGGAAATTCTTCACGAATGAGTTCCATCATTTGCTTAACCCCCATGCACTCACCCGTTTCCGTTACCCCAATCTTTCCCAGGTACCAGTCGGGATCAATATTAAAATTGCGCCACTGGATCATACGGAGGCTGGTTTCCTTTATAAGTTTGCGAAGGGCTTCATATTCTTCAATGCTGTCAGTCATGCCGGGGAAGACAAAATAGTTGATACTGGTCCACCCGCCGTAACTGCGCATGATCTTCAGGCTCTCGATCAGATCATTTAATTCATAATTATTGGGTCGGTAATAAGGCGTGTAAATACTTTCTCTGGCCGAATTGGTACTCACCCGCATGCTGTTCAAACCCGCTTCACACAGGGCTTTTACCGCATCAGGTTTACTGCCGTTGGTATTGATATTAATACTGCCCTTTTGCGTGTGCTTCCTGATCTCGATGATAGCGTCGCGTATGGTCTCCCACATGAGCAAGGGTTCTCCTTCGCAGCCCTGCCCGAAACTGATGATGGGAAAAGGCGCGGTTTCCAGATGCGGTACGGTAAACTCGGTGATCTCCTCCGCCGTGGGCCTGAAGGTCAGCCTGTCTTGCGTACTCACGATGCTTTCCTCAACGGGCTGAAATGAGATGCAGCCAATACAGTTGGCATTGCAGGCGGGAGATACGGGCACGGGGCATTCCCATCGTCCCATCGCCAAATTCCTTGCAGCAGGGCAATGATAAGTCATGCAGCAATTCTCCATCAAATGCTTTACCAAACGGTTATGGGGATACGCTTTTAATAAATAGGCAGTGCCTTCTTTGATCTGCGCCTCATCATATCCCTCACATTCCTGGCGCACATCCTGCTCGATCCGAACGGCGGGCACATAAAACTTTTCATCCTGCCAGCCGGCAGCGGTATAACAAAACAAAGGCAGTGTAGGTGCATCGGGGAGGGTTTCATAGGCCGCCATGAACAAGCCCGTATGCGCCGGAGGAATGAAAGCCGCAACAGCCCAACCTTTTTCACAGAGACGCATTTCCCCCGTTTTTACGTCAATCCCAATTCCCTTCCTGCCGGGCAGTTCATAGAGATTGCCGCCGGAAGGCAGGCCTATCCAGTCTTCCACGGGAACTGTTACGGCATCCCAGCCACTGCGACCTGTTACATAAAGGGAAGTATCTTCAAAAATATTTCCCTTTCCATCGGAATATAAAATGTATGGGGGTGATTTTAATTTCATGTTTGGTTTTGTTCCTTATTCATTACCTGTTGTCAGCCATCCGCTGTCAAACAAAGACCTGTCACTTTCAAAATTCGTAAATTTGCGTCAGTTACTGAATATTAAAATTGCAACCGGGTATCCTGCATTTGCTCCCGGCAGTAACCATTGAATAATTTTTCATCCACATTAAAACTCTCTTCCGCAATTTCCGATTGCATCAAACGGTCGTTTTTAAAATCAATGGTAAGTATCCTGTCTTTTAAGATCACGTTGTTCAATTCGTCCCAACGGATCTTTTTTTTGGGGAAGGAAGGATATTCGATCCTGTCAGCAAAAAAGGATACGGCCAGCTTCCTTCCGGAAACAAGATCAAAAAAAGTCAGGATCGCCAGTACGATCGCAAGCCAGTAATTGGCCAGCATGATCCAAACAGCGGCCAGTAAAAAAAACGTAACGGAGGTGACAATGGTCGGTTTCGAATGCCTTCCCGAAATGGTGAACAAAAACACCATGGCTAAACCCGATACGGCTATTCCGGTCAGAAGGGCCATATTGCCGCCATATTTCAATAAATAAAAAATAAAAAAAAACAGATGTAAGAAAAATATTAAAATTGCCAGCCGGCGATAGGAAAGCAGCTTATCATTCCTGAGAATAAATACAAATTCTTTCATCCGCTAAGGATTTGCTGCGATCATCAGATTACACAATTTGAACAGGCACCTCGCCCCCACATTCTCATCCCATTCGTCATGACTTACACCAACCTCGTTCAGGTCGAAACCGATCAGTTTGCGGCCACTCTGTATCACTTTCCGGAAAAGGTAGAATATCTGTTCCGTCTCAAAACCGCCCTGAACCGGGGTGCCGGTATGCGGACAAAGTTTAGGATCCAGCCCGTCGATATCAAAGCTGATAAAGACCTTATCGGGTAAATGGGCCACCATCTCATTGGCGATCTGCATCCAGCCCTGTCCCTCAAACTGCCGTTCTTTTATGTTCTTATCAAAAAAAGTGACCACCCGTGAATTACTGTTGTTGATATAATCCAGTTCTTCTTCACAAAAATCCCTGACACCAACCTGTACCAATTTCTTTAAGGCAGAAATTTCTTCCAGTGCATTGAACATGACGGAAGCATGTGAATATTTGAATCCTTCATAGGCCGCCCGGAGGTCGCAGTGCGCATCGATCTGCAAGATGCCAAAATCACCTTCCTTTTCGGCGATGGCTTTGAAATATCCCAGGGGTGTACTGTGATCGCCACCCAACAATCCAACCAGTTTGCCCTTTGCCAGCAATTCCTTTGTTTGTTCGTAGACCCATTCATTCAAAAAATTACTTCCTTCATTGATATCTTTAAGCGATTTGCTCATGAACTTGTTATCCGCCACCACTTCTCCCTGCGAAATATAATTGATATAGAGTTCCGCTTCCTTTCGGAGATAATCACTTTTCATCAGCACTTTCTTATCACTGGGACGCATGTAAAAACCTTGCTTCCAACCGTCTTTTACGTCCGGGTCGTAGAGGTCGACCTGGAGGCTTGAATTAAAAATATGGTCCGGAGCCCTTGCAGTACCAGCATTGTAGCTTACCGTTACTTCCCAGGGAACGGGTAATATCACCAACCGGGCGTCTTCTTCCGGAAAGGGCAATCCGAAAATATTGTTATTGGGATTGCCCACTGAGTTGTGATCAAAATTCGAAAGATCGGTCATGAATTAATCGGGTTTGAAATGATCAGCTCCGCCGTTTGTGGCAAAAACCGTTCAAAGATAAGCGACCTGCCGGCAATGATAAGGGCTCCCGGTAATTAATTCTACAGGAAAGCGGCCCGGAACAAAAATATTAATGCTTTTATAACCGAAACAAAAGGATATAAAAACGGGTTTTGCATTACCTTTGCCCCGAATTCTAAAATATGAAAAGATCCCATATTATTATACTCATTGCCATAGCGGCTTCCATCGTAGGACTGATCGTTTTTTCCGCCGGAGATTTTTCGACCTATGAATCTATAAAGTCGGCACAACATAAGGCCGGTAAACAGGTTACCATCATTGCCCAGATCGACAAGACACAGCCTATAGAATACGATCCGCAAAAAAATTCAAACTACCTCTCTTTTTACGCGAAAGACAGCCTGGGCGGGTATACCAAAGTGGTTTATCACAACAGCAAGCCCACAGACATTGAAAAAAGCGAGCGGATCGTACTGACCGGCGTTATGCGAAACGGGCAGTTTGAATGCAGTAAGATCCTGTTAAAATGCCCCAGTAAATATAAAGATGACAAGAAAGAACTGGAGCGCACCATGAAAGAACAAACCACCAAATCAACTGATTATCCAAACACCAACGCCAAATAATGAAATTTGAAGGAGAGCATTTATTACCGGGACAGGTCGGGCATTTTTTTGTCATCCTGGGTTTGGTTGCCGCCTTGATTTCAACTGTTTCCTATTTTTTAGCAAGTCGTAAAACGGACCCTGTGGAAAAAAGGTCCTGGCTTAGGTTTGCGAGGGGTGCTTTCTTTATCCAGGTGGCATCAGTACTTATCGTATTTGCCACCATTTTTTATATCTGCTCCAATCACTATTTCGAGTACATGTATGCTTACAAGCATGCGGCCAAAGAACTGGAACCAAAATACCTGCTGGCCTGCATCTGGGAAGGACAGGAAGGAAGTTTTTTGTTATGGACCATCTGGCACAGCATACTGGGCATCATCATTGTTTTAAAAAGCAAGGATTGGGAAGCCCCGGTAATGACCGTTATCAGCCTGGCCCAGTTCTTTTTGCTGATGATGATACTGGGTGTTTACTTTTTTGACGTGTATATCGGCAGCAGCCCTTTTACGCTTACCAGGAATGAGATCGCAGGCCCCATTTTCAGCCAGCCCAATTACCTTTCATTTATTAAAGACGGTGTGGGATTGAACGTGCTGCTTCGCAATTACTGGATGGTGATACATCCTCCAGTATTATTCCTCGGCTTCGCATCCACCATCATACCTTTCGCATACGCCTATGCGGGAATACAGACCAGGCGCTTCGGCGAATGGATACAACCCGCACTTCCCTGGGCTTTGTTGAGCGCGGCCGTGCTCGGGACCGGTATCATGATGGGTGGCAAATGGGCTTACGAATCCCTGTCTTTCGGCGGATACTGGGCATGGGACCCTGTAGAAAATGCATCCCTTGTTCCCTGGCTCATCTTAGTGGCCGGATTGCATACGATGGCCATCTACAAAGCAACCGGGCATTCGCTCAGGGCGAGTTATCTTTTCACGATACTTACCTTTGTATTCATATTATATTCAACCTTTTTAACCAGAACCGGGATACTCGGAGATACTTCCGTACATGCTTTCACAGAAGCGGGCAAAGCAATGAATATCATGATTCTCTCCTTCTTTGGGGCCTTTACAATCCCTTCGCTTGTGTTATTTCTGAAACATTTAAAGCAGATACCGGCCGAACAAGCCGAGGAGAAAACAAGTTCCAGGGAATTCTGGATGTTCATCGGTTCACTGGTCTTATTCCTTGCGGCGATGTTCATCATTGCGAAGACTTCCATACCGGTGTACAACAAGATATTCGGCACAAAGATAGCCCCGGCTGAAAATGTAGAGTTCTCCTACAACAAGGTGATTGTGCTTGTGGCCATCATTATCGGGATACTGAGTGCCATAACCCAATATCTTAAATACAAAAGCACGCCCACCGCTTATATCTTAAAGAAACTCGCCTTACCTACACTTTTGGCTGCGATTATCACTACTACTTTGGTGATCTTTTATCCTGTCACTTTTTATAAACAGGGAGCGGGATTTTTAGGCGCTGTTTATGTGGCGCTTTTCGCCGCTATTTATTCCGCGATATCCAATGCCAACTATATCTGGGCAGGACTGCATGGAAAACTGAAAGCCGCGGGTGCTTCCGTGGCACACGTGGGATTCGCGGTACTGCTGACCGGCATACTGATCTCTTCTGCCAATAAAAAAGTGATCAGTAACAGCAGCGTGAACGGCATTAACCTCCCCGCAGGCAAAGACCCCATGACCAGGGAACAGGATGACCCGACAGAGAACCTTACCCTGGTGCGACAACTACCTACAAGGATGGGAGACTATGAAGTTACCTATCTGAGGGATTCATTAGGGCATGAAAAAGGAAGGCGTTTTTATGAACTGCTTTTTGAAAAGAAGGATGCAGCAACAAAAAAAACACTCGAGCGGTTCACGCTATGGCCCGACGTGTACATGATGAAGGACAATAACATGAGCAGCAACCCTGATACCCGGCATTATTTACGCAAAGATATATTCACATACATCTCCTATGCCATCAGTAATGACCGGTCAACGGATACCAGTAAATTCATCATCAGCGAATTGGCCGAAGGAGATACCGCATATTACAGTAACGGTTACATGATATTGAACAGGGTGGTTAAGAACCCAAATAATGCCAGGTATCATTTCGGCCCTACTGACGCGGCCCTGATGGCAGATATCACCCTGTACAGCAAAGACAGCATGCGTTACCATGCCATGCCGCTGATACAGATCGATAACATGGGTGTGAACGAACAGGATGATACGGTGTACGCCCAAAATCTTTTTTTGAAATTCGTCGGCGTTACCGACAATAAAAAAATAAAGCTGGGCATCAAGGAATCCGACAGGTTAATAGATTTCATCACGGTGAAAGCCTATGTATTCCCCTATATCAACCTGGTATGGATCGGACTGATATTAATGGCGGTTGGACTGGTGATGAGCTCCATCCGCAGGGCTAAACTTTCACCTTTTTATGCCGCAGCCGCACTGGTCTTTTCAGGAGCTGCGCTCTTTTATATGTTTCTTTTAGCAAATTAGTATCACATTCCGCTTGCAATTGCCCGATCACTTTTTCCACTTTTTTATCCATGTCCCTGAATCGCGGCCTGCTATCAAAAAAAGCCCGCATATAATTAGTGTCTCCATGAAAGAGCGAATCTGCCAATACAGGTACCTGCTAAAGCAACAGGGTATCACAGTCGCTGTTAATGGCCCTGAAAGCAGAATCGATCCGCGATTCTGAAATGGAATCCGGCCTTAGCTGGCTTTCATCCGCATTAATGGTTGGATGATTATTACAGGCTGCGGGCAGAAAAAAAACAGCACTGCAGTAAACTTTATGGTTACTTTAAGCATCTATAGGTATTAATTATCAGATGAAGCTGTAAATTTACATTATGGGCCTTTCCAAAAAGCACATACCTCTAAAGCGTTTGCTCGTTGCCGCTGTTTTTTTCACTGCGCTCGATACGAATTTTTCCTTTGCACAAACGGGGGTTAATGATACATTGATCCACGCCGCCGTCGTTTACAATGGGGATACCATCGAAGCGAAAACACTGGTCCCGGTTTATCTCTTCGCCCGTTATTCCCCGGCAAATATGAGCGCTTATGCCAAATGGACCCGGTTAAGGAATGCCATTTATGTAACGTATCCCTATGCCAGGCGTGCCGGCGCGGTGATGAATGAGATGAGCAGCAGGCTTGCCCGGATAACGGAAAAATCTTCCCGCAAGGATTATATCAAATCAAAGGAAAAAGAATTAAAAAAGGAATTTACAGATCCCCTCACCAATCTTTCTGTTTACCAGGGCAGGGTGCTGATGAAGCTCATCTACCGCGAGACAAACAACAACTGTTACGAGATCATCAAGGAATACAAGGGAGGATTTACCGCCAGGTTCTGGCAAACCATCGCATTCTTTTTTGGCACCAGCCTCAAGCAGGAATATAATGGCAACGGTGATGACCGCGATATGGAAAAGATCGTACTGGAAGTGCAGCGCATGTATGGTTTTAAAAGTTAACCCACCCCTGTCGGTGGTTGCAAACCCCGACAGCGGTAGGAATTGAAATAAGCATTTCGTTAATACCGCCGACAGGGTCTTTGACCGCTGTCGGGGTAACACAAATTTTCTTCACTTTCCCCCCTTTATTGTTAATAACTGCACAAATGGGAACGTTCCCGGTGTTTTCCAGGGTCAGGATGCCCTAAATCATGTACCTTGCAATCAGAAATTTTATACTCAGGAATGAAGTTAGATATTATCGCTTTTGGTGTACACCCCGATGATGTGGAATTGAGTTGTGCGGGTGTCTTACTGAATGAAAAGAAGAATGGAAAAAAAACGGGCATCATTGATCTGACCGCAGGAGAATTGGGAACCCGTGGCGATGCAGCCACCAGGATGCAGGAATCGGCCGCAGCCGCAAAGATATTAGGCGTGGAGATAAGGGACAATTTGGGCATGGAGGATGGTTTTTTTCAGAATGATGAGACCCACCAGCGCAAGATCATCACCGCATTGCGGAATTATCAGCCGGAGATCATTTTGTGCAACGCCCCGTCCGACAGGCACCCGGATCATGGCCGTTCTGCCAGGCTGGTCGAGGATGCCGCCTTTCTTTCGGGCCTGAGCAAGATCGAAACAAGCCTAAATTACGGTGTGCAAGCGGCCTGGAGACCCAAATATGTGCTCCATTATATTCAGGATCGCTTTTTGCAGCCTAACTTTGTAATTGATATATCAAGTGTGTTTGATCAGAAGCTGGAGGCAATAAAAGCATACGGTTCGCAGTTTCATAATGGAGATGAGGGCGGGCCGCAAACTTATATTTCAACACCGGGATTTTTAGACAGCGTGATTTACCGGCATAAATGGTTCGGCAAGATGATCGGGGTACAATACGCGGAAGGGTTCATCAGTGAAAAGATGATCGGCTTTAAGAACTTTGACTCCCTCATCCTGGAAAATACATAAACGAATTACAAAATTTAAACTCATAATAATACAATGCAAACCCCCAAATTCCTCAATGTAAACGGTTCCACTTTTCACCAGGAATTAAAGAGAAGAGTCAATAATTATTTTACGGAGTCCAAAAAGCCTGCCACCGGAAATTTTAGCTTGTATTTTAAAGCAGTGCTGTTCTGGGCTTCTTATGTGGCGCTTTATGTTCATGTCGTTTTCTTTACGCCGCCAGCCTGGATCGCGATCATAGAATGTTTCTTCATGGGTGGCCTTACCGCCGCTATCGGTTTCAATGTGATGCACGACGGCGGGCACGGCAGTTTCAGCAACAGTAAATTCTGGAATAAGATCGCCGCCTTTTCGGTAAACGCGCTTGGCGCAAGCGGTATCATGTGGAACAATAAGCACAATATCATTCACCATACCTACACCAATATCGACGGGGTGGATGATGATATCGAGATCAAGCCGATGTTGCGTATGTGCCCTACACAAAAAAAATATTTTATCCATCGCTTCCAGCACATTTATGTGTGGTTTTTATATACCCTGTTATTGATCATCTGGGTTTTTGCCACGGATTATACCAAGTATTTTAAAAGAAAAGTGGGCAGCGTAGCCATAAAAAAAATGAGTACCTTTGAGCACTTTGCCTTCTGGATTGCCAAAGCAGGCTATGCCTTCATGATGATCGTTCTACCCATTTACCTGCTGGGATTCGTTCCCTGGTTACTCGGCTTTTTGATCATTGCCATGTTTGCCGGTTTTGTATTGAGTATCGTTTTCCAACTGGCGCATACGGTGGAAGAAACAACCTTTCCTACCCCCAGCGCAGATATCAATAAGATCGAGAACGAATGGGCCATTCACCAGATCGAGACCACGGCTAATTTTGCCACCAAGAACAAACTGATCTCCTGGCTTGTTGGCGGATTGAATTTCCAGATAGAACACCACCTGTTTCCCAAGGTATCACATATCCATTACCCTGCCATCAGTAAGATCATCAAACAAACCTGCCAGGAATACGGAATAAAGTATATCGAATTCCCAAAGATGCGGCATGCGATCGTTTCACATGCCTCGCACCTTAGAAAAATGGGAAGGGCGTAACGCCGGCAGACCAAATATTATTTTCAAGAGGTCTTTTTATTATAACCTGCGTGGTGATAATTAAAAGACCTTTTTCATTCCTCATTTTTTAAGATTTTAAAAACTCGTTTATGACAACTGCACAAAAAACATGGCACGCCAAACATCTTGAAACCTATTCCTTTGGTCAGCGCATAGCCGATGCCGTTGCTAATGGCATGGGTTCATGGGCCTTTATTATCGGCCAAAGCATTTTCGTAGTGATTTGGATGGCGCTGAATGTGTTGGGGTTCATCAACCACTGGGATGTGTACCCTTTCATTCTGCTGAACCTTATTTTCTCCACCCAGGCCGCCTATGCCGCCCCCATCATCATGATGGCGCAAAACCGGCAAAGCCAGCGGGACCGGATCCAGGCCCAGGAGGATTTTGACACCAATGTAGCGGCAAAAAAGGAAATTGAGGCACTGCAGATACACCTCAGTGCCATCGAATCTGAAAAATTGGATAAGATCATCACGATGCTGGAAAAATTACAGAAGAGCTAGTGGGCAGTGGTTAGTAGCTAATGGGGTTTTTAACCCGCTACTCCCCACTTCCGACTTCCCACTCGATACTCCCCTCTGGCCGAAGGGGAAAATAATCCGTAAATTTGCCTCTCAAACAAAAAAAATGAGTGAAGAAAAGAGCCTAAATTTTTTAGAAGAAATCATTGAATCCGACCTGGCAAGCAACAAATACCAATCCATTGTCACCCGCTTTCCACCGGAGCCCAACGGTTATCTTCACATGGGACATGCCACCAGCATCTGCCTGAATTTCGGACTCACCAAAAAATACCCGGGCTATACCAACCTGCGCTTTGATGATACCAATCCCGTAACCGAAGAAACGGAATACGTTGACAGCATAAAGGAAGACATCAAATGGCTGGGATTTGAATGGAAGAACGAACGCTACGCTTCAGATTATTTTGACGAACTCTACAACTATGGCCTTGTGCTTATCAATAAGGGCCTTGCCTATGTGGATGATTCTACGGCAGCCGAAATAGCCGAATTAAAGGGTACCCCTACCGAGCCGGGAAAAGACGGTCCTTATCGCGACAGGACCATTGCAGAGAATCTGGAACTGTTCAGCCGGATGAAAAATGGTGAATTTGAGGACGGCAGCCGCACTTTACGTGCAAAGATCGATATGCGGCATCCCAACATGCTCATGCGTGACCCCCTGCTGTACAGGATCAAGCATGCACACCACCACCGCACCGGCGACAAATGGTGCATTTACCCGATGTATGATTTTGCGCACGGGCAAAGCGATTCCATCGAACAGATCACCCACTCCATCTGTACGCTGGAATTTGTTCCCCACCGTGAATTATACGACTGGCTGATCGAAAAACTGGAGATATTCCCTTCCCATCAATATGAATTCGCACGGCGAAACCTTTCTTACACGGTAATGAGTAAACGAAAATTATTGCAACTCGTGAATGAAGGTCATGTCAATGGCTGGGACGACCCCAGGATGCCCACCATCAGCGGTATGCGCCGCAGGGGATTCACCGCCGAAAGCATCCGTAATTTCTGCGACAGGATCGGCATCGCCAAAAGGGAGAACCTCACTGATTTCAGCCTGCTGGAATTTTGCCTGCGGGAAGACCTGAACAACACCGCCTTAAGGGCCATGGCCGTGCTGGACCCCGTAAAACTCGTCATCACCAATTATGATGAAAATAAGACAGAAGAACTGATGAGTGAGAACGGTCCTGATGAAAGCATGGGAACAAGGATACTGCCCTTTGGCAGGGAGTTATGGATAGAGCGGGAGGATTTCATGGAAACCCCCGCCAAAAATTGGTTTCGCCTTGCGCCCGGAGCCATGGTACGCCTGAAAAGCGCCTACATTGTAAAATGCGAAGACTTTACCAAAGACGACG
>JAYWAZ010000165.1:0-76887 GCA_043781975.1 Bacteroidota bacterium
ATATGAACAGCGCAATGATATTTACGGCACAATTTTATCATCAGGGCAACCGCGTCATTCTCCCATTGTTTAGGCCTGCTGGCCAGGTATTGCTGGTAACTGGTGGGGTGCGCCGTCAATTCATTATCACATGGACTTTCTATTTCACAATGAACGAGCAGTGGAATATTGTATTTTGCAATGATGGGCATAGCCTCATCCAGGTCACTTTCGGTAACATTTGGAAATTCATTAATGCCCGAATGGGTGAGAAAACATTTTATACCCGGTACGCCCGCTTTGATCATACCTTCCAATTCATTTGAATTGCCCGGAACGAAGCCTCCATAAAATCCGCAGTTCACATACAGTTTATTTTTTGAAGCTTCCAGTTTTTCATGAAGCGCTTTTAGGGTTGTGGTAACGGGACTGGCATTCAATGGCATTTCAATAATCGTTGTAGTGCCGCCGGCTGCCGCGGCCTGCGTGGCCGTTTCAAAACCCTCCCACTCCGTTCGGCCAGGTTCATTGATGTGAACATGTGCATCAATTATTCCAGGCATTAGGATATTATTACCGACATCTTCAGCATCATTTAATTTATTAAAATGAATTTCTGTTATCCTGTCGTTTTCCAGGCATATGGTTGCCGGCTGAAGTTTATCGTTTATCCAACAACGATCACTGAATATTTTTTTTTCTATGCTCAATTTTTATTTTACAATTTTTGGGCTGAAGCCCTTGAAAAATCATTTTGCTCGCCGGCCTGAAGGCCAGAGCAATGAAAAGGCCGGCAATACTTTCCTAACAGAGGGAATCTTTTTTGATCAACCACTGTCGGGGTTGTTGACCGCCGACAGGGTTATACAATCCCATCAATACTCTTTCCGGCGTGATGGGCGAATCATAAGCCACAACAGCATTTGGATTAAAGGCCAGTACCGCATTGCGAATGGCAAAATAGGCACCAATGCCATACATCAATGGCGGCTCGCCCACGGCCTTTGATTTAAAGATGGCCATATCGCTGCCGTCGGTATTTAAAAAATGTATGTTGATCTTTTTGGGTATGGCGTAAATATCCGGGACCTTATAGGTAGACAAGGCATTGGATAATAATTTACCCTGCTCATTATACACCACTTCTTCCATGGTCATCCAGCCGATACCCTGCACGATACCGCCCTCGCACTGGCCAAGGTCAATATCCCGGTTGATGCTGGTGCCAAAATCGTGCACCACGTTCACGGCATCAATCTCATAAGTGCCGCGAATACAATCAACCGTTACCGTTGTCAGTGCCGTGCCATAAACATGATAGGCAAAGGGATGCCCCTTTTCTGAGGCCTTATCGAAATAAATGAGCGGTGTGGCGTAATGGCCCTTCGCACTGAGATTGATGCGCTTCATGAAGGCCTGTTGCACTAGGTTCTTCCAGTTGAACACGGAAGCTTCATCGTTGATATACACTACTTCATTTTTTATTTCAACGACCGACTCTTCCATATCGGTCAGTTCCGTTTTTATAAAAGTGAACAGGCGTTCCTTTACCTGGTTACAGGCATCCAGCAGGGCCTTGCCATTTAGGTCGGCAGTAGAGCTCGCCGCCGAAGGCGAGGTGTTGGCCACCCGGGTGGTATTGGTGCTTTCCAGTTTTATCCTGTCATGGGCGATGCCAAAACAACTTGCCGCCACCTGTATCATTTTTGTGTTCACGCCCTGCCCCATTTCCACTGCGCCGGTACTTACGCCTACGCTGCCATCGGAATACACATGCACCAGCGCCCTCGCCTGGTTCATCATGGTATTAGTAAATGAAATGCCGAAACATACGGGCATCATCGAATATCCCCTTTTATAAAACTGGTTCTGGCTGTTGAAAGTTTCGATCTCCTTCTTAAGGGTGGCAATATCATATTCATTCATTACTTCATCCCAACAATGCTTGGCTTCAGCTCCCGCCACTATTTGTCCGTAAGGAAATTCATCGCCGTTATCCAACATGTTCTTTCGCTGGATCATGGCAGTGTCCACACCTATACTTTTGGCGGCATGGTCGATTGCCGCTTCGATCACGAACATTCCCTGTGGACCGCCAAATCCCCGAAAGGCCGTATTGGGAGGTAAATTGGTCTTACAGGAATGTGCGATTACCATAACGTTCGGAACATAGTAACTGTTGGTGGCATGAAAGAGCGTTCTTTCCAGGATGGCAGGAGACAGGTCGGCCGCTGCTCCGCCATTTTGATAAAACGTGGCCTCATAGGCTATAATATTATAGTCTGCATCCAACCCAATTTTATAATCGCTGCTGTAAGGATTTCTTTTCCCCGTCATGCGCATGTCTTCCATGCGATGGGGGATACATTTTGCGGGACGCTTTAATATCCATGCGGTCATGGCGGCCATGGCTCCCCATGCCGAGGCCTGGTCTTCCTTACCACCAAAACCGCCACCGAGACGGGTCACGTCCACTTCCACCTTGTTCATTCCAACCCCCAATACCCGGGCTACCGTTCGTTGCACCTGCGTAGGGCCCTGCGTGGAAGAGAATATCTTTACACTGCCGTGTTCTGTCGGGTAGGCATAAGCGCCCTGGGTCTCCAGGTACAAATGCTCCTGTCCGCCCGAACAAGCCCGACCTTCAAAAATATATTTACAGGATACGAATGCATTGGGGGCATCGCCTTTGATGAATTTCCTTGATGCGCTTAATAATTTTCCCTGCCGGAACGCCTCTCTTGGATCGGTGATCACCGGAAGGGATTCAATTTCTATTTTGATGCATTTGATCGCCTCTTCCGCAGCGTCTTCATTTTCCGCCACGACCAATAAAACAGGCTGCCCCTGGAAATGCAGTTCGGTATCCGCCAATAAGGGCTCGTCGGGAATGATGCCGCCGATCTGGTTTTCGCCGGGAATATCCTTGCATGAAAATATTTTCACGATCCCCTCCACCCGGGCGGCGGCCGAAAAGTCAATGCTTTTAATGGTGCCGTGAGCAACAGGAGAATCAAATACTTTCACGAACAAGACTCCCTCCATTACCGGTATATCATCTACATAGACCGATCTGCCAGTAACATGGTTCGCTGCATCGATATTTCCTGAGTTGTCTTTCATTCGTTATGCCCACCTATGCTCTTCCTGAAATAATCGGGATGTTCCAAAAAGGGGACAAAAGCATTCTATTAAATTATGGTTGCAAAATATTTTTTACTGTTTCAATTAAATTTTTATCGAATGATAAGATATGCGCCAAAAACAATTGCCGTAATAACAATCGTTTATACGCCGCTGTTCCCCTTGCATCACTGATGGGCACTATTTCATTATTCATGATATCAATGGCCTGTTCAATTGTTTCTTTACTGATCTTTTTACCGGTTAAAAAAGCGGCCGTATTGGCGAGGTATTTTGGGAAGGGGGCTACACCACCCGCCGACAGGTGTGCTTCCGTGATCATTCCGTCCTTGTCCAATTGCAGCTGGCAGGCCGAATTCACGCTGGCGATGTCCAGGTAGGTGCGCTTGCATACTTTTTCAAAAGTAAAAACTCTCTGCGGCGGTTTAAATATTATTCTTTCAATGATCTCATCCGCGGCCATATCGGTTTGCTTATAGGCTTTATAAAACCTGCTGAGTTTAATGGTGCGCTTATTGCCCTTATTATTCAGCAGCAGTTCGCTGTCCAGGGCCAGGAAGAAAATGCTCATATCGCCGATCGGTGAAGCATTCGCCAAGTTGCCGGCCATGGTGGCCATATTGCGGATAGGCGTTGAAGAGATCAGTTTGATATACCTGGCCAGGTCCGGGAAAAATCCATTTATCAGTTTTGATTCGGCGAATTCAGTAACCGTTACCGATGCGCCAATATGGCAATGGCCGTCTTCCAAAGAAATTTCTTTTAGATCACCGGTATCGAACAAATGTTCAACACTCGTCTTTTTTACGGCATGGGGTTTTTGTACGATAAGGTCGGTGCCGCCACCGATCATTATTTTTTCTGAGGATATATCGGGTGAGGAAGTTTTGTTTATCGATTCCCTTAACTGCAGCAACCGCGCTTTGATACCAGAAAAATAATCGGGGATAAAATCATGCTCCACTAGCCAGTCGATTGTGCCCTGCGCCGGTTTGCCCGCCATTTTCTGTACAAGAATGGCAGCGGCCCTCTCAATGGATTTGTACCCGGTACACCTGCAAATATTTCCATCGATGGAGGCGATGGCTTCCTCATATTGCTTTGCATTTTCATTGAGTACAAAACCCGTGAGCGACATCACGAACCCGGTGGTGCAAAAACCGCATTGCGTTCCATTCGTATCCACCATTGCCTGTTGCACGGGAGTTAATTCATGTTGATTGATCCCTTCCACCGAAACGATATGCTTGCCACTGGCATTACCCAGGGGCATCAGGCAGCTGGTCATGGAACGATATACAAGATCACCATTCTCGAGATCCCCCACCAGGATCGTACACGCGCCACAGTCACCTTCACGGCAGCCGATCTTTGTACCCACCAGCCTTTTATAATATCGGATATAATCCAGCACAGTACTGCCCGAAGACTGCCCGGCCTCTATCAGCTGGTTATTTAAAATGAATCGAATCATTCAGTAGGTTATTTTTAAAGGGCTTTGCTCCCATTTTTTAAAAGCTTCCAGCGCTTCTTTCCTTAAAATTTGTTTGGTGAACAGTTTTCTTTCTTCAACAGGCTTGGCGATCTCTTCGTAGATAAACTGGTCATCGAATTGTATCCTGGCGGCGTCTTCCTTGGAGTTGGCATAGAATAATTTATCGGGCCTCGCCCAATAGATGGCGCCCAAGCACATCGGGCAGGGTTCGCAACTTGTATATATTTCACAACCTTCCAGCTGAAAACTGTTCAATGACTGGCAGGCCATCCGGATCGCCACCACTTCTGCGTGGGCCGTTGGATCATTACTGGAAGTGACCTGGTTCACGCCCCTTGCAATTATTTTTCCATCCTTAACGATCACGGCGCCAAAAGGGCCGCCCTTACCTTCTTCCACGTTGGCTAACGACAAGCGGATGGCTTCCTTCATAAATTCAGCATGGTCTTTACTCATATATTCAATATTCGTCTTTTAAGGAAAACCTCACTTTATACCGACCGTCATGAACCCGGTGAATGAATCAATGAAATAAAAGTGAAGCAACAATAAAAATAACAAATTGCGGGTTAGCAGACAAATAAGCTCGCCATTTAGATCAACGGTTGAACCGATTGCTGAACCCGGTTCATTATATTTGTATTTGTCACAGGAAAATTTACTTTGAAATCAATGCCGACAGAATACGACCAATTATCAACAACGCAGCGAAATACTGCCATTCAGCGATTGACCGCTTTATGGGCTTTCTGTGAATCAGGGCTGGGCGGTGTAATGCATGCCTTACAAATGCCCTTCACTGGTTTGGTTATTGGCGGGCTTGCTGTAATAATCATTAGTTTCATCGCACGCCTTTCAAATAATAATTACAACGAACTTCTGCATAGCCTGGTGATTGTACTTATTGTGAAGGGCATGGTGAGTCCTTACACGCCCTTCCCGGCATATATCGCCGTATCCTTCCAGGCATTGCTTGGAATGGTGTTGTTCAAATTGCTTCGCGTTAACCTGGTCAGTATATTATTACTAAGCGTTATCGCCATGCTGGAATCCGCCATCCAGCAACTGCTCATCCTTACTTTATTCTTCGGGCAATCGCTTTGGCACGCCATGGACAGTATGGCCGACCTGGTAACAAAACAATTGGGCATTGCAGCGGTCAATGGCAGCCAATGGATAATCGGTATCTACCTGTTGCTCTATACAATTGGCGGAATACTCATAGCGCTGATGGCCCATAAGATCATTACCGGATTTTTCAGGGCTGGCAGGTATCCTGAATTATACGATGGACCCCAACTGAACGGCGGCATCCAGAAACCCGATATTACTGGTAAGGGAAACGCCCGCCAAAAATTATGGTTAATGGCGATGCTGCTTTTTGTTTTATCAATAGCAATGTTCGTGTTCGCTTCCAACTCAAAGCAGGGATGGATAGCCGTGATAAAGACCCTAAGCTGGACCTTGTCGGCGATCATGGCCTGGTACCTGATCATTAGTCCTTTATTTACTAGATGCATATTGTGGATACTGAAAAAAAAGGAAAGTCGCTATCATGAAAAGGTATCAGCCACTTTATCTTTTATACCGGTGTTGCGAAGGCTGACTTCCCTGGCATGGCAAAAAAGCAATCCATACAAAGGCTGGAGCAGGTGGCGATTTTTCTTTTCTACTTTGATACACTGGTCGCTAACCTATACAGAACTCCCTGTGGCAGGCGATTCCATTAAAAATTCTTTATGAGCATTCTCCTATTCTCAAGGTCGGTAAGGTCGGGCAAAACAAGCGAATTGCAGCGATGGTGCGACACTCAAAAAAATGTCGCAGGAATTTTAATGCCCGATGTGAATGGAAAAAGAATGCTGCAGGATATTGGATCGGGGATGCTATTTGAAATGGAATGCGATGACCCGCTTAACAGCGAAACGCCATTGCAGCAGGTGGGCCGGTATTATTTTTATGCGTCCTCTATTACAAAGGCCAATTCCACTTTACTGGAAACATTGTCTAGGCTTCCGCAATGGCTGGTGATCGATGAAGTGGGAAAACTGGAACTGGATAAAAAGGGATTCTACCCAGCGGTAAAACAGCTCGTTGAAAGATATATGAACATCACACCAGGCTCTAATCTGCTGATGGTCGTTCGGGAAGGGTTATACGAAGAAGTGGTCTGCTTTTTCAACATAACAGGTCATACAAGGGTCCGCCATACCGACGAACTCGCCGGTTTTACAAACAGTCATGAAAACGGTTAAATATTTTATTCGTGTATCACCAGTATGGGTATCGTGCTGTGATAGGACATTTTTTTTGTCCGGCTGGTCTTAAACAGTTTTTCCATGAAAGATTGATCCTTTTGTATGACGATGATCAGGTTAATGTCACGGTCGGTCGCAAAAAGGTTGATCGCTTCGTCCACATCATAGAGCCGCATGAAATAAAATTCTGGATGGTAGCCTTCGAACATTTGTTTCAGGTCCTGTTTTTCTTTTTCATGATCCTCGGTCAGTGATATGTAGTGTTCCTTATTCACATTCACTACATGAAGCCGGGGATTGAAAACATCCAAAAAGCTTTTGATGGGCACAGAAGGTGTGGTATGTAATGTATCATGGAAATCAGAAGCAAGCATTACATTCTTTATCGGGTTGAAACGGGCGTTTTCCGGAACGATCAATACGGGACAGGCCTTTGTTTCCGCCATTTTCAGGGTATTGCTACCGAAGAGCACCTGTGCGATGGCTGATTTGCCGGTGATGCCCATGATCACCAGATCGGCGCGGCGATGTCGAACGGCCCTTTCCAATCCATCCACAAAATCATCTTCGAGGTGAGCCAGCACTTCAATCTTCACAATATACTTTCCCATCAACTCCGCCTTTAACTGCTCCAGGTCTGCTTCCGATTTTTCCGCTTCAACGGGTTTTGAGTAACTATGGTATAACACCAGGGTTACGCCATAATGCCCCGCCAGGAGCTGGGCCGCATACCGGGCGGCATGTAATGAGGTGTCCGAAAAATCTACCGGAACGATGACTGTATTCATGTCTAATCAGCTTTATTAAATATATATAATAAAAACTGGTGTAATTTAAAGTATTTTTCATTACCGGGGATCAAACCATAAACTTAAAAAAATGCAGTCCCCGCCCCTCTTAAAAAAGATATGAGCTGCTTTGATGAGTAGGAATTTTTTGGAACGGGCATAGCGCCACTACTCATCATCGTTGCAGCTTGTCCCGCCTTATGCGGGGTCGCACTCTTGTACCGCAACGCATTGCACAACCCATTCATTTCACCACAGCATTAATTATCTTTGTCGCCAATGGCACAAAAAAAATTAAAACGCTTCGCTGAGATAAAGACCTTTCCAAACGTGTTGGAATATCCCCAGCATATGGCAGGGAAATGGAGCACTTTTTTTAAGAATGATAACGCTGTCATACTTGAACTTGCTTGTGGCCGGGGAGAATACACCATTGGCCTTGCCACAATTTTCCCCGGTAAGAATTTTATCGGCATTGACATCAAGGGCAACAGGATCTATATTGGCGCCAAGGTCTGTTTGATGAAAAATATCACCAATGCGGCTTTTTTGAGAACACAGATCGAAAAGCTGACGGATTATTTCCTGCCTGGTGAGGTGGAGGAGATCTGGATCACATTTCCTGACCCGCAACTGCGCACTTCAAAGGCCAAAAAACGCCTCACCCATCCCCGTTTTTTACGGTTGTATCAACAGGTGCTTAAGCCGGGCGGTATCATTCATCTTAAAACAGACTCTCCCCAGTTGTACCATTTTACAAAACGGGTAGCAGAAATCTATGACATACCATTGATGGAGGATTCTAATGATATTTATCACCAGCCGGTGATCAATGAAGAACTCAAAATTAAAACACATTACGAGAAGCTCGACATCGCTGAGAGCAAAAAGATACATTACCTAAAATTCATGCTCCTGGCAGAGATAAAACAAATGGATGAACAGTTACAGGAAATTTTAAAACATGAAGAACCCAATAGTTGAAGGCGAGGATTATTATTTCAATGAAGAAGGTTTTATCGTGCTTACGGAACGATACCACCTCGACAGGGGCTACTGCTGCGGCAACGGATGCCGGCATTGCCCCTTTGAACATATCAATGTGCCTGACGCTGTAAAGACCCAAACAAGTAAACCCAATGAAGGGTTGAAAGAACCCGTAAAATAATTGTACCTTTTCCATGATGAAAAAGAAAGCAGCACTCATTAAAAGTGGTGGAAAAAAGATCATAAAAAAAGAAAAGCCAAAAAGCACACTCAAAGAATACAGTTTCTTTGCTGATGTATATGATGTGGTAAGGCAGATCCCGAAAGGCAGGATTACATCTTACGGCGCCATTGCGGCCTACCTTGGTTCAAAATTATCGGCACGCATGGTTGGCTGGGCGATGAATGCGGCACATGGGGCCAAACCCAAAGTGCCGGCGCAACGCGTGGTGAACCGGAACGGGATGCTTACGGGCAAACATCATTTTAGTACGCCCACACTGATGAAGGAACTGTTGAAAAAAGACGGGGTAAAAGTGAAGAACGATACGGTTATTGATTTTAATGAACGCTTCTGGGACCCCGCCAGGGAACTGGCGCTATAGAGGCACTGGTCAGCATCGTGCAGGATGGCGGGCGGTATAAACTCTTATCATGGACAATGCGCTAATAAAAGGAACGGTCTCTTTCGTTAACCACGAAAAAAATTATATCCTCATCGAATATGAACAGAACGGAAAGAAAAAAACCGTTCGCGGAGACCTGTCAGAACAGGAATCAAAAAAAACGCGCCTGTTCCATATCGGCGATACGGTGAATTGTAAAATTAAAATATCCGGCCGGGGCGACCGCATGATGGCCACTGATATTCAATTCCTGTATAACACTGCACTGGATGTGCTGATCAATAAAGCCCGTTCGGAAAATAATTTCATCGGATATTTAAAAGTGGTGGATGATAAATATTTTGTGAAAGAGCTCGACAGCTATCTTTTTTTTCCGCTTCCCTTCTCGCCATGGCAAATAAAACCAACAGGAAAAGAACTTGATGATGCCGTCAGCTTTTCGCTGGAAAACACGGAAAAGAAAGACAAGATCACTGCGAAGCTGTATAATAACAACTATATCCCCGAATTTTACGCAGCGGTAAAAGCACATAAGGGTAAAACTCCCGTTATTGCTGAAGTGTACAAGATCGGCCCCCATGGCGTTTATTTGAATGTCTTCGGCGAAAAGATCCGGTCTAAACTTCCGCTTGCAAAAACAGGGACTGCGGAATTAAAAGTTGGGGATAAGATAAAAGTGATGATCACGTATTTAACTACCTCGCGGATCATCGCAGAACCGGTAACCGATGATCAGTAATAAGGACGGATCAGCAGGTACACCATAACACCGGTAACCGCTACATACAACCAAACGGGCCAGGTGATTCTCACCAGTTTTTTGTGGGCCTCATATTCCCCTGTCAATGCACGGTAAGCCGTAAATAAGATAAAGGGAAGAATGACCGCTGCCAGCGGAATATGTGTTGCCAGGATAATATAGTATACCCCCCGTAAGCTTCCGGCCTGCAACTTTTCTTCATCGCTAAGTACACCATCATGGTTGATGTCGCCGAATTTTGTTTCCCCCGCCAGCAAATGATGGCTGATATAGGAAAGCAGGAACAGCACAGATAATACGATCGCGGCCAGCATTATCTTTTTATGCAACACGTATTTTTTTTGTTTGACCAGCAACAGTCCGGCCAGGAGCAGGATCGTTACAAGGGAATTGATGACCGCATTGATCATGGCGAATACATGCACATTGAACCCGGGGTCAACATGCAGTTTGAATTTGCTGAGCAGCACCACGGCGGCAAATACCGCCAATGATACCGTGTAGATCAGCAGCCTGGCTTTCTTATCGTTCTTTTTAAATGAGGCTTGCAGCATAATTTATGATCCCTCTTTCTTTTTTTTCCTGCTGAAAATAATCACCATGATGAATACGATGCCAATGGCTACAAAAATGACCGGCAGCAGGGGGATAAAATCACGGAACAGCGATGGGGCTTTTTTATCCCTTTCCAGCATCAGCAGGGGAATATCCCTGACCAGTGTTTCCTGTTTGGCGGTATCAAATCCATTGTACCATCCGCGAACGATGCGGTTGCTATCCAGCAAAAAAAAGTTTTCGGTATGAATGAATGCGGTATCAATGGAAGAGTCGGCCACACTCGCTTTCAGTTCATGCAGCGCGAAATCATAGATATCTTTTTTATCGCCCGATACGAACCACCAGGTATCATGATTGACATTGAAGCGGTCGGCGAATTTACGCAATTGCGGAACAGAATCGTGTTCGGGATCAATGCTTATGGAGATGAACTGAACGATGCTGTCGTTCTTCACGAAGGAATCCTGCAGTCTTTTCATTCGAAGGGCGAGTCCCGGGCAGATAGTAGGACATCTTGAAAAGAAGAAATCAATGACCAGCACTTTTCCATGCAGGTCATCCAGTGTATGCTGCTTGCCGAGCTGGTTGGTAAACCGCAGGTTCTTTACCCTATGCCAGATGGTATCGGTTGTTGTCTTCCCGTTTTTTTCTTTTATGATCACAGTATCCGGCTCAAAATACCTGCGTGGCATCTGCACGGCCTCCTTACTATAATATTTCACCAGGAAATATCCTGTGAGGGGCAATAGTATTGCCAGCATCAGTGCCAGTATCGCTTTTTTACTCATTCGTTTAAATGCCAGGGCACAAATTTACGTCAATGCTGACCAAATAAATAACAAAAACCACCCCGGTTGTATCGGGATGGTCTATATAAAATAAGGTAGCTGTTAATTTATTCTTTTGTGCCTTTTTCGATAACCGCCGGCTGGTGTTCTTCGGTTTGAGCGGGCCGGCTTCCAGCATTGGTGTTCCTTAATAATTTCCAGCTGTTGCCATCCCACAGAAAGGCGGTGATGAACCAGATGAAAAGGCAGAGGGGCACAACGATCGTCATGATCATATTCCTGATCTCATCACCCAGGTGCATGAAAATAGAAACGATATAATAGGCCTTGGCCAGGGTCAGTATGCATACCATCCCTTTAAATGCCAGTACCAGCGTTGCATTGGGATGCGCCCCTTTATGGATGGTATAGATTGACAGGCCAATACCCAATTCGATCATGGTGATAACGGATAATAACCAGAATGTTTTCCATATCCTTTTAGTGCCCGAGCCATGTTCCGGGGCAAAACTGATTTCTGCGGATGCTGCTGATGAACTCATAAAATGCGTTTATTAATAGTTGTTATTCAAATAATTATATCAGGTAAAAACACAGGAACACGAATACCCAAACCAGGTCTACAAAGTGCCAGTACAATCCTGCTTTTTCGATCATTTCATAATGGCCGCGCTGGTCAAAATGGCCCAGCCTTGTTTTGAGCAGCATCACCGAGTTGATGATCACCCCGCTGAATACGTGGAAACCGTGAAAGCCGGTGATCCCGAAGAAGTAACCTCCAAAAGCAATGGGCCCAGGCGTTGCTACTTCTTCACCATTGAACATCACTTCGGGTCCCCAGGGATTTTTGCTTACCGTGGTACCCCAGTGTTCCAGGTGACCGTTGACCAATACTGCATGATCGCCGGTGATCAGGTGGGTCCATTCCCAGGCCTGGCAGCTCAGGAACGCAAGTCCGCCCAAAATGGTAAGGATCATGTATTTCTCCACGCCCTTCCGGTTCATCTTATGCCCCTCGTGTACGGCAAGCACCATAGTCACAGAACTGAAGATCAGTATAAAGGTCATCAGGCTCACAAAGGCGAGTGGCAGGTTGGCGTGGCCGGCGAGTGGAAAAGCGTTGAACACATGGTTGGGATCGGCCCAATGGTTCACGCTGAAACGGATGGTTCCATAGCTGATCAAAAATGCGCCGAAAGTGAACGCGTCACTCATTAAAAAGTACCACATCATCACTTTACCATAACTGGCGTTGAAAGGGCTTCTTCCGCCGTTCCACCATTTGGTATTTGTTGGTATCGCTGTTGTTGACATTTATATAACTTTTATTTTCTTTTTTTGCTAAGAGATCAAAAGAGAAAATGAGCCCAAAAGAGCCAACTCCCTTATATTTTTGTATTGTTATTCTTTCAAAAAAAAATTGACCCGTCTTTTTCTCATTTTCTCTTTTGATCTCTTAGCCATTAAATACTTAGCTATCGGATCATCAATAAAAAGATCAGCAGGTAGATCCAAAGTATACCCACAAAATGCCAGTAGGTACTTACCAGTTCCAATGGCACGCTGTTATAGTTCCTGACTCTTTTACTGAAGGCCTTTACAAAGGTTGCCAGTAATGCAAGCACCCCTCCCGCAACGTGTAATCCATGTAATCCAACGATCACATAGAGGAAGGAGTACGACACATTGGACTGCAATGTTACCCCTGTTGCCCACAGTTGCCGGAAACCAAAGCTCTGCAACACGATGAAAAGAACTCCCAGTATCAGCGTACCCGTTAACAGGTAACGATACTTTAGCATTTCTCTCCGCCTGAACGCATTACCGGCAAGGTAAATGCTAAGGCTGCTCAGAATGATCACCGCGGTACTGTACCAGAACAGTTTCGGTAATTCAAATGTGA
Source organism: Bacteroidota bacterium (assembly GCA_043781975.1). GTDB lineage: Bacteria > Bacteroidota > Bacteroidia > Chitinophagales > Chitinophagaceae > Ferruginibacter. The sequence continues at coordinate 13,287 of JAYWAZ010000165.1, forward strand.
TCCAGTTGGCCTGGTTACGCTTGACGATATACGCACTGGTAAGCCCAGCGAACATCATCAATATACTGCCTATGCCTACCCACAGGGTGAACTTATGCGGGTGAATTTTTTTTCGTTGTTCTATTGCCACTGTACTCATAGAAATTTATTTACCTCACCTCCCTTCTCCCTCTCCTGAAGGCGAGGGAGCGGTACATTAAACAGATCCAAACATTTTATCTTCCACATCATCTTTATTTTTCTCATCATCAATACTGCAAGCAGTATTTTTTTGTGTAAAACACAATCTTCGCAACGATCTTCTACTTTTCCCTCTCCCCTTGGGGGAGAGGATAGGTGAGGGTCTTAAATTTTATTCGCGTATAAACTCAACAATACGATCATCAAATAAAAATAAGAGCCGAACATCACCCTCCTTGCACTGCCTACATCCATCTTCATGTATAGCCGCACACTCAGGTATACCATCGCCAGGTTACATCCCAGCAGTATCCACATGCTGACCACTCCGCTCATGTTGAAGTAGTAGGGCAGCACGCCAACCGGTATCATCAGGGCACTGTACATGATCGTTTGCAGCGCCGTGAATTTTGTAGGTCCCTTATCGCTGGGCAACAGTTTAAATCCTGCCGCGGTATAATCCCTGTGCGCCACCCAGGCGATCGCCCAAAAATGGGGGAACTGCCACAGGAACTGGATCGCAAATAAGATCAGTCCGCCCGTCCATACGATCGGCGTGTCATAAAACCCGGCTACCCACCCGATCAAACAAGGCAATGCCCCGGGAAAGGCCCCAACCAGTACGGCAACGGAATTCTTTGTCTTTAACGGCGTATAAATAAACCCGTATAAAAACAAACTGAATAATCCCAATAGCGCACTTTCGAGGTTAAACCAATACCACATAATGAATACACCGAGCGCACCTGCAATAACAGCAAAAGCAGTTGCTTCTCCAACACCCATCCTGCCGCTGGCCACGGGGCGTTTGGCAGTGCGCTTCATCAAGGCGTCGGATTTTTTTTCCAAAACCATATTAATGGCGTTGGCCGACCCGGTGATCAGCATCCCACCTGCAAAAAGTAAAAGAACTTGTATTAAATCAAACCTTATGCCTGGCGCCAGCAGGTAACTTACCACGGTGCTGAATACCACCATGAAGCTCAAGGTGAATTTGATCAGCTGGAAGTAATCTTTCACTTTGCTCGTCAACTTAAAAGAAGTTGAGTTGCTTATTGGTGTATGCTCCTTCATGGCCTCACCCTCCTTCTCCCTCTCCGATAGAGAGGAAGCGGTGCATCAAACATTTCTAAACATTTTATCTTCCACATCATCTGCAATTCTTCTTTCAACAAAAAGACAACCCATTTTTTAGTTTCTTACAAAACATAATCTTCGCTTCAATCTTCTCCTTTTCCCTTCCCTTCGGGGTTCCTGCAAAGGAACGAACGCAGTTCAAGGAGGGGCTTTAATGATGCGTTTCGTCTTCTCCCACCGGTACATTCTGCGGAATGAACTCGTGCCCGTCCTTCGCATAATCATAGGCACCGCGATGCACCTCAGGTATCTCGCCCGGCCAGTTGCCATGCCCGGGGTGAATGGGCGCCGTCCATTCCAGGGTATTGGAACCCCATGGATTTTGTGTGGTCACCTTTCGTCCCTTGAACATACTGTAAAAGAAGTTGAATATGAATAAGAGTTGAACGGCGAAAACGATCATCGCCACGAAGCTGATGAATTCGTTCAGTCCACCAAACATTTTAAAGGATTCCCAGTTGGAGAAATCATAATACCGGCGTGGCATACCTGCCAGACCTTCGTAGTGCATTGGCCAGAAAATAAGGTACGCTCCGATGATCGTTACCCAAAAATGGATATAGGCCAGGGTATTGTTGAGGTACCTGCCGAACATTTTAGGGAACCAATGGTACACCCCGGCGAACATGCCGAAGAAAGACGCCACACCCATTACGATATGGAAGTGAGCCACCACGAAATAAGTATCATGCAGGTGAAGGTCTAGGGCTGAATTCCCCAGGAAGATCCCGGTTAACCCGCCGCTGATGAATAAGCTCACGAACCCGATGGCGAATAACATGGCGGGCGTGAACCGGATATTGCCCCGCCAGAGGGTGGTGAGCCAGTTAAATACTTTGATCGCCGATGGCACCGCGATGAGCAGGGTCAGCAACACGAAGAAGGAACCGAGGAAAGGGTTGAGCCCGGTGACGAACATATGGTGCGCCCAAACCAGGAAGGCCAGGATAGCGATGGCAAACAGTGAGCCCACCATGGCCATATAGCCAAATATGGGTTTGCGGCTGTTGGTGGCGAGTATCTCGGATGACATACCCATTGCCGGTAGTAATATGATATATACTTCGGGGTGCCCCAGGAACCAGAATAAATGCTGGAACAGGATGGCGCTGCCTCCTTCATTGGGTAATATTTTTCCGGCGATAACGATATCACTTAAATAAAAACTGGTGCCGAGATTCCTGTCGAACAATAACAATATGGCGCCTGACAATAATACCGGGAACGATAAAACGCCCAATACTGCTGTAAAGAACAAGGCCCAAATTGTTAACGGCAAACGGGTCATACTCATGCCCTTGGTGCGCATGTTGAGTATGGTGGTGATATAATTGAGGCCTCCCAGCAATGCCGATATGATGAACATGGCCATGCTCACGAGCCAGAGGTCCATGCCGATCTTGCTTCCGCTGGCCGCATCCCCCAAAGCGCTTAATGGTGGGTAGATCGTCCAGCCCCCGCTTGCCGGACCGGTTTGAACGAATAAAGAGCTGAACATAATAATGGAGGAAAGGAAAAAGAACCAGTAGCTCAGCATATTCAGGAAAGGAGAAGCCATATCCCTTGCGCCTACCTGCAATGGTATCAGGAAGTTGGCAAAAGTGCCGCTCAGTCCGGCTGTTAACACAAAGAATACGAGTATGGTACCATGCATGGTAACCAATGCATAATAAAATTCAGGTTTCAGGCGTCCGCCCTTGGCCCAATGGCCTAAAAAGTCTTCCAGCCAGGGAAAGGTCGATTCAGGGTATCCTAGCTGCAAGCGGAAGATCACGGAAAACAAACCGCCGATGACCGCCCATATCATACCTGTTACCAAAAACTGTTTGGCGATCATTTTGTGATCCTGGCTGAAAACGTATTTGGTGATAAACGTTTCGTGGTGATGATGCTCATGATGTGCATCATGAGCTCCATGAACACCTGCACTTTGTAATGTGGCTACGCTACTCATATCTTTTTATTTTTCATCCCGATGGCTATCAGGATCTTTAAATTATTTTTTTTGTTCCAATACGGCAACCACCGGTTTTGCAACAGCATTACTGTCGGCCACGGCCGGCGCCTTTTCAGGGTGCACCGTAAAATATTCCGGCTTTTGTTCTGCCAGCCATTTCTTATACTCCGCTTCGGTTTCAACAATGATCACGCCCCGCATGGTGAAATGCCCGGCGCCGCACATCTGGTCACAGCTTATCTCATAGGTGTAATTGGGATTGCCCGTCTTAATCCTCATCTCTGCGGTGGTGAGCTTGGGTGTGAACCATTGCGTGGTGGGTATACCCGGTACCGCATCCATCTTCAACCTGAATTGCGAAAGTCCCACATCATGAATCACGTCCATTGAGTTAATGACCATTTTAACCGGTACGCCCACCGGAATGTGCATGGTGGTATTGACGTGGATGTCGTCCCTGCTGGCAGGGTCATCAAAATCAACACCCAATCCGTTGTTTCCCGTTGTAAGTTTATAATTTTTTCTTCCCAGCACATTGTCTGCCCCGGGGTAACGAAACTCCCATCCAAACTGGTGGCCTGTTACTTCCACAATGATGGCGTTCTTAGGCGCGTCGTTGGTCATTTTAAACCAGTATTTTAATCCAAATACCACCAATACCGTTAAGAAGATAGCCGGTACCGTTGTCCACAGCAATTCTAGTTTGGTATTATGCGGAAAATAAAATGCTTTCCGGTTGTCGCTTTCCTGGTATTTATAGGCAAACCAGAATAGCAATACCTGGGTAATGATGAATACAACGCCTGTTACCCCGATGGTGATCCAGAGCATCAGGTCAATCTTTTCGCCTTCAACGGATGCGGAACCCTGAGGAAAAAGTGTCTTTCCATAATATAGTTCATTGCAGTACCAGGCCCCGATCAAACCAAAAACCAGGAAGCCCAGCAGGAAGAATGCGTTGATCCTGTTATTTTGTTTGCGCGTTTTGTCTTCGCCTTTTAATACGCTGACGTATTCACTGGCTTTCGCGATCTGGAAAATCACCACGAAAATCAAAACACCCAACGCTATCAGTAAGAACTCCTTCATGATTCAAAGTTATTTTCAGTAAATATTTATCTGTCTCTTTATATAATTACGATCCTTTTCTTTTTCATTAAGGTCTAAGTCCCCAACCTATGTATGGTGTATCATGCTTTCTTTAAGGAACGGATGATTTTTTTGCAACAGGGAATGTTTACCAAGGTACCTTCCTGCGCCCCACATGATCAACCCGATAAAGAAACAGGCGATGCCAAATTCAAAAGGCATTAATTCCGCTTTGTCATGTAGCGTGCCGGGCATCACCATCTGGTAAAAATCTATCCAGTGCCCGAATATGATCAGTACGGCCATGATGGTCACCATGGTCCAGTTCCTTTTTGTGCCTCGTTTCATTAATATCAGCAATGGGCAAAGGAAGTTCACGATGAGGTTAAAAAAGAAAATGCCCTGGTACGGTCCGGCCTTTTCCGCGGTCCCGATCCTTTCTATGAAATATTTTGTTTCCTCGGGCTGGTTGCTGTACCAGATCAGCATGTATTGTGAGAACCAGAGGTAGGTCCAGAATACAGAGAAGGCGAACATGAACTTACCGAGGTCATGCAAATGTTCCTGGGTCACGTATTCCAGTTGACCGCGGTTCTTTAAATAGATCACGAAGAGGGCGATCAGTGAAATCCCTGAAACGAAAGTGCTGGCGAAAGTATACCAGCTGTACATGGTGCTGTACCAGTGCGGGTCAATACTCATTAACCAGAGCCAGGGAATGGTAGAAGCCACGGTAAGTGTAAAGACCACCACAAACAGGGAAGCATATACGGTGTTTTTCCAGATCCATTTTTTTCCGGTCTCATAGTCCATTGGTCCGTCTTTATCACTCTTAAGACTTATGGAACGCATTTTTCTGCCAAGTAACCACCATAAAAAAATTGTAATGAATGACCAGATGGTGAAGAATTCCGGGCTCAGGAATTTCTTTTTTCCATTTAGGATATGGTCTTTTGCCACTGCATTCTTGTCGAGCCAGCCGTAAATATCCGTCCGGTCGCCCCAAACGATCGCCATCAAGATGACAAAAGTGATAACACCCAATATAGGGACAACGCTGGAAATGGCTTCTGATGCCCTGCGAAAAGCTACCTGCCATGCGCCCATTGCCATGGTGGTGATGCAGATAAAGAACATACTGGCATTCACTAACAGTAACCAAAACACGCTGTTTTGCAAAAGCACGGCCCAGAAGCGTGTGCTGTTTACATTCCCCCCCTGGGCAGCGTGTGTAAACGGATGAAACGCTATTAGTCCATACAACAATGCTATTACACCGGCACCGATCAGGCCATACGTCCACTTTTTATAACTGCCCGGTAATTCAAATTGATGGTTCATCTAAACTTTATTTATTGTTAATGCTTTTATTTTCCTTTGGGTACCGCCGTACTGTCTGCTTTGGCAACCGGGGCGGCAACCCCTTTCGGCTGCAATGTCCTTATATACTGAATGATCATCCAGCGCTGTTTCCTGTCTAACTGGGAAGCATAGCTGCCCATATTGTTCTTTCCATAGGTGATGGAGTGAAACATCGTACCATCGGCCATGGAAACATATTGCGGAAGGGTAAGGTTGGCGATAGCCCCTATTTTACCCGATAAGGGCCCGTTGGCCACACCCTTGGCGCCGTGACAGATGGCGCAATTGATATTGAACAGCCTGGCTGCCTCCAGCATTTCGTTGTCGCTCAGTGATCCCAGCGGACTCTTCACCTCGGCACTCATTTTATAACCCATGCTGTCGTTGGGCAGGGTATAAGGAAAAAGTTCGCCTCTTTTAATGGTGCCCGCGGGTGGCAGGTTATTGTAAAATATCTTACTCCCCAGGTCGGCCGGGTTGGTAGTGAATACGGACGAATCGCGGGATGCATAGGTTTCATATGCACGGCTGTATGCCATATCCGGCATATAGATCTTTCCGGGTTCGCGTTTACCATCACAGCTGCCCACCGTTACAATAATAACCGCTGTAATTAAAATGGCTGTTAAAAAGTTTATTCGTTTCATTTATCGATTATCAGTTGTCAATTAATACCCTTTTTCTTCCTTGTATAATTTTTGTTCCCGGTCGTACCTTCCGATCCACCAGCCGGTTTCCGCGTTTTGTACATTCACTTCAGAAGCCCCGGCATTTTGTAAAAAAGCCTGCACTTCAGCGTCATTTGTTTTATCGGTGCACTCAATGGCCATCACAAAAAGGTCATCCGTTGCCCTTGGATGAAAATGATGCTTTTTTACAAAGGGTGCCATCTGGCAGAGGTAGCAGAAGGTCAGCACCATCCCCACTGCTGAAAAGAGCACGGTCAATTCAAAAGTGATGGGTATCCACGCCGGCAAAGCGAAATGCGGTTTTCCACCAATGTTCAGGGGCCAGTCTTTTGTAAACACCCAGCTCATGAAGGTTAGCGCCGTGGTTGTTCCTGTAATGGCATAAATGAAACCCGCGGTATGAAGGCTGGTTTCGCGGATACCCATGGCGTGATCCAGCCCATGCACCGGGAAGGGCGTATAAACATCATGTATCTTATACCCCGCTTTGCGAACATTCTTCACTGCGGGAAACAATACTTTTTCGTCATCGAAACAACCGACTACAAATTTTTTAATTCCTCCAGCCATAATAATTACCCCCTTCTAATTCCTCCTTGAAGGGGAAGGTTTTGGTGTATAATAATTTAAATACTACTCAATTTTTAAACTCCTTAAAGTCCCCCTTCGGGGGATTTAGGGGGCCTCCTAATGCGCGTGTTCTACTTCTTCAATATAAAATTTTTCCGCATCTGCTTTCTCGATATCGGTCATCTTCACCTTATAATTTTCCCCGCTGGTCTTTAAAATAGCCTTGATCTCTGCTACGGCAATGACCGGGAAATATTTTCCAAACAGGAAGAAACAGGTAAAGAACAAACCGAAGGTTCCCGTGTAAAAACCAATCTCCCAGATGCTCGGGCTATAGTAGGTACTCCAGGATGAAGGCAGGTAATCGCGGTACACCGAAGTAACGATGATCACGAAACGCTCGTACCACATACCGATATTCACGATAATGCTCATGAAAAAGGTAACAGTGATATTCCTGCGCAGCTTACGGCTCCAGAACAATTGTGGTGATACCACGTTACAGAACATCATCAGCCAATAACTCCAGCCATAGGGACTGAACAGGTTGGCGCGGTTCTGGCTGAAAGCAAACCACTCGTATGGATTTTGGCCATACCATGCTATGAATAATTCGGTCAGATACGCACAGCCCACAATGCTTCCCGTTAGTACTATGATCTTGTTCATGGCCTCGATATGCCCCAGCGTGATATAATCCTGCAGGTTCAGCACTTTACGGACCACGATCATCAGCGTTTGCACCATGGCGAATCCGCTGAAAATGGCGCCTGCCACGAAATAAGGCGGGAAGATGGTAGTATGCCATCCAGGAACGATGGAAGTGGCGAAGTCGAACGACACGATGGTATGCACACTCAGTACCAGCGGGGTGCTAAGGCCTGCCAATACCAGCGCCAGCGATTCGTGCCGCTGCCAGTGTTTGGTACTGCCGCTCCACCCAAAGGAAGCCACGCCATAAAACATCTTCCTGAATTTTGTTTTAGCCCTGTCACGCACGGTGGCGAGGTCGGGTAATAAACCAGAATACCAGAACAATAATGATACGGTGAAATAAGTTGATATCGCAAACACATCCCAAAGCAGAGGCGAATTAAAGTTTACCCATAACGGACCACGACTGTTGGGATAAGGCATTACGAAGAAAGCCATCCATACCCGGCCCATGTGCCAGATCGGGAACTGTCCCGCGCAGATCACCGCAAAGATCGTCATCGCTTCCGCCGCACGGTTAACCCCCGTTCTCCATCCCTGGCGGAACAATAAGAGGATCGCCGAGATCAATGTACCCGCATGACCGATACCGATCCACCATACAAAGTTGGTGATGTCCCAACCCCAGCCGATGGTCTTGTTCACGTTCCATTGTCCGATACCATAGGTAACCTCGCGGTAAACGCTGTACACCCCAAACAACAGGAGGCAAATGCTGATGCCAAAGCCGATGTACCAGAGTTTGCTTGGCTTCATCTCTATCGGGCGAATGATATCCTCCGTTATCTGGTGGTAATCCTTATTACCGTCTACCAGCGGTTCCCTTAGTTGCGATTCGTATTTCAGTAATGACATATCTTATTAAAGTCAAAAGTTAGAAGTCAAAAGTTAAAAGCGGCACTTTCAGGTTTTGAATTTTTACTTTTTATTTTTTACGTATGATAATTATCCTGCTTTTTTTTCTTCTTTCTTATTTTCGCTTCCTTCTTCCACTCCAATATGCCTGTCTGTATTCCTTACCTTGGCCAGGTAACTAACGTTGGGCAATACGTGCAACTGCTCCAGCACGTAAAAGTTGCGGTGCTTCTGGTCTACGTGCCTTATCTTATACACATCGCTTTCCTTGTCGTTGACGTTGCCGAAATGGATGGCGTTGGTTGGACAGGCCTGCATACAGGCCACTTTTACATTTCTTACCAGGGTAGGGTCCTGCTGCTTCTTGGCTTCCAGCTTGGTTTCCTGCAAACGCTGAACGCAGAAAGAACATTTCTCGATGACCCCTCTTGAACGAACAGTCACATCGGGATTCAGTACCATGCGGGTAAGGTCGTCATTCATCGACATCACCACATCGTCCATATAGATACCAATAAGTGGCTGCTGGTTGTCAGGGAAGCTATCGGCACCGGTATAATCCAACCAGTTGAACCGGCGGACTTTATATGGGCAGTTGTTGGCGCAATATCTTGTACCGATGCAACGGTTATAGGTCATCTGGTTAAGGCCCTCACTGCTATGGTTAGTGGCAGCAACAGGACAAACGTTCTCGCAGGGGGCGTTATCACAATGCTGGCAAAGCATGGGCTGGAACACCACATCGGGATTCTCCAGATCGCCGGTGAAATAACGGTCGATGCGCAGCCAATGCATTTCATGGGCCCGCTGTACCTGCATTTTGCCCACCACACTCACATTATTCTCGGCCGTACAGGCCACCACGCAGGAGCTACAACCCGTACAGGTGTTCAGGTCAATGCTCATCCCCCATTTAATGCCCGGCTTTTCATAATCGGGATACATGGTACCGTCTTTCACAAAATCCTCGCTTCCGTTTATGGTATTATCCAGCCTTTCTTTATTAACTTCTTCCAACACGGCTTCCGGGTTGGATACATAACTACTGAGATTGGTTTCAAATAATATCGGCCTGTTTTCGGTGAACCCATGCACCTGCGTTTGTGCAAGGGGGTAAGTCTTCCCGGTCTTTTCAACAGTTGCAACCGCCGTATAGCTGTTCGTTCCGTCGAAACCAACCAGGTTATACACGTTCACACCGGCGCCATTGGCCGCCCTGCCTATATTTTCTGCGGTCTTTGTCTTATCGGCGCTTTGTCTTCCGTAACCAACGGCCATGGCAATAACGTTGGCATGCATTCCGGGGATAACGATCACCGGAAGTTCCGCTGATCTACCGTTTACGGTAACCTTAACAACCGGTTTTTCCGGGTGCACTTCATAATTGCTTTGGTTCCCATACTCCTGGTTCATCACGTCAAGACCCAACAATGATTTGGCCATAGCCGGACTCATCATCGCGTAGTTATCCCAGGTTACCCTGGTAACGGGATCGGGTAACTCCTGCAGCCATGGGTTATTGGCCTGGCTGCCATTACCTACAGAAACTTTCTGGTACAACACGATCTCTGTGGCGCCACTCTTGGTTTGCCCGATCTTGTCGGCCGCTTCGCTCAGTTTTCCGCCATTAAAAGCGCTTGTTCCAACAGGCATCGTTGCCGGTTCTACCACCCCATCCTGCAAGGCTTTATCATAAGTATCCGGACTGCCCAGTTTGGTGGTCCAGTAATTTTTAAAATAGGTTTCATAATCCCTCACACTGCTTACCCCTGTCTGCCCGGCAGGCAGTGTTGGCTGGCTCCATTTCATTAAAGAGGTCTGGAAGGCCCTTGTTTTAAATAGTGGATTGATGGTTGGCTGCATCAAACTGAAATAACCTGTCTTGGGTTCCGCATCGCCCCAGCTTTCCAGCCAGTGGTGGGCGGGAATAACATATTTGCAGTATTCCGTGGTCTCATCCATGATGCCGTTAAAGGATATGCCTGCCACTTTATTCAGTCCGTCGGTGAATTTTTTGCTGTCGGCATAGGAATAGGCGGGGTTAACACCATACACCAATAAGGCGCCCACGGCATCGGTATTCATGTCATCCACCAGTTTTACCATATCCGCATCTATCCCTTTACGGTAGTTAGAGGTCATGGCCCAGTTGATGGTCTTTCCATCGGCGCCAATGGCATCATTGATGGCGTTAACGATCATCTGGATATTCATATCGTTGCTGCCGCAAACCACCAGGGACGCCCCTTTGTTGGCATTCAACGCGGCGGCGGCCGTTTCAATTCCTTTTAGCAATTTAGGATCTGTTAGAGAAGGCGCGGCCAGTCCAAGTCCCACTTTGGCAAGCAGTGCCAACGCGATGGCGCCGGTCTCGGAAGGTTTGTGCACATAGCGGTCATCGGCATTACTGCCCGTCATGCTCATCATGCTTTCGAACTGAAAGTGTTTGCTGAGCTCGGGTTTTTCACCGGTTACTTTCCTGTTCTGTGAATATTGTTTGCTGAATTCGGCCGGACTGAGCCAGGTTCCCAGGAAATCAGCGCCGAGGCTTACGATCACTTTTGCATTTTCAAAATGATAGGATGGGATGGCTTTTTTGCCATAACAGGTTTCATTGGCCAGTATCATGCCACTATAGCTCACTGCATCATACTGCACATGACGGCTGCCGGGGTATTTCGCTAAAAATTCATTGATGATCTGCAAAGTGGATGGCGAACTGATGGTGGAGGTGAGCAATACCACCGGTTTGACTTTCAACCCGGCCAGCGCGTTTTCCACCATTGTATCGAATGCATCAAAATTGGTCACTTCCTTGAAAGCGTTACCATCCTTCTGCATCGGGTAACGGAGACGGGCATTATCATACAGGTCGAGCACGGAAGCCTGTGCCTGTGCGGTGGTGGCGCCTTTGGTGATCGTTGATAATTCGTTGCCTTCGATCTTTATGGGTCGTCCGTCTCTTTGTTTAACGACAACTGAGATAACATCTCCGCCATTTACATAAGTAGACGCATAATAATTGGCCACCCCGGGTATAACGTTATCGGGTCTTTGTAAATAAGGTACCACTTTACGTACCGGCATTTCGCAACTCGCCGCGATAGCAGCGGCTGCCGTACTGAAGCCAAGATATTTAAGAAAGTCCCTCCGGGGCGTTTTGGCGTCCATGATACCCTTATCATCGAGGTCAGATAATGGCAGTAACGATTCCTGGAATTCATTTTTAGCCGATTGCTGAAAACTTTCGGTCTGATTCAGCTCTCCAAAACTTTGCCAGTACTTTTTCTTGCTCATAATGTATTCGGTTGACAGTTGGCAGTTGACAATTAGCAGTTGGCAGTTAGCAGTTGCCAGTTAGCAGGTCAACAACCTATTCATTGTTCAATTTCAAAAATGTTACAGACTGCAAACTGCAGACTGCAAACTGTTCTAATAGTGACATTTCTGACACTCCGTTCCTCCGATCTTTTCAACAGTTATGCTGTCCAGTTTATGATTTTTGATATCGGTGTGGAATTTCTCGTAAATGCTGTAAAATTTATTCCCGGTGCTGTCGTCTTTATTAAAGAAGTCAACCTTGGTCTCGCGGTGACAGTTGATACACCATCCCATACTTAATTCGGTGAACTGGTAAACTTCTGGCATTTCCTGTATCGGGCCATGGCAGGTCTGGCATTGCTGTTTTCCTACTTTTATGTGCTGGCTATGGTTAAAGTAAACATGGTCGGGCAGGTTGTGGATCTTTACCCACTCAATGGGCCTGGCACCATCGGGTATACCATCACCGTTGGTATCGGGATTGTATTGCTTGGTATTCGCATTCCAGCCTGCATAAGCGTATAATTTCTGGATCTCGCTCGTTCCGTCAACCCCGGTACCATCTTCACGCTCCAGTTTATCCGGACCTTCATATTTACCGATGGCCTTATGACAGTTCATACAAACATTGACCGAGGGGATACCCGCCGTTTTGCTGTCCTGCGAGCTGCCATGGCAGTACAGACAACTGATCTGGTTGGTACCGGCGTGTACCTTATGAGAGTAGTAGATCGGCTGAACAGGCTGGTAGTTTTGCTGGCGTCCCAGGCCAATCGCCCCGTTAACGAAGAAGTATCCGGCCAGGGTAAATAATACCAATATCCCTGCCATCAGGTAGGTCTTGTTCTTATAAAAAGGTACGGGTTCGGTGCGAAGAACCCCTTCTTTTTCGTCTGATAATTTGCGGAGATTACTGTTAACCTGTAATAATATGAACGCGATAAGCGCCAATACCAGGGTAAGTATACCAAAAAGCAGAGAATTGTCTGTTTCGCCACCAGTCTTTGTTTCGCCCGTAGGAAGTGGCGGTGGCGCATAGGCATCCGCCCAATCCAGTATCGCTTTGATCTCTTCCTGCTTCAGGTTCTGCTGGGTCATTGGTGAACCATATTTCACCATCAATGCCTTTGCATAAGCGTCTGATTGAAGCATGGAGTTCACGTTATTCACCCACTTGTAAGCCCAGTCTGGGTTTGGCTCCCTTTCCCTGGCCCCTTTTAACATCGGACCGGTAAAATCCTTATCCGGTTTATGACAACTGGCGCAGTTGGCTTTGAATAGCGCTTCGCCGTCAATGGCAAAGGATTGTTGAGTGAAACTGAGCAGTGAGATAAAGAAAAAACCGGTAAATATTCTGTTAAAGATTTTTCTGGAACGACTCATACAGTTATATCGGGGCTAATGTGGAAAAATATCCTGATTTGGTTGCAAAAATAAGGCAGGATACTGACAATATATCAACATGATGGAGTTTTTTTTTTCCTTGACTGGCGTGGGTTTCAGCCAATTGTTACATTTCCCGTATGCGAATTGTCATGCATTTGTAAATAGTTTTTTAAAGACAATATTTTTTGACTCCCTGTCATAATTCACGATTTTTTATTCCACTTTTGCCGAATGCTTCAAAAACTCAAAAGGCACTGGAAGGTGAACGATCTTAATTTGGTGCTTATCCTTGCCACGTTCATATTGGGTGGAAGCCTTTGCGGCAGGGCCGCCGCATGGATTATAAAATATTTTCCCGCGGTTGACCGATGGCTGGAAATTGTAATTTTTGTATTACTCTGTACCCTGCTCTGGCCTTTATGCGTGATCCTTATCAGTATTCCCCTGGGACAATTCGCTTTTTTTAAAAGATACATCATCAGGGTTTATAATCGGCTGAGGAGAATTCATCCTGCCGCTGCATCTGTGACCCGGATCGCCATTTTTGCCTCGGGATCCGGAACCAACGCACAACGGATCATTGATCATTTCAGGTCATCGCCCCTGGCAAAGATCGCATTGATAGCCTGTAATAAAACAGGGGCGGGCGTATTGTCGATAGCGGCAAAAGAAAATATCCCTGCTTTGCTCATCGAAAAAGAAAGATTTAATAACGGGGATGCTTTTTTGCCCGAATTGCGAGATCATCATATCGATCTTATTGTACTGGCGGGCTTTTTATGGAAGATACCGGGTCCCCTGCTTGCGGCCTATCCCAAAAAGATCATAAACATACATCCCGCCCTGCTCCCAAAATACGGAGGGCCGGGCATGTACGGCCACTTTGTTCATGACGCCGTGATCGCCGCCGGAGAAAAGGAAAGCGGCATCACCATTCATTACGTGGATGAATTGTACGACCATGGTGCGATCATTTTCCAGTCAGCATGCGCTGTTGATGAAAAAGATACTGCTGAGTCATTGGCAAAAAAGATACAAGCGCTTGAGCATGCCAGTTATCCCACAATTATTGAAAAAATAATTACGAACGGTTAACGTATGCTCTTCTTTTCTCTTTAACTTACCCTTCTCAAATCCTGTTTATGAAACGTATATTATTGCTATTGCCATGCCTTGTTTTTGCATGGTCGGTATCCAATGCACAGAATGATACCATCCCTTTTTTCGTTAAAGACAGTATCGACAATTATATTAACAAAGCCCTGCGGGACTGGGAGATCCCCGGCCTCTCGGTATGCATCATAAAGAACGGGAAGGTGGTACTGATGAAAGGCTATGGCGTAAAGGAGTTTGGCACTACTGACAAAGTGGATGAGAATACCCTCTTCATGATCGGGAGCAATACCAAAGCCTTTACCGCAACGGCTATTGCGACACTTGACGCGGAAAATAAATTATCCCTTGACGACAAGGTGACCAAATGGATGCCCTCCTTCAAACTGGACAATAAAGCCGCCGGTGAACAGGCCATTGTAAGAGACCTGCTTTGCCACCGAATCGGCTTCAGGACCTTCCAGGGCGACTTCACTTACTGGACGAGTAACCTTACCCGTAAGGAAGTGATCGAAAAGATGGGACATATCAAGGCGGTGTATCCCTTCCGTACCAAATGGGGCTATACCAATGCGGCTTTTCTCACCGCGGGTGAGATCATACCGGCAGTCACTGGCAAACAATGGGAAGATTATATCAAAGAAAAAATATTCATTCCGCTGGGCATGAACAATACGCTTGCCTTAAGCAGGGATTTCCCAAATGCCGCCAATAAGGCGGTACCCTACACGATGGATAACGGAAAGATCGTAAAGATCCCTTATTGCCTCATTGATAACCTGGCGCCTGCCGGAAGCATCGCTTCCTCGGCCAGAGATATGAGCAGGTGGGTGATGATGCAGCTGGACAATGGGAAGTATGATGGCAAGGAAATTGTTCCTCAAAAAGCGATACAGAGCATCCGTTATCCCAACTCGATCATAGGCAACGGTAGTACCATATTCAATAAAAGTAATTTCACTTTATACGGGCTTGGGCTGGAACTGCAGGATTATGAAAGCAGAAGGATCGTGTCACATACGGGTGGCGTGAATGGTTATGTGAGCAGCGTAACGATGATCCCGCAGGAAAAACTGGGCATCGTTGTTCTGACCAATACTGATCAGAATGCATTATATGAAGCATTAAAATGGGAGATCCTGGATGCCTACCTGGGCCTGCCGTATCGCAATTACAGTAAGGTGTACCTGGACTTTACCAGGAACCAGCGTAAAAACGAAGCGGCGGCAGATAAAAAATTGACAGACTCTGTAGCCCTGATGATAAAACCGTCATTGCCCCTCGCCGCATATACCGGCGATTATTTCAATGACGTGTATGGAAAGATGAAAGTGGTGTTGGAAGATAATGAACTGCGGATGAGATTTGAGCACCACCCGGCCTTCTATGCCAAACTTGGCGCACTTGGCGGCAACCGTTTCTATTGCGCATTCACTGATCCCGAATTCGGAACAGCCGTATTTCCATTCAATGTGGTAAATGGAAAAGTGAAAGGGGTGACTGTAAAAGTTGCCGACTTTGTGGAATATACGCCTTACGAGTTCACAAAAAAATAACCACGCGAAAAGCAAAATCGCCGTTAAATAGAAGCGGGGCCGGGTCAGTTCTTGATTTGTTGCCGTAATATTACGCCTTCAAATTAGATTATCATTTGCGCCTGTCTTTAAAAATCATCTTACTGTCCCTGTATCTTGTGTTCGCTGCCAGGCCGGGCCGGGCACAACTCACCCTCAGCGGCACCGTGTATGATTCTTCCAAAATAAACCAGGTGGAGGGAGTAAGGGTGATCAGTACAGGCGGTTTGTTCACCATCACCGATTCGCTGGGCAACTTTCATATACTGGTAAACGAAAAGGATTCCGTTTCCTTTTATTTTCGCAATAAACCCACTCAAAAATTTGCAGTAAAAAATATCACCGACCCTGCTCATTTCGATATTTCCTTGCGCATCACCGTAAAGGGAAAATACAGTACGCTGAAGGAAGTGGTGGTGCATTCCAAATCCTACCGGCAGGATTCGCTGGAGAACCGAAAGACCTATGCGGACGTATTTGAATACCGGAAGCCGGGCGTCCGTACAAATATTTCACCCGATGGTATGGTGGGCGCCGACCTGGATGAACTGATCAATATCTTCCGTTTCAAAAGAAACAAGAGGCTGCATGCTTTCCAGACCCGGCTGGAAGCGCAGGAGAAAGAAAAATATGTGAATTACCGTTTTAATAAAACACTGGTGAAAAGAATTACACAATTACAGGATGAACAGTTAGATCTTTTTATGATTCGATACCGGCCATCTTATGAATTTGTAAGCAGAACAAATGAACTGTCTTTTTACCAATATGTACTAAACTGCTCTTATCAATTCAAAATGGATCTGCTGAAAGAGGATGCAAAAAAAATTTCCCCGCGGTAATGCATCCCTGGCACTTACCCCAAAACTGTTTTCTGTTTTTTATTGTGCTCAGCAATGAGTAGCTTGTTGTTCATATCATTTGAATGAAAGAAAAAAAACAGCCGGAAGATAACAGCCAACAGTCTGAGGCTGGAGCCCAGCAACCGGGTGAATATACATCTGTAGCCTGCCCCGGCGGGGAAGAAAAAACGAATCCTCAGAACGAAATAAGAACCGAATCGGAACAACTCAAAACTAAAGCTATGGAGACCCATGCCCAACACCTGCACCATGCCCCCGGAAAAAAATTCTGGCATTATTTCTATGAATTCCTCATGCTTTTCCTTGCTGTGTTCGCAGGGTTTTTGGCTGAGAACCAACGTGAACATTACGTGGAAGGTAAGCGGGAAAAAGAATTCATGGTATCCCTGGTGAAAGACCTTCAGCTTGACACGGCACAGTTTTCTATAATCAGGAATTACCGAACCACAAAGATCAGGACAATCGATTCATTGATCATTTTCTTTGCAAACCATGCAAACGGATCCGTTCCGGCCTTTGGATATACTTTGGGTATGAAACTTTTTGGTCACCTTGGTTTTTACCAGAACAGTGGTACGCTCGATCAACTAAAAAGCTCGGGCGGTTACCGGCTTATCCGTCACAGGAATGTAGTGGATTCCATCGAAGCCTATGACCAGCAAACCAAACGTGTGGCCTTGCGTGACCTCTACGAAACAAACTTTTCTTTTACCTATACCGATCTCCTTCATAAATTATTTGACGGCAGAGCGCTTACCAGGATCTTTGCCGATACCAGTTATTTTAAAAAACCTGCCGACCCTAATGCAATGATAAAACTGAATGAACAATTCCTGGGTGAATACCTGAATAACTTAAGGACCTTTCAATTACTGGTGATAAAGAACATGGACCTGCAAATAATCGTAAAGAAAAAAGGAACGAGCCTGATCAGCCTGATCAAAAAAGAATATGGCCTGGAATAAACCAGTAAGGTAATTTGTAATTTACCGCCTTTGAAAAAATATTGTACGTAAGTTCCGGTATTCAAAAATGCTCTTATAAAATAGTATCTTTTCAAAAAAATCATATGAAACCAGGTTCATTCTGCCGTTCCCACATGTTTTTTGTAATCCTGATCCTCATGGGTAAACCATGTACTGCACAGGAATTCAGCCCCCTGGTGCAGCAGTTCATCAGTACGAAAGGAGATACCCTTGCATTCACGCATGTAAATATCATTGACGGTACCGGGCAGACGCCAAAAACGGATCAAACCCTGGTCATCATAAAAGGGCGGATCGCTGTCATTGGCAATTCGTTAAATGTACCAATACCCGCTACCGCCAGGATCTCGGACTGCACCGGTAAAACCATCATTCCCGGAATGATCATGATGCATGAACATATGTTCTATGGTGAATTCGTACCGCCCATGTACCTCGGCGTGGAAATGCCGGTTTCCTTCCCCCGCCTTTACCTGGCGGGCGGCGTAACCACCATGCGAACCACCGGAAGCCTGGAACCGCAAACCGATCTGAATATCCGCGACCAGGTGAATGAAGGAAAAATCCCGGGACCGGATATTGATGTTACCGGACCCTATATCGAAAGGGCCGGTATTCCCATCCCCGAAATATTATTCATAAAAACGCCCGAGGATGCCGCGAAACAAGTGAGCTATTGGATAAGCAACGGTGTCACTTCTTTTAAAGTGTATACGGATATCACCAGAGCCGACCTGGCTGAAGTGGTAAGGCTGGCTCATCAAAAAAACATAAAGGTCACGGGTCATCTGTGTTCCATCACTTACCATGAGGCGGCCGACCTGGGTATTGATAATCTTGAACATGGTTTCTGGGTAAGCAGCGATTTTGATAAAACTAAAAAGGCAGACGCCTGCAATACCGCTTTACAAACCGCGTCACTCAACAAACTGGATGAAAACAGCCAGGAGATGAAAGACCTGATGGCATACCTGATCAAAAAGAATGTAACGGTTACGTCTACCCTCCCTGTATTTGAACCTTATACCGGCAGGGAGGTTTTTCCCGGGGCCGGCGGTGAGGCATTGACAACCGTTATAAAAGAAACCATTGAAAAGAATTATGCCCCCCGTGTAGGAAAGGATTCGGTGGGCAGGGCCATGTTCAAAAAAGAAATGGCCTGGGAAAAACAATTCGTTGATATGGGCGGAAGGTTGATGGCGGGCATTGATCCCACCGGCGCCGGCCGCGTGATACCGGGTTATGCCGACCGTCATGTACTCGAATTGTTGGTGGAATCCGGTTTTTCTTTTCCGCAGGCGGTAAAGATCTGCAGCCTTAACGCAGCTCAATATCTTGGACGTGATAAGGATATCGGAACCATTGAGGTTGGTAAAAAAGCCGACCTGGTATTGATCAACGGCGATCCGTTGACCGATATCAAAACGGTAAGAAATACCGAGACCGTTTTTAAGAACGGAGTGGGCTTCGATTCAAAAAAATTATTTGAATCGGTGAAAGGAAAAGTGGGGTTGTATTGATAACAAAATAACTTCTTTCTTGTAAGCCAATGACAAGCAGCGATCAAAAACGCACCCATTAAACCTTGCAGGAGCCTCGCCGTTCTTATTTTTTTATAACATATCCGGCTACCAATAACCCATTACTGATCAAAGAAGTTAACCACTGAATATTCCCGGATGGATTTTTTTTGATGCTGTCAATAAGGGAGACTGCCAGGTTGCCTGCACGGGCGCCTGTATGCAGCCAATGCCCCGGGCCTTTTAACAGGGTTTTAGATGCAAGCGATCCTATATGCATGCCCGCCTGCAGCAATGACTTCGAGATAAAATCGGGGGTAAGCGCTTTGTATGAGGGATAAGTTCCTTCAAAAATACCCGCGATGATATCGGCATATTGCTTATCTGTCTTGGCCCTTTCGATCAGCACTTCCATGATCTCCATCCATAGGGGTGCCAGGGCCCTGTTTCGGGCAAACTGGATCAGGAGGTTTGATAAGGCAAAATCATATCCCAATTCTTCGTTTATCTTTTTGCGGAAGGCGAATAAAGTATTTGCTGAGAAATCATTTTTGTGTACACAGTCGATGATGCATTCGCCGGCCCAGCGGGCGCTCAGCAACGCATATTGTATGCCATCGCCGCTCAACGGATTTATTAACCCGGCTGCATCGCCTATCAGTAATACCCTGTTACCGGTGATGCTGTTTTGTGGATTATAAAAAGTGAGGGGCCATCCGGATATCTTGCCTTTGATGGTACCCTTGCCAATGCGTTCAGCCATGTCCTTATTCTGCTCAATATGCTTTGTCAATAAGGTTTTTACATGCTGTTCATTTTTTGGCATGGTGCTGGCTACCATGGCCAACCCGATGTTGGCTTTGTTTTTCCCTACCGGGAACATCCAGTATATTCCGGGAAAATTGTACTTTGTAAAAAAGATGTCTACGCGGTCATTGGGCCCGTTCACATTTTCATAATAAGCCCGCAACCCCAGGAGTTTAAATTTTTCACCGGCTTTTTCACCATGCAGGATACGGGCCACGGTTGAATTACTGCCATCGGCGCCTACGATCATTTTTGACCGGATGTATTGGATGTCATCACCTCGTTTCACCTCGGCGATAGCGGCTGTTTCTGTGATTGTAAAATTGACAAGACGGGTATCTTCCAGGAAAACGGCACCCTTGTTTTTTGCGGCATCATAGATCCAGTTATCAAGCTGCATCCTTGGAATTATTCTTGCATGAAAAGGCAGGTGGCCGGTCTCGGGCAGGTCAATAAATACTTTTTCATCTTTGATGAACAAGCCTACTTTGGTGATCTCATTTTCCCGTTTAAATTTTTGTAAACGGGTAATGCCCAGTTTCTGAAGTTCGGCCAACGCGATCGGGCTTACCCCGTCGCCGCATACTTTGTCTCTTGGAAATGTATGCGCTTCCAGTACCATCGTCTTTATTCCTTTTTCGGCCAATTGATATGCAAGCGCACTGCCCCCCGGGCCTCCGCCCACGATGAGTACATCACAATCGTATTTTTGTACTACCCGTAAGTTTATCATTTGATTCGCTTAATAATCCCGGTTGATCATGTAAACAATTATTTCTTCTATGAATTTTTTGTCTTTGGAGGCGGGTAACACAGAAAAGATCGAATAGAATTCTTTTAAAGCGGCGCCTGCCATATACTTTGAGGTGCTTTTGGCGTATTCAATGCTTCCATAAGTATGCATCCATTTTAAGATCAACGCGGCGACCGCTTCCCGGTTGCCAGGATCCGTTCCCGCCAGGAATTCTTTTATCACCGCGTGTTCATCTTTGGTACAATGATTCAGCAGGTGAATAAGCATCAGTGTTCTTTTGCCTTCAATGATATCGCCGCCGATTTCTTTACCATATTTATGCTCTTCGGCCACCAGGTTAAGGACATCATCCTGTATTTGAAAAGCAGTGCCCATAAAATAACCGAAGCGATCAAATTGTTCCGGTTTTATTTTATTACCGGTACCGATGATGGCCCCGATCCGTACCGGGTGAATACAGGTATACCAGCATGTTTTTTTAAGGATCATGCGCAGGTAGTCGGCATCCTGCAGGTCGCATACATTGTCTTTTCGCCAACCCAGCTCCATCGCCTGCCCCTCCACCGTTTCCGTTACCATATGTTGTATTTCCTGGAATACGGTCATGGTAAGTTTGGGGCCCAGTATCTCTTTGTTCTGCATCAATGGTTTCAGGCTTAATACATTCATGGCATCACCAACGTTTACGGCTATGGCCACATTGTTGTATTGATGCATGGTGGGTTTATTGCGGCGCATATAACTGTTATCTTCCACATCATCATGTATCAAAAAAGCATTATGAAACAATTCCAATGCGACGGCGGAATTCATCACCATCTCCAGGCTGCCTCCAAATGCTCGGCAGGCAGCGATACACAGGCCCGGCCGGAACGCCTTGCCACCGCGACGGGGATAATCTTCAATGAGGCTGTATAGGTATTTCCGGGGCTCTTTATCCGGGATAAAATGTTCGATGCCCCTGAGGGTGAAAGCGGCATATTCCGAGAGCATTGATTTCATTACTGAATCTTCCATGAGCCGTTATTTATGCCACATTAATATTTACGACCGTACACAGGTATGCATTTGTAGTGTCGCATAACAGCCCTGAATAAGTTCCGGGTTTACAGGTTCTGGGGATTTTTATTTTAAGGATCGTTTCCCTGCTAACACCCGGCTTCAGCGTTAAGGTCGCCGGGCGTATGCTTATATGACTCGCCAGTATTTTAAGATTTTTCGGGCCTAAAAGTGTTGGATGCTGGATCACGATCTTTATGGGTTCCTTACTGTCGTTACTAAGGGATAGGGAAAGTTCCACGGTACTGCCCGCTTTTGCAAAGCCGCTATTTTGAATGATCGGTATCGACTCTTTTTTATCAGCCGGCTTCGGATCTGATCCGGGTGCTTTGGTTTGCTTTTCCTTATTTACCACCCCCGAAAGACTGCTGATATGATTTGTCAGTGTAGTAAGGGCATCCAGAAAAATATCGATGGCTTCATGTGTGTCCCTGCGAATGCGGCTCATTAATTCATCCGGGTTGCCGCGTATCTCATCCACGTTTATTACCTTTTTTTCCAGTTTTTTGGCGGCTAAGATACCAGCGGCTATTTCTTCTTCAAGCACATCAACGGCCGTACTTAAAATTTGCTGGGCGCTGTTTAGTACTTTACCCGGATTAATGTTCTTTAGCCAGTCCGCGGCATCCTTCATCCTGTCATTATTCTTTGATGTGTTTTCTTTTTCGTCTTTCACTTCTTTCTTTTGGTTTTAGTTGCCGCTGTTTTTTTCGGAGTTACGGTTAAGAATAAGGAAAAATAAGTGTGTTCAAATCCTTGTACCAAAATATTGGTTTTGTACAGGCCCTGCTTTGTTTCAGCGGGAATCTTCACCGTTATTTCAACTTTTTGTGATTGGCCGGGCAGAATTTCAAATGATTGCGGGGTGAAAATTGTTTCAAAGGCGTATCGCCCGCTGGCATCGTCTTGCATGGTATAATCAGTTTGCTTGAAATTACAAATGATGTTCTCTTTTTTATCACTATCCAGTAAAAAAACCGTGTTGGCAGTAGCGCCAGGCTGACCAGAAACCTGCAACACGAATGCCGGTTCATTTGTTACTGGTTCTTCCGGGGTTCCGGTACCGCCGGGGTCATTAAATTTCCTGGATAATGCTATTCCCAGATCAACCAGGTTAGTGGCGTGCTGTATATTCAGTTTCATAAAGAGATTAAAAGCCTCTTTCATGAGATCCGTTTGTTTGGAAAACATTTCTTCCCCGTCCTTTTTAGAAAAATTCAATTCCTTTACGAATTTTGTGCCCTCTGATATGAACACCCGGTTAGCCTCGGTTGTTTTTTTAAACAGGGTTTCCAGTTCTTTTGACAAAGAATTTGATTGATCACTCATTAAGGATAATTTAATTGGGGTTAAATATTAAACCATTGCACGGAATGCTACCGGCTTATTTTTAAATTTTTATACGTATTGAGATGCAACGTAAAAAACAAAATGACAATGGCTTTAAAAGTTATTGTCCGGTTGCTCTTTTGGGTTCGCAGTAAAAATGGCTTTGCCAGCTTTGCCACCGCAGCATGTATTTTTTTTCATCCTGGGGTTTTGCTACGGGTGCGCCAACAAGACTGTCCACCACCAGGGTAAAACAAATATTCTGATTGATATTTTTTTCGCGGACAACGATCTCGGCATTGTACGTACCGGTTTTGTTGAATTTTTCCAGGTCGATGCCCATTAATACCATTTCTTCGGCGCCCGCGTCAAGGGTTACCGTTTTCTTATTCAGCCCTGGCTGAGAGGGTGCTACCGTTCCGTCTATATGTTTCAGTACACGTATACCAACCCTGTAGTTTCTTTGCGCATTGCAGGTGTTCTTAATGATAAACGGCACCAGGATCCTTTCCCCGATCAATGCGTGCCGCCCGATTTGTAAGATACAATGTGGCGGGCACTCTTCCTGCGGGGCGCAACAATCTTTTTTTGCGCCGCCGCCAAACAAAGCAGGCATTTTAAAAGTCGGCAATCCCATATCGGCGATCACTTTATTAAAATTTTCTGTCGTTTTAGCTGAATTATCCATGGTGGACTTAAACGTTGCCATCGACATGTCGGCCAGCATTTGCAGGCCTTTAGACAAATTTTGTTGCAACCCAGCGGTATTGATTTCTTTATTTTCCATGTTTTAACTATTTGCGATGCAGGAGCATCTTATGCTTTAATATTAAAGGAAATGGCCTTATTCCAAAACCGGATGTCCCCGAAATAATCTTTTTTTGAATCTGCATTATCGGGTAATGTTATTGTAAACTGTAATTCCGTTCTTTCACCCGGAGCCAGTACTTTTCCTTTTTCTTTAATGGATACCTCCGCCCAGCCCGCCATGTCCCTGTATACGTTTTTTGTGATCTCATCCATCATCGCCATATATCCTTCTTTGCCTTTTTCCCGCATGGCCATTGCGGTAGCCCTGCATAAATAGTCCGGGTCTAAGGTGGTTACGTGTTTTATATCGGGAACAGTAAAGGGAACATTGCCATTATTGGTCAAAGAAAGTATCGCAGTATATGATTTCCCGGGCGCCACTTCACTAAAATGCAATTGCCCGGGCGACAAATAAATATCCATGTTCTGCTGTACAATGAATTTTATTTTTCTTTTTTGGCCAGCCACTTCAACCGTATTTTCATAAATGCCCGGAGCTGTCCTCCTGGGCAGCTGGTACCTGATCAGGTGATTTCTTTCTTCGTCCGGTAAAAGGGATGTAATGAATTGTATAGCCTCCTGCTTACCGCCGGATAGCGCCAACTCTTTAATGAAAAGCCTTTCGGTATCATTATTCCGCATAAAAATATGCCCGGTCAGTTTATGGGGAGGTCCGTTCAGCACGATCTCTTGCTCACCGATATGCAATTTTTCATGCATTTTATTTGCTGTCAGCGTTATCATAAACGATCATTTAATAAGTATAAACAGGATGCCAGTCTACCTCCCTTTTTTAATAACAACCACGCGGTCCTTATCTTCCGGGAAAGGCCTGGTATCGGGTTCGCAGCATTCTACTTCACATCTTTCCAGCGCATTGGGAACATAGGGTTCTGTAATGACCTGGCTTTCGCCATTCATACAGATCGTAAAGAATTCCTGCCCTAATAATTTGAAACAGACCTGCGAGTAATTGGGTATACGTACCCTTACTTTCATCATATCCTTAATATCCTGGAGTGTAAACCTGGGGAGGTTAAGCAGTTCCACTTTGCTATCGGTAAAAACCGGTTGCTTCGGGTCTCCTATTATTAAAGTGGCCACCGGTTGATTTCGATCACCGGTAATCTTAGCGTTGGAATTGGAGTTAAGCGTAGCATCTACCTTGCTGTTAAGATTGCCGTCTATATGCGCGGCTATATCTCCTTTTAGGTTGGTGTCAATAGTATAATGATCTGGAATAGTTGGTGAGCCCATAAAAAAAGGTTTTAATATAGAGTAAGATATAAAATAAATTACATATTTCAAGCTATTTCCAAAATTTCTCAAATAAAAGTTCCGCTACCATAAAAAAGGGGTGTTTTTCATGGTAAAATACAGACTCCACTAAGCCTGATCGGGCATTTGCTATCATAAATTGTATTGAAGAAGCAAGGAGAACGGTCAGCAGTTAAGAAAACGATTGATGAATTGAAAAAAGGGAACTAAGTTTATAGGATCAAAAACTGTTTCATGAAAAAATTAATTGGCCTTTTATTTTTCATAATAATCAGTTCCAAAAATTTTTCCCAGCAGTTTCAAAGTTCTGAAATATCCCATTGGGAAAAACAATCAAAAAATGTAACCATCATACGCGACAACTGGGGCATTCCACATATCTATGGCAAAACAGATGCGGATGCGGTGTTTGGACTGCTGTATGCGCAATGCGAAGATGATTTCCACAGGGTGGAGATGAACTATATTGAAAAGCTGGGACGATTGGCGGAAGTAAAGGGCGAGTCGTCGCTTTATGCCGACCTGCTGATACGGATGATCATTGATCCGGCTGACGCGATACGCGATTATAAAAAAAGTCCGCCCTGGCTGCATAAATTACTGGATGCATTTGCCGACGGCATCAATTATTATTTATACAAACACCCCGACGTAAAACCCGCGCTCCTCTATCATTTTGAACCCTGGTATCCTTTATTGTGGACCGACGGCAGCATCGGCGCCATCAGTACCGGCGGAGTTACGGAAGAGGAACTGAAAAATTTTTATACCGGCAGCAATGTTGAGCTGGCCATAAACAAAGACCCGGAGGAGGAATTGTTAACGGGCTCCAATGGTTTTGCTTTTTCGCCCTCCATTACCGCATCAAAAAATGCAATACTTTATATCAACCCCCACGTGACCTTTTATTTTCGTCCCGAAGTACAGGTGGCGAGCGAAGAGGGCCTGAATGTATACGGGGCCGTTACCTGGGGGCAGTTCTTCGTGTACCAGGGTTTCAATGAACATTGTGGGTGGATGCACACGTCCAGTGTGGTGGATGTAGCGGATATGTACGCCGAAAAGGTAACCGCTAAAAATAATGGTTGGGTTTATGAATACGATAAGGCACAGAAAGCGGTAACCGAAAAAAAGATAACAATTCGGTACCTGGCCCAAAATAAAATCGTTTCCAAAACCATTCAGGCCTTTTTTACCCATCATGGCCCGGTAATGGCTAAACGCAACGGGCGATGGATCAGCATGCGGTCGCACAATCGTTCCATGGACGGTCTCATCCAGTCCTGGCAACGCACCAAGACCAGGAGCTTCGCCGAATACAAAAAAGTGATGGACATCCGGGCCAATACCTCCAATAATACGGTATATGCCGATGCAGAAGGCAATATCGCCTACTGGCATGGCAACTTCATTCCTAAAAGGAATAGTTCAATTGACTGGTCAAAACCTGTGGACGGCAGTATTTCGGCCACCGAATGGAAAGGAATACATACCGTGGAAGATGGGATACATCTTTACAACCCTCTCAATGGCTGGCTGCAGAATTGCAATTCAACTCCTTTTACCGTGGCGGGAACCAATAGCCCCAAAAGAGATGATTATCCTGCATACATGGCACCCGATGGTGAGAATTTCCGCGGGCTCAATGCCGTAAGGGTATTAAGTAAAGGTAATGGCTACACGCTTGATAAGGTGATCAGTGCCGGATACGACACCTACCTGGCCGGTTTTGAAAAACTGGTACCCGCCCTCGTGAATTCCTTTGAAAAGAATATCTCAAAAGACGATTCGCTATACAACCTGTTGCTTGAACCCATATCCACACTAAAGAACTGGGACCTGCGCTGCGGGGAAAATTCCATCGCCACCACACTGGCTGTTGAATGGGGACAAAAATTATTGCCACTGATCAATAAGATACAAACGGACAATACGGTTTCGGACCTGGTGGATAAGACCAACCTTTTTGCAGCATCCGCAAGTTCAACCACTTTGCTACAGCCATTTAAAGCGGTATTGGTTGAATTGAAAACCAAATATGGCAGTTGGCAAACCCCCTGGGGAAGCCTTAACCGTTACCAGCGCATATCCGGCGATATTGACCAGCAATACAGGGATGACCAGCCCAGTCTGCCTGTTGGATTCGCTTCATCACAATGGGGCATATTGCCATCGTATGCAAGTCGTTATTATCCGGGTACCAAAAAAAGATATGGCTTGAATGGCAATAGTTTTATCTGTGCGGTGGAGTTTGGTAAAAAGATAAGCGCAAAGTCCTTACTGGCCGGCGGTGAAAGTGGTGATCCCAACTCGCCACACTTTAAAGACCAGGCATTGATGTATACAAAGGGACAGTTTAAGGAAGTACTTTTTTATAAAGAAGATGTGCTGAAGCATGCGGAAAGAACTTATCACCCCGGGGAGTAGATTAAATTGATGGGAAAGATGCAGTACATTTCGTAAAGAAATTATTATTTTTTACTTTTTGATTTTTGTTCCAACCACAGACATATCCCTACAATTTTTTCAGCGCCGAATACTTTTACTAATTCAAAAAAACTTTTGACCGCATGCCGTAAAGTATCGTGTTGATAATTCACCAGGCTGAAATCCTGGTTTATCACAACCGGGGCCAGGGCAATAATGATCACAAACACCTTTAGATACTTCATGGATGTCTGAATATGAACATCATCCATCCTCAGGCGCCTGAGATTTTTAATAAATTGACAAAAATAGAAAGTAAACAGTAAGGTCATCATCCCTAAACTAGCCAGGTTTATTCCATACATACCTTTCAGATAATTTACGCTGTCGGCATAAAGAAATGAGAGGTTTCCGATCGCCAGGCTTTTTACTAAAATCGAGAAGGAAAAAAATTCTGAAATCCATTTCATGATTGTAATTAGAATATTTTTCATCATTATTTATTTTTCAGCAAATTGGTTAATGATGCTATCCTGACTGTGGATTAATGGCATTATTTTAGGATAAATAGCGGACAAATGAATAAATTTGGGCGATGCCCGCCGCCAGCAACCCATATAACCCCTGTGAAATCATTCTTCTTAAGGCTTTGATAGCTAAGACATTTAACAATTCAGGGCCACAGGAATTGAGCAATAAGATTTATTTCGATCTGGCGGAGGCCATTAATTATGCAGCTAAAAAGTCTGGTAATACTGAAAATGTAAATGACGAATATTTAAAAAAAATAATCGGTAATGGGGTTAATCTTAAGTTCAGGCTATCAAAAAAGAATTATATCCTGCTTACTAATTACGTAAATGTAAATAACGAGAATTTTAACTTTAATGACTTTTATACGAGTCTTTTTAACGAGTCTATTATAATAATGTATAAAGATATAAATTGGGATAATGCTCAAGATCGTCAGGATGAAGTAAAGGAGATAAATGCCTGGGCCCTGGAAAAGATAAGGAATCACTTCGCTCCCATAATTCCCTATTCACAGCCGGCTGACAGAAGCCTGAAAGGCGCTTATTTTATTGACGAGGATTATATCAGCATTATAGAGGGAAAACCAAAAGACGCACATAAGGCCATTGATTTTTACACCGCCAAGAGAGATGATGACTGCCAATGGTTTGGGATTTTACAAAAATGGGATTTGATCCGTACTGGCTACAAATCTTTTAGACAAGCAATTCTTAACAGCTTTGCCAATAATATCAACAGCCGACTGGTTGGTCTGGTATCTGGTCCGGGCGGGAGCGGCAAATCAACCTTACTCCGTCGCCTAGCGATAGACACGGTTAAGGAAGAGTTCAGGACGATATGGGTAAGTAATATAAACGATTTCCTTGCAAATGATTTTGATACTTCATTCGAAGCAACGGCCCGGTATCTAATTATTATTGAAGACTGGTATCAATTGGCCATGGATGATATGGTCAGCAAATCTTTTTTGCAAAAAATAAATGAGTTTAAAAACATTCGTATTGTAATAGGTGACAGGGACATTACCGGGAAATTTTATAAAAGGTATTTGTATGGAGAAAATATCTTGCCCCTGAGTTCAGAAGATAATTTAGAGGTACTCCGTAAACTGAAAGCGCTGGAACCAATTTGGTCGAATACGATTGACAAATTAATGAATCATGCCGCCAACACTTCATTGTATCTATTATTATTTTTGTTTGCGCATGTTGAAACGAACAAGAATGAAGGTGATCTAAAGATTGATTTGAATGATGTAATGGCCGATTTCCGGGAAATAATTCAAAGCGATCTGAAAAAAATATACTTACTCTACCCCGGAATCGCCAAAGCCCTCTTTTATTGGTCCAATGTATATAAAGTACATAAAATAAAGATTAGTGACAGTGCCTTTTGGGCTATTGCCTATTATTACCAGCAAGATCTTAGCAGAAACCTTCAGTTAACTGGAAACACTAATATTGGTCAGCTGGTTTTTAAATACATATATTTCGATAAATCAGATCAAAGTAAAGTAAAAAACAACGGCATCGAGCTATTAAACTTCAATCATGACCTTCTTGCCGAAGAAGGGTTGGCTTATGCGTTGCTGGAAGGCTTTGACGCTTATGATGATAATGATAAAAGAAATATTCTGAATGCCGTTGTACATAACAACGAGCACTATTCCTCCTCGGTACTCTTTGATATTTTCTATCGCAATGAAAGGCAGATCTTTCATGATGACTCAGAAATAAAAGAATTTTTTTTCGCCCTTTTTAATAAAAAAAACAATCAGCATCACTACCTGGTAAATATGTTAAGTTTTGATTTTGTTTCTAAAGAAGAAAAGCTTTCCCTTATTAACCAGGCTACTGATTTTTGTAATAAAAATAATTGGTTTTGGAGCTACTCACCCGAATGGATCAATTCTGTTTTTTCCAAACTGGAACGAAAGGATATTTTTCAATTTCTTTTTTCAAAAATTACTAATACCCATATTTGGACCAGCTATAGAAAAATACTGGAGCGAAGGGAATTATATCATTTAGCAATTGATTTGTTGACTAAATTTTGTAACCGGGAGAAATTATACCAAATGATTAGTTATGGCATTATCTGTAATTGCCTTACTATAACCGGAGATAAAAGATTTGCAGAAATAATTTTAAAACTCTATTGCGATGATGAAATATTAGACCAAAGTATTGCAGCCGATATTATTTGCACCTGCCTTACATTAACCCATGATAAAACATCAGCAGAAAAGATATTAAAAGTGTATTGTGGCGAGGAAAAAGAGGCTATCGAATTAAAAGTCGAGCTTATTTGTACTTGTCTTACTATAACAGGGGATAAAAGATATGCAGAAAAGATTTTAAATTTCTATTGTGGCGGAGAAAAATTAGAGCAAAATATTGTAGCCGGGCTTACTTGTACTTGTCTTGCTATAACTGAAGACAAAAATACTGCAGAAAAGATTTTAGAATTGTATTGCAGCGGGGGTAAATTAGATCGAAATATTCCATTTGACCTTATTTGCACTTGCCTTACAATAACAGGTAATAAAAACTCTGCAGAAAAGATTTTAAAAATATATTTTAGCGCTGAAAAATTTGACCAACCCATTGCATCACAAATTATAAGCACTTGTCTTACAATAACTGGAGATAAAATATCAGCGGAAGAGATTTTAAAAATATATTTTAGTGCTGAAAAACTAGACCAGGCCATTGCATTTGATATTGTCTGCTCCTGTCTTAACGTAACCGGGGATAAAATTGCTGCAGAAAGGATTTTGAATAAATTTATCTCAGGAGAAAAGATTGTGCCAGAAATTCTAAGTCCTGCAACTCGAATCTTTTATAATAATAAAGATTATGAAATATTGATTCGTGATGTTTTAACAAAAAGTGTCAGCCTGAATCAATTTAAAGCTATATGGAACAGTATAAATATTTTGCATTCAATCAACCCGGAAAATGAAGAATTACAGAAGGTTGTTTCCCAATTTTTCAGTCACTTTTTTGATAAAACCAAATCACATGAATTACTTAATGCCCATTCTCAATTATTAAAAATCCCATTGTTCGAAAATAGAGATTGGTGTGCTGCTGTGAATTATATAGATCAAAATTACCGCTACCTTTACCGAAAATTTGTGTTTGGGTATATCATCGGTCAAAAAGAAGATATCAGAAAAACAGAATCCATTTGCAGATATTTTCTCGAGAACTGGCAAAGAGAAGTTGATTTTCAGAAACTAAAACGAATACCATATTACCAGCATATTATGCTTTCTTTCCAGCATCCCGCCCTTGAAAAGCTTGCTAAAGAAATTGCTCCCAAACTCTATGCCTATATTACAGAAAATAATATTCAATTTTTAAAGGATAATATGAAGGTACTTGAAGACATCGTAATGAATGGAATTATCAAACCCTGGCCAATCAAAGAAGCACTAACAGATGAGCCGATATAAGATGACACTTTAAACCAGAATCATTTTACATGCTCTTATTTTAAATTTACGGTCACAAAAAAATAATAAACTATTTGCCAGATTAGACTTGCAACCACTGATTATACGAAGAATTATGAAAATATGCAATCGGTTACGGGCATAAAACCATTTGAGCAATTTGAACAAAACAATAAGTAATTTTGACAATAAAATGATCGCATGGAACAACAACTCACCTTAGGCATCGGCACACGCCTGCAGCACACGCAATTCGGGCCAGGTGTGATCATTGGCGTTCGCTACGCCACCTACCTTATTTCATTTATCCACCACGGCACTAAAGAGATCGATAAAACCGATACCAACCTGGACGAGATCATACCCGAACATGTTACTGCCGAAGTGGAAACGGTTTCGGAGGTCGAGAGATCCCTGTTGAAGATACTGCGGCAGTGGAGCGATGTGACCGAAATCGTTCCTATCGGCGACAAGTGGCATGGAGGTATGATGTCATTACAAACCGCTGACAAATCCTTAAAGCCAAAAGAAATTCCCATCGATGATTTCTTTCACAAGATCGTGATGCTGCGCGACCGGCTGCGGGTGCTGGAACAAAACATCAATAGCCATAAAAAACTGACCGATGAGGAGAAGGTGAACATTCAGCAGTATATTACAAGGTGCTACGGCTCGCTCACCACATTCAATGTGTTGTTTAAGAATAAAGAGCATTGGTTTGTGGGGGATAAATCAGGGAAGGAAGATTGATTTCTGATAAATAGGCAACTGGCAATATGCAAAAATAGTCTGTAAATCTCAAACTACTTTTACTTTCCAAAATATTTATTACTCATTGCTTAGTGCCCATTGCATATCGCTTAGTGTCTAGTGCATTTTATGACTAGCTGCTTATTGTTTATTCATTTTATCCGTCATCTTATTTATCATTTTTTTTCCTGTTATCGTCAAAGGTTAAGTTGCTGAAGCTGCCTTTTCTATTTTTTATTTCTTTCCAACGCCGTGGGTGTTCCTGTCAACATCCGAAAGCCACCCCAACCACCCGTGAGCGCCGCCCCTTGGACCAGGCGGGGCGTTCTGAATAGGATGAATATTTTAAGTTTGTAAGATGGAACACCCAGGGTTGCGAAATTTTTCAAATAGAGATATTGCCAGATATAAGCTGTTACATATTTATTTAAATACCGTGGCAACCATTTTTGCATGCATTACGATTAAAATATTATAGTAACTTTAAGACTTAAATACTACTAAATTGTCCCATTTTGTCAGGCAGTAACACGCTTGAGCATATTATCCGGGGTTGCATAAAAGCAAACAGGGATAGCCAAAAGCAGTTGTATATGCTGTACTTCGGTTTCTCTATGGGTATTTGTATGCGGTATAGCGCCCATTACACGGAGGCAGAGGAAATAGTAAATGACGGGTTTTTAAAGATTTTTCATAAGATAGAAACATTTAGGCCAAGTTATGAAAGTTATGAGGCCTCTTTTGTTGGTTGGATAAAGAAGATATTTATTTATACAGCTATAGATCATTACAGAAAAAATAATAAATCGATAGCAATACCTATACTTGATGACAGACACCTGGAAATCATTGAAAATTCAGCCAGCCCGATAGATAAAATGTCTTACAATGAAATAATAGCGCTTGTACAGAAACTATCACCTGCCTACCGAACAGTTTTTAATTTATATGTATTGGATGGATATCCGCATGAGGAAATTTCAAAACAGCTGAATATTTCTGTGGGTACTTCTAAATCAAATCTTGCTAAAGCCAGAATAAACATTCAAAAAATGTTTAAGCTAACAAATGTTAAACTGTATGAGCAACGAAGAGCAATATAAATATATAGAAAATAAGATAATAGAGGCATTAAATGCATCTGACCATGCATTTAATGAAGCATCATGGAAAAAAATGGAGGCGATGCTGGATCAAAAGAAAGACAAACGCAGGCCTTTATTCTGGATCTTCAGTGCGCTTATCTTGGGAGTATTGCTTTTGGGCGCCGGAATTATTTATCGGGCAATTAATAAAAATGAGCAATCAGAAAATACAGGTAAACAAATTGCTAATAAAAACACGGATAAGCAAACACCACCTACATTAAATGGCACCGATGATATAGCAACCGTGCCACAAACGGCTCAGCCGGAAAAAAAAACAAATAACACTAATGCGGCCGATGATAATTACAATACGGCTAATAAAAATATTTACAAAGACAAAGCCGGGTATGCCCTGAGGATCAGGGCGCCGGAGCTGGAAAATGATCAGAATAAAAGTGAAAATAAAACAGAGAGGGGCATTTATACTTATAAAATAGCTACCAAAAAAACAACAACTCATTACAAAGGAACCGACATCAATAAACCTGAAACAGTTAATAAGTCTGACACAGCCCTTAAAAAAATCGGCACCGTAGCAAAAACCGAAGACAAAAAAGAGAAAAAGAAAAAAAGCAATGCAGGTTTTTACGTGTTTGCCGCTGTGGGCATGGAAGCGAATGCTACCAAATTATTAATGGTTAAAAACAGCAGTATTACGCCGGTATATGGAATTGGTTTAGGTTACCAGTTTAACAGGCGACTGAGTGTGCAAACCGGATTTTATGCCGGTGCAAAAAAATATATAGCCGGCCCCAATGATTATACTGCAAAAGCAGGGTCTTATTTAACTACAGTAAAAATAATAAAAGTAAATGCCAACTGTATGGTATATCAGGTGCCGGTTACTGTACAATATAACTGGCTTATCAGGCCTAAAGCAAATTATTATGCAGCTATTGGTGTATCCAGCTATATCATGAAAAAAGAAAAGTATGATTACACTTTCGAAAGAAATTCTATGCAGTATAGCTATCCTTATGAGTATACAAAGAATAAACACCTGTTTGCCTCCTTACAGTTATCGCTTGGCATGGAAAAGCAAATAGGGCATAAATTATTTATACAAGCAGCTCCTGCCATTATTTTACCGCTGCGGGGTGTTGGCGAGGGCAGCGTAAAAATATTTACAACGAATCTACATGTGGGGCTTAAATATTTTCCGTTTAAGCAGTAAAATCAAGGCAACCTTTTTCAAAAAAATTGCGTTCTCATTTAAACTACTATTAATGAAAAAAATATTCACTTTAATTACAGCATCCTCTTTGTGCATGATCATTTTGGATGTAAGCTGCAGTAAAGGCAGCTCTACGCCGCCGCCGCCTTCAAATCCCTGTGCCGGCGTTACCATTGTTGTAACGGGCTCCACCACCCCAACGTCAACTCCAACGGCATCGAATGGCAGTATCATTGCATCGGCATCTGGCAGCACAGGCTTTACCTTTAGTTTGAACGGAGGTACGGCACAGACATCGGGTACATTCAGCGGTCTTGCTGCCGGCAGCTATTCTGTTACTGCAAAAGATGCCAACGGATGTGCAGGTTCCCAAACATTTTCCGTAACAGCAACACCCTGTCCTTCTATAACAATAACAGCAACCATAACACAAACTACTACCCCAAGTGCAACAAACGGATCAATAGCTGCCACGGCTGCCGGCAGTACCGGGTTCACCTATAATATTAACGGAGGCACTTTTCAGGTAAGCGGCACTTTTACTAACCTGGCTGTAGGCAGCTATACCATTATTGCAAAAGATGTGAATGGCTGCACTGGTTCAAATTCCTTTAGT
This sequence comes from Bacteroidota bacterium, assembly GCA_043781975.1. Lineage (GTDB taxonomy): Bacteria > Bacteroidota > Bacteroidia > Chitinophagales > Chitinophagaceae > Ferruginibacter. Next base: position 48,749 of record JAYWAZ010000165.1, read on the forward strand.
GTAACATCAGCATCCTGCCCTATCATCAATTTAAACACAACACCGACAAATACATCGGGGCCAACTGCAACAAATGGGAGTATAGTTGCCGTTGCAAGTGGAGGTATTGCACCGCATACTTACAGTAAGGATGGCGGTATTAGTTTTCAGCCAACAGGTACATTTAATAATCTGGCAGTTGGTACCTATGCCGTTGTAGCAAAGGATGTAAATGGTTGCTTAAGTGCATCGGTTAGTACAGTTGTTGGTTCTACCTGTCCTACCATTACTGCAAGTACTACAACTGTGAATACCATTAAGTGCGAGAGTAACACAGGCAGTATTACCATAACTGCAGGGGGCAGTACAGGTTTTATGTATAACTTAAACGGCGGTTCTTTCCAGGTTTCCAATTTATTCAGTTCATTGGCAGCGGGTACTTTTAACTATGGAGTAAGAGACCTGAACGGTTGTTTAAAAACAGGTACTGCTACCGTAAACCTGGCTCCCGCCGGCCCCTTATTTTTAGCCGTTAAAGCAGTATTGGCTGTTAATTGTGCCATACCCGGATGTCACAGTTTACCATCACCACAAAATGGGCTTGATTTTGCCGATGATTGTACCATTGTATCACAGGGATTAAGAATTAAAGCAAGGGCTGTGGATGCAAACCCATCGCAAATGCCACCAACCGGGCCGCCATTATCAAATGCCGACAAACAAAAAATTATTGATTGGTTAAATGCAGGAGGAAAGCATAATAATTAAATCCGTTGCCATGCATTCAAAAAGTAAAACAGGCACATGAAAAAAATTGTATTCGCTGTTATTTTGGGGCTAACTGTTGGTCAGGCTATGGCTCAGGATTCAACCCATCGCTTACATCGTTATGAGGATAAAGCGGCTTTGCAAAAAATAACCGGCACTTTCAAATCAACCAGAGTAATTAATGCACACTCTACCGAAATGCTGCATAAAGGCGAGTTAGACTTCAGGATCATGCATCGCTTTGGTGTGATCAAAAATGGGCTTAAAGATCTTTTTGGGTTGGATGTTGCCAGTATGCGGATGAGTTTTGATTATGGCATCAGTGATAAATGGATGGTTGGTTTGGGCAGAAGTACTATTTTAAAAGATTTAGATGTATTTGTAAAAACAAGAATACTGCAACAGGCAAATGGGGGAAATAGAATACCGGTTTCCCTCTTATTAGCCGCCGGGTATATTGTAACAACAATACAATCTTTTGCGGCTGTAAAGCCCGGCTTTGGCGACCGGTCATCTTATTATGTACAGCTTATTGCCGGTCGGAAATTCAACAAAAACTTCTCCATGCAGCTAAGCCCTTTGTTACTGCATAACAATTCTACTTTAAACCCTACGGATGATAACACTATTTTTGGATTGGGTGGGGGCCTGAGGTATAAAGTGAGTAAGCGTATCGCAATCATGCTCGATTATCATCATGCTTTTGGCCAGCTTGATGCTGCCATAACCGATCCCCTCTCTGTTGGTGTAGATATTGAAAGCGGGGGCCACGTATTTCAACTTCATTTTTCCAATGCGACCGGTATGAATGAAAAGGGTTATCTGACACAAACTACCGGAAAGTTCTTTGAAGGCGGTATTCGGTTTGGATTTAACCTCTCCAGGATATTTCACGTGGGCAAAAACCCGAAAAAATGGTAAGACTAATTTTTATCCCTTCACCCCGATACTCCAGATAGCTATCAGATGCTGGCGGAGCTAAATGGCACAACTTGTCCCGATAAAAGGGGAAGTGATCCCACGATCATCATGTTCTGTAATTAATCATTTTTGGAAGGGAACACCTTGCGCCAGTAGAAGAGAGCCTATCGACGGCTGTACTTTTGTAAATGTTGTTCTTTACCAATCTCTTTCTCTAATCGCATCTTTAATATCGATGTCAACGTTAAAGTATGTAAGTATATTTTCAACTGTGACACCGATCGAATCTCTGGCAACCATTTCAATATCACTTTCATTCTCATCAAATTCTTCTCTAAGCTCATTTATTCTTACCGTCATTTGATCAAGTGCTTTTTGAATTTCATCTTTTGTGTGATTCCCCTCTTCCATCAACTTTACAGTTTCCTTGATTGCGCCGCTAAATTTGTCAACTAAAAAAAACAGAGAAGTATTTGTCATTGTACATATTTTTCAAGTACTCAAAATCTTCCGGAAGCCTATTTGCATCCATTGCAATATTTTTTTCTACTGTACAAATAGCTGATCATTTTGACAACTGTATTACACCACTTCCATAAAAATACATTTACCCAAAATTCTATTGTAATGATAAAAATAATTATGGCGGATGATGAGATAAAAAATGTTTACTGTTAGCAAAATCCTAAAACAGGCTGAAGGGGTTTTGAATAGTTATAGCTTTTCCCTGCCATACAAATCGTATATTAGCAACCTGGCTATATTAAGACCTATATTCGGGGAAACGGGGGCACCATTGTGCTTATAGATGGAAGTGAAGTTGAGTTGAGCCGGGAGAAAAAAATGATCTTTTACAGCTATTTGAAAAACCATAACAAAACCAATCTGCATGAAAAAAATAACACTGGTAACCTTATCCTTATTACTGATATTGAGTTCTGCAAATGGACAGGAATACAAAAAACTCCACTTCAAATCCATCGTAGTGGATACGCACAATGATATTCTAACCACCGCTATTGACAAGAATTTGATCATTGACCAAGACCTCAAAGGCAAGACCAATTCTGATTTGAAACGCTGGGCGGAAGGCGGCGTTGATGTACAAATATTTTCGGTTTGGTGCGACGGGCTGAAACAAAACCCCTATGCCTGGGCCAACAGGGAGATGGATACCTTGTTTGCCGTTGCCAATCGTAACCCAGGAAAGATCGCAATGGTAGGCAATCCAACAGAACTCTTACAAGCCGTTAAGGAAAAAAAATTAGCCGTCATGTTTGGTGTAGAGGGCGGGCACATGATAGAGAACGACCTCAATAAATTAGATAGCTTTTATAAAAAGGGGGTACGGTATATGACCCTCACCTGGAATAATTCCAGCGACTGGGCAACATCAGCACTGGATGAAAGTACGGCCCCGCCTAAATCCTCCCCCGAGGGGAGGGCTTCCAAAGACTCTGCAAGGCGAAAAGGTTTAACAGATTTCGGAAAGCAGGTCGTCAGGCGGATGAATGAACTGGGCATGATGGTGGACCTTTCTCACGTTGGCGAACAAACGTTTTGGGATGCCATCAATACCACCACTAAACCAGTCATTGTTTCGCACAGCAATGCCTATGCATTATGCCCCTTCAGGAGGAATTTAAAAGACGACCAGATCCTGGCCGTGGGAAAGAACGGGGGCGTGATACATCTTAATTTCTTTTCTGGTTTTATTGACAGTAATTTTTTTAAACGCAGTGACGCTTTCAATGAACGACATAAAGCAGAAAGGGATTCAATGCTTAAAATAAACCCGGAGCCTTATTTCAGCGATACCTATCTTTTTGATAAATATCCTGATGAAGTAAAAGCCCTGCGTCCGCCTTTATCCATGTTAATCGATCATCTGGATTACATTGTAAAACTCATTGGGGTGGATCATGTCGGACTGGGAAGCGATTTCGACGGCGTCAACTCATTGCCGCTGGAACTGGATGATGTTACGGCCATGCCACTCATCACCAGGGAATTACTAAAAAGAGGTTACAGCAAAAAAAATATACGGAAAATACTGGGTGGAAATTTCATGCGCCTTTTTGAAGTCAATATGCCTAAATAAACTCGGCACATATTGCAAAGACCGAAATAAAACTTTAGATTAGAGGCATTATCCGATCGTTCAAATTCACCAGACAGAATCATTTCTCTAAATCTTTTATATGGATGCACTAACTGCAAATAAACCCCGTATCCAATCCATTGACCTGCTTCGTGGCCTGGTGATGATCATCATGGCGCTGGACCATGTACGTGATTTTTTTCATGCCGGCATGTTCGATCCTACCGATCTTACCAAAACAAATATGCCGATGGGCCGCTGCCCGGGTATGGGTATAACCTCGGAATTGTATACGGCGTATGGATATCGGTCATCCTCGCATTGTACCCCCTTTGTAAATGGTACGATAAATATAAAACAAGCCACAAGGAAAATAAATGGCTGAGTTATTTATGACCTATTTAAGATAAAATGTCAGAAGAGCAAAAACAAGTCCCGGACAATTCTTCACAGCAGCCAGCAGACGCCGTACCTGGACATTTGCATCAAAATATCCCGGCCAGCCATCCTGGGCCACAGGGAGATTTTGAAAATGTAAATAATCCTGAAGGCACCGACCCCTCCATTGTTAACCTGGCCGCCGAACTGGCCGGCCTGCAACCCGCCATCAAGCAAATGGAAATCCATCATCAACACGCGCCACACAAAAAGAGATTACTGGATTATCTCTTTGAATTCTTCATGCTATTCCTTGCCATCACGCTGGGCTTCTTTGTCGAGAACAAACGAGAACACCTGACGGAAAGCAAACGTGAACGGCAATACATCCGTTCATTGGTGGAAGACCTGAAGACGGATACTGGAAAGGTCAATTTTATCATGGGCTATAACAGCAGCGTGCTCGGAGGCCTCGATTCACTGATCAATACCATTTACCGGTATAAACAAAATGATACGGCCATTGTTTCCAGAATGTACCAGTGGTATATCTATTACGCCAGGAACAATTATACCGTGAACTTCACCGACCGGACCATGAGCCAGTTAAAGAATGCCGGGAATTTAAGACTGATCGAATCCCAGCAGGTGTCAGACAGTATCATTGATTACGATGATGGCGTTAAACTCTGTAATGCACAGGCCTCCGTGAACAGGGAAAAATGTGAAAAAGCCCTGGACTTCTCCGCTACGATCTTTGATTACCGGTACATCCGTTACGACCCTTCAACCCCGGTCAACAGCAACTACCCCGTTCTTCATTATAAATTGCTGACCGATGATCCCACTGTGCTCAGCAGGTATGCCAACCTGTTGGAATTGTGGAAACAGGTGGTCGCGGTTTATATGTCTGATACGCAGGGACAAAAAATAAAAGCCCAACGCCTTATGGCTTTCCTGAAAAAAGAATACGACCTCAAATAAAAAATCATCAGTACCTTATGCAAAATCTCTGAATATGAAAAAATGGCTCCTTCTTATTTTTTTTCCGGTTGCTGTTGCCGCGCAAAAAAACACTTCCAAAGAACTGGAAAAATACATGCAGGCCCAGATGACGGTAAAAGGATTCAGCGGCTCCGTGCTGGTGATGCAGCACGATAAGGTTTTGCTGAAAAAAGGATACGGCCTGGCCAACAGGGAATGGAATGTTGCCAATACTCCCGATACAAAATTCCGCATCGGGTCCATCACCAAACAGTTTACCGCTTCCTGTGTACTGCAATTGGTTGAGTTAGGAAAGCTGAACCTCGATGACAAACTCAGTAAATTCTTCCCCGGTTATCCAAAAGGTGACAGCGTGACCATCCACATGTTGTTGAACCATACTTCGGGCATTGCCAATTATACCGATCTTCCGGAATTTGATAATGTAGCCCGTTTGTCACGCAGCAAAGATTCGATGATCGCTTTTTTTAAGAATGCTCCTTATAATTATTCTCCCGGGGCAAAATTCAAATACACGAATTCAGGGTATTTTTTGCTGGGATGCATCATTGAAAAGATCACGGGGCAATCCTATGAAACTTATGTAAGGGACCACCTCTTTAATATCCTGGAGATGAGCAATACAGGTGTAGACAAGCTGGACTCCATTATCCCGATGCATGCGATGGGATATTCAAAAGAAAAAAACAAGATATGGCCGGCGGATTTCATATCGCTGGACTGGCCCTTCAGCGCGGGTATTTTATTTTCAACGACCGGCGATCTGTATAAATGGGATCGGGCCCTGAATGAAACGGCGATCCTTTCCGCGGCTTCCAAGCAAAAGATGTTTACGCCTGGCATGGGCAGGTATGGCTATGGTTTTATAACGGATTCGCTGGAGAACCATTACCGCAACTGGCACAACGGCGGCATTCCCGGTTTTTTTAGCAATATCAGCCGCTATCCCAATGAAGATGTTTGTGTTATTGTTTTGGCAAATACCGATATCCAGTTGTCCAATGGCCTTACCATTTCAGATGCAATAGCCGACGGCCTTTCCGGTATCGTTTTTGGGCTGCCGGTAGAAACACCCTATGTGCACACTGCCATGAACATTGATACGTCTTTGCTTGACCGTTATGTTGGAAAATACAAGGCCTTTTTAACACTGGAGGTCATCAAAAAAGGGGGAATGCTTTTCCGGCACCGAGATAAATCTACGGATATCGAACTGATCCCTGAATCCGATACCAAGTTCTTCTATAATGACGGCAGCGACCGCCAGTTGGAATTTGAAGTGGATAAGAATGGAAAGGTAGTGAAGATATGGTTCATCAACAATGAGCAACGGGGAGAGATGAAGAAGGTGGAATAAAGGTAATAGAGTTTACACCTTTCCGGAAAGGTGTAAACTCTATTACCAACTGATCTTCGCCGATAAATTGATTACCCTGCCATCGATCGGCGCCCAGATTGATTTAAAACCGGGATTGCTGTTTGGCGGAATAATTATGCTTTCCTTTCTTGTTTGCCTGTAATCCAGCAGGTCTTCGCCATTCAGCACAAATGAAATATTTTTTATGTCGTACCGTACCATCGCGTTGGTAAGAAAATATCCCGGTGTTCTTGTACCGTCATCCAGGTATTGCCGCCCGGTGTAAGATGCTTCAATGCAGGCGCGGAAACGGCTGCTGAATTCATTGGATATCACACAGGCGAATTTACTTCCGGCGCTCAGTGGCACAAAGGGCTGCGTGGTATTGTACAGTTGCTTTGCTATCGTATAGGCGTATCCGAGATATAGCTCCAGCTCATCATATTTGACCTGTACATAGGTTTCAAATCCACTTGTTCTTACCGGTTTGCCGGCATTGACGTAATAATGGATGGCGGCAGACGAATCAATGACCAACGGATGGTTCACCGCTGTGATAAAGAACATCTGGTTAATGGTTACCGTCATTTCATCTGTCCGTTTATGATAATTAATATCCCAGTTGATCCCCTGCGACCTTTCGGGCCTGACGAAAGGGGCAAGGGCGATATACTGCAGGCCCCTTTCATCCACTTCACTGTTGAAGACCGAGGGAGTCTTATATCCCAGCCCTCCCCCGATCCTTGTAGAGACCTGCTTATTGATCTTGTATAAAAAGGACATCCGCGGTAATAAGAATGAATGGTAAGTACTGCTGCGATCCAATCGCAAGCCCATTTGTACAGTTATCGCAGGTGCGATCTTCCAGTCATCCTGGATGAATGCCCCCGCAACCACTTCATTGTAATTGTTCATGGAAGAAGAATCAGGCTGCTTCTTCTTAAAGTATTCTCCCGAAAAATTCAGGCCGGCGACAAAGCTGTGCAATGTTGTTTTTTTAAGGTAAGAAAATTCGGTGAAGAAGGAGCGCTGTATGGCCTTCATGCCAAAAGTGGCGGTGGATATCTCCCTGTTAAAAAAGCTGATGGTCGCCCTTCCGTTCAGCCGGTCTGTTGCATTCAACCTGTTTTCCCAGCCCGCATCCAGCGTATTTCGTAATGACTTATTTTCAATGAAAAAACGGTGCAGGTTATCCGCCGTATGATGCAGGACCTGCATATCCCCGCCCATGCGGTCTTCATAAGTTGCATTATAACCGATGTTCAGGCTGTTTTTCGCGTCTGGATAATAGAACAGCCTGGGATGAAAGAAAAAACTTTTAATATCAGGCACATCGCTAAAACCATCCCCATTCACATCCGTTGCCCTTTGGATCGTGGTTCCGGAAAAAAAAGTGTAGCCCGTTTTGTTTTTCCGGTTACTGAAATATGTGTTGAGATTGCTTTCATTCAAGGTAGAATGGTTTACCAAAATAATGTGTTCGGGTTTATTGAGTTGTGGTGTTTTGGAGACCAGGTTGATCATTCCCGCAATGGCGCCGCCGCCGTATAAAGTGGAACTTGATCCTTTCACGATCTCCGCCTGTTTCAGATCAAGTGGCGGTATCTGTAAAATGCTGAAGCTGCCCGAGTAGCCGCCAAACAATGGCAATCCGTCGCGTAACAGTTGCGTGTATTTGCCCGGCAGCCCCTGTACCCGCAACTCCGCATTGCCTGTGGTTGCCGATGCCAGCTGGTTTTGAATGCCCGCCACATCACCCAGCAGGCGGGCGATATTCCCGGGTATAGTGGTCGACTCTTCATCCATTTCTTCACTGCCGATTACTTCCACCTTGGTGGGCAGGTCTTCTATACGGCTGCTGGTACGGGAAGAAGAAATAATAACTTCTTCCATTTTAAAATTATTTATCTGTAAAAAAATAACGGGGATCGTATCGCTCTGTGGAATTTGAAAAATTACGGACCGGTCATTATATCCTACAATGGAAAATATAACCTTAATCTTACCCGGCGAAAGGTTGCGGAAAATTATTTGCCCGTTATGATCGGAAATAGTTGTTTTTTTTGTACCTGTAATCTGTGCTGTTACATCTGGTAATACCGATTGGCCCCTGGTTGTTTTAAGAATACATGCAAAATTATTTTGCCCTTTTACTTCGCATAATGCGATGCAATTCAAAAAAAGGAAAAAAAGAAATCGTTTCAAAGTTGAAGCTAATAATTTACAGTTTTTTTGATCATTTCATCCAGCCTGCTATAAGCCATGAAATTTTTCTCCAGGTCGAGGTTGAATGGGACAGGGGTATCCAATGAAGCGCAACGCATAACCGGGGCGTCTAAATGCTCAAAACAGTTCTCCATGATCCAGGCCGCGATCTCCCCGCCAATGCCGCCAATGAGCGTGTCTTCATGTAAGAGTAAAACCTTTCCGGTGGCAATGACCGCCGCACGGATGGCGTCATAATCCAGCGGAAGTAATGTCCTGAGGTCCAGAATATGGATTGATATCTGTGTATGATTTTTCGCATAATCCAGGGCCCAGTGCACCCCTGCTCCATAAGTAATGATGCTGATATCGTCGCCGCTGGTGACCAGCCTTCCTTTACCGATCTCTGTTTCATAGTATGCTTCGGGCACCGGGCCGCTGACACTTCGGTACAGCGCTTTGTGTTCAAAATACAATACCGGGTTGGGATCATTGATGGCCGCGATCAATAGTCCCTTCGCGTCCATGGGCGTGGAAGGATACACCACTTTCAATCCCGGTGTATGTATGAACCAGGCTTCATTGCTCTGGCTGTGGAAAGGGCCGGCGCCTACGCCGCCGCCGGTTGGCATGCGGATCACCACATCGGCGTTTTGCCCCCAGCGGTAGTGTATCTTGGCCAGGTTGTTGATGATCTGGTTGAAGCCTACCGTCGCAAAATCCGCAAACTGCATTTCCATCATGCTTTTGTAACCTTCCAGGCTTAATCCCAGTGCAGCGCCCACGATGGCGCTTTCGCAGAGTGGCGTATTGCGCACTCTTTCTTTTCCGAATTCATTTACAAAGCCCTCCGTTATTTTAAACGCGCCCCCATACTCCGCAATGTCCTGTCCCATCAGGACCAGGTTGGGATGTTTTTGCATGGATTGATGAAGCGCTTCCTTGATGCCGTCTACAAAACGTTTGTCTGGATGCTGAATGCCAGATGTAGCGTCTTCGAATAACTCCCTTTCAGGGGATGGGGGCAAATTGGCATAAACATCCCCCAATTCCTCCTCCATGTCTACCACCATCGGACCTGCTTCACCGGCGGTTCTTAATTCCGCTTCAATAAGGTCCTTGAATCCATTCCGCAGTTCGGCGATATTCATTTCATTCAATACCTGCTCACTGATCAGCCAGCGCTCATAATTCTTGACCGGGTCTTTGGCGCCCCATTCTTCAATCAGTGCTTTGGGAACATATTTTGTTCCGCTGGCCTCTTCATGTCCCCGCATCCGGAAGGTCATGCATTCTATCAGGTAGGGTTTTTGGTTTTTGATGCAGTATTCTCTTACGCCCTTAATGGTATCATACACTTCCAGGATGTTATTGCCGTCAATGCGCACCCCTTCCATGCCATACCCCTTTGCTTTATCAACCAGTTTTTCGCAACGGTATTGCTCGCTTACCGGCGTGCTTAACCCGTACCCGTTGTTTTCAATGAGGAAGATCACCCGCAGGTCCCATACCGCCGCCGTATTCAGGGCTTCATGAAAATCACCCTCGCTGGTGCCTCCATCTCCCGTGAATGCCAGGGATATCTTATCTTCTTTTTTTAATTTATTCGCCAATGCTACCCCATCCGCGATGGCCAGCTGCGGGCCAAGGTGAGAGATCATTCCGCAGATATGATGTTCTTTGGAACCAAAATGAAAACTTCTTTCACGCCCTTTGCTGTATCCCTCCTTATTGCCCTGCCACTGCATGAATAATTTACTTAATGGCATGTTACGGGTGGTGAATACGCCCAGGTTGCGGTGCAGGGGCATCATCCATTCATCAGGTTGTAAAGCCATGGTTGCACCAACCGATATCGCCTCCTGACCGATGCCGCTGAACCATTTGCTGATCTTCCCCTGGCGCAGCAATACCAGCATCTTCTCTTCGATCATCCTTGGCAGCAGCAGGTTTTTATACATGCTGACCAATTCTTCGTTGCTCAGATCTTTTCTGTGGAATTGCATAATTGAGTGCTGAATAAATTATTGACGAAGTTAACTGATGTTTGATAATGTTTTTGTTTTCCCGGGTGAGTCACCCCGGGAGGGTGGCTCACCCGGGAAAACAACCAAATTGTTAATTAAATGTAAAGGAGACGGTTTTTACACAGCCCGCTTGTGCAAATGTAAATCCCCCTGCATCCTTTTCAAAACAACCAACCATGCAAGTAATTTTTAAACCAATCGCTGCCGTATTTACCCTCCTTGCAGCTTTTATGCTGCTTTCCATGACAACGCCCGGAAAAAGATCCGTGAAACGGGTCAAAGCGCCTGCCCCCAAGATCCAGGTAGCCATCTTGCTCGATGTAAGCAACAGCATGGACGGCCTCATTGAACAGGCCAAGGCACAATTATGGAACATGGTGAGCACCATGGGTAAGGCGCAATGCGACAATGCCACCCCAAAAATTGAGATTGCCCTGTATGAATACGGGAGGAGCACGAATAACGTAAAGGAGGGCTATGTAAAACAGATCAATGGTTTTACCGGCGACCTTGACCAGGTTTCAAAAAATCTTTTCGGCCTCACTACGAACGGGGGTGATGAATTTTGCGGTCACGTGATCTTCACTTCCATGAAAGAACTGAACTGGGATAATTCCGCATCAAGTTACAAAGTGATCTTTATCGCCGGTAATGAGGATTTTTTACAGGGCGATATCCTTTATACCAGGGCCTGTGCGGAAGCAAAGCAAAAAGGCGTGACCGTCAATACCATTTATTGCGGCGACAGGATGCAGGGCATCAGGGAGCACTGGAACCTTAGCGCCGAATGTGGCAACGGCAGTTTCACTAATATCAACCAGGACGCGAAGATCGAAGACATCCCCACGCCTTACGACAGTATCATCTTTTCACTGAACGAAAAACTGAACGGCACGTATATCGCTTACGGATATGCCGGCAGGACAAACCTCGCCAAGCAAGCGGAAGTAGACCAATTGAATACCACCATGAGTAAAACGGCGGGCATTAAACGTATCGCGGTGAAGGGAAATAATAAAGTGTATAAGAATGCGTCATGGGACCTCGTGGACGCCTATGACGGGGATGAAAAATCCATCGCCAAATTAGACATGAAAACTTTGCCCGACAGTTTACAGAAAAAAAGCAAGGAAGAAATAAAAGTAATTGTAACGGAAAAAGGCAGGGAACGCGGGCTGGTTCAAAAAGAAATTGAAAAAGTGAATACCCAAAGGGAGGCCTATATCGCAAAAGAAAAAGCAAAGAATGTTTTAAAAGTTAACAACGCCACAATGGAAACAGAAGTGGAGAAGATCATCAAAGTGCAGGCAAAGCGATATAATATGATCATTCAGTAGAAGATGGAATTGGCTAAGAGGTCAAAGGAGAAAAAGAGGTAACAGAAAGAAATGCAACCTCTTTTTCTCCTTTTCTCTTTTTGCTCTTAGTCAATCTCTTTCTTGTCTGTTTTCCCCTTTTCTCCTTTTCTCTTTTTTGCTTTTAGCCAATTTTCTCTTTTTTCTCATCCGGGAATGCCCGCCTATGAACCACGGAATTAAAAAAAGACAGCGCCGCACCAAACAGCAACGCATACCAGAAACTTCTTACCTCGAAGCCATGAACAAAATGCGCATCCAGTAAAATGATACCGGCATTGATCACAAACAGGAATAGGCCAAGCGTGAGTATGGTGGCGGGAAGGGTGAGTAAGATGAGCAGGGGCTTTACTACGGCATCGAGCAGGGATAGCACCAGGGCCACCATGATGGCGGTGAAAAAATCAACAATGGAAATGCCCGGCAGGATATAGGCCAGGATAAAAACATTGACCGAGCAAACCAATACTTTTAAAATCCATTTTTGCATACAATCGTTTTATGTTTCCGGTATGAGATCAGGTAACGACCAGTTCATAAAAATCCTCCGGTACCAGGTATTTTTTCGCCAGTTCACGCAGTTCTTCCGCAGAGATCGTTTTTATCGTTTGTATCGAATCATAAAAATAGCTATCGTCGAGTTTATTCAGGATCAAATTTTTCCACCTACCCATGATCTGGAAGGGCCCGTCGAGGTCGCCCAGTATGGTGCCCATCAGGTAATTGCGTACCAGCGACAATTCCTCTTCATCGGCCACTTCCTCCCGCATTGATCCCATTTCCTTATACACTTCCGCGATCGTTTCTTCACATACTTCTTTGCCCGCCTCGGTGCTGATCATCCAGGCCGATTGTTGCAAGTGGTTCTGCACATAACTATGGATGCCATAAGTGTATCCCTTTTCTTCGCGGATATTACTCATCAGCCTTGAACCAAAATAGCCCCCGAATAAAGTATTCAGCACCATCACTTTCATGAAGTCGGGATGATGCCTGTTGGGGAAGGGCCTTGCGATCCGGATGGCGCCCTGTACACCGTTGGGGTCGTTCTGTATCCTGAATTTCTTTTCAGTAGCGGGTTTGCTTTCTATATTGTTTACGCTGAAGGTTGGTCTTCCTATGGCGTGTTTTCCAAAACTGTTATTCAGTTGCTCCTGTATGTTGGCCGGCAATTTTCCCGAAACAAAGATCACACAGTGGCCATGCAGGTAATGCTGTTGAAAATATTTTTTGAGTGTGGCCGTTTCCAGCGCATCAATATCCGCTGCATTGGTATAGGTTCCGTAAGGATGGTCCTCTCCGTACACATAGGCATCGATGAGGCGGCCTGCTACAAAATCGCTTTTTTGTAAACTAACGCTCAGCCGTTGTTTTGTATTTTGTTTGTATATCGCCAGTTCGGTTTCAGGGAAGGTGGAATCCGTGATCATTTCCTCCAGCACGGACAATAATTCGGGAAGATGCTTGCTGAGCGTTGACAGGGTGATCACCGCGGTTTCATTATAACAGGCCCTGCTGCAATAGGCGCCGTAATATTCAAAATCTTCATTGAGCTGGAAGGCGGTTCGTTTACCCGTTCCGTTCTTAAGCATGAAATTGGTGGCGGAGGCCACGGAACGCTGATCTTCGAACCAGTTGCCCGCATAAAACACCAGCTCCAGTTGCAGCACGTCCTGTGCCCCTGCGTCAATAGCGTATACAGGCACCCCGTTATCGAGCGTAAACTGTTCACAGGGTTTCAGTTGCAGGTTGAATTCAACGGCATCTTTTATCTGCGGTGGTACTGAACGGTTGATCATTTATTCTTGAATTTTTTTCTGCTAAAAAAGATGAGCATCGGGCCAACCATTAAAAAAATATAACCAAAGGGGTGATAGCTAAGCGGCATGATTGCTATCCAGGTAATGGCCAGTGTAAATGCAATGACCATGGTTGCCTGTGAAAACATTGCTTTATGAAAACTTATATCAGCATTACCTTTCAAGTGTTTTTTATTTACCAGTTTATACATCCGGTATAAGATCAAATTACAGGAAAGCGGAACACCAAGGTAAAAGAACACCTGTAGTTTAGTTACGCCCCCATAAAAAATTGAATTAAATAAAAAACTGGTACTGAAAGGAAAAAGTATGATGATAAAAAGCAGCCAGAGGTTGATGGCCATGAAGCGAATATCAAAATTATCAACATACTTAAAGAGCTGGTGGTGACGAAGCCAGGTGCTACCTATTAACCAGAAGCTTACCATCAAACCAAATAACTGAGGTAATATTACTTTGAATTTTTCCCATACCATTGTTCCCGTGTCGCCTTTGTTTACTAGGGGTGGATGGATTTCAATGGCCATCAACGTGATGGCAATGGCAAATACGGCATCACTGAAAAAAGCGATGCGCTCTATCATGAAATTATGCCGGGGATGTCGGGTCTCTGTCATCAGCAATTATAATTGAGCATGATAATACAAAGTATTGCAATTATTTTCATCAAAAATGATCCTGCATTCGTCCTGCAGCTGTGCAGCCGTCACTGCCTGGTAACGTTGCAGTTCCTTGTTGACGAGGTCGACATCACCCAGTAACTCGTACATGGCCAGGCTGGCGGCCCTGTTCATGATGCTCATGTCTTCGAAGGCGATCATGCTTTCGGTCTTATTCTTCACTTTTTCCAGCTCTTTTTCGCTTATCCCTTCCTGTTGAAGCTTTTGCAGTTCTTCGTTCACGGCAGCCTCCGCGTCTTCCATCCGAACGCCCTTCACCAGTTTGCCCTCGATGGTCAGCAAGCCCGCATCGGTACTGCCCAGGTGGTAACACTCAATATTACTGAAGAGTTGTTTTTCCTTTACCAGCGACTGGTACAACCTGGATGAACCGCCACCACTCAGTATCTCCGTGATCAGGTCGGCCACGTAATAACGCATATCCGTACGGGTATAAATATGCCAGCATTTGTACAGGGCGTCCAGGGGAACCTTCGCTTTTACCGTTTTTGTTCTTGGCGCTGCTTGTTTGGGTTCCTGCAGTAGATCACGATCATATTTTTCGCCGGCAGGTATGGGTCCAAACCATTTTTCAGCAAGCTGTAAAACAGTTGCGGTATCTACATTCCCGGCAACCGACAATATCGCGTTGGCGGGCGTGTAATGCTTGAAGAAAAAAGCCTTCACATCATCCAGCGTGGCATTTTCAACATGGCTCAGGGAAGCACCGATGGTCATCCAGCGGTAAGGATGCACCGTGTAGGCCAGTTCCCGCATTTTGTGCCATACATCGCCATAAGGCTTATTGATATAATGTTCCTTGAATTCTTCGCAAACTACTTTACGCTGCACTTCCAGGCTTTTTTTACTGAAAGCCAGCGATAACATGCGGTCGCTCTCGAGCCAGAATGCGGTCTCGATATTTTCCGCCGGCAACTGGCAATAATAATTGGTAAGGTCGTTGGTGGTATACGCATTGTTTTCTCCGCCCGCCTGTTGCAGGGGCTCGTCGTATACCGGGATGTTGACGCTGCCACCAAACATCAGGTGTTCGAACAGGTGGGCAAAGCCCGTTTTGTAGGGGTCTTCATCCCTTGCCCCCACATCATACAACACATTGACCACCGCCATCGGGGTGCTTTTATCCTCATGTACCAATACACGCAGGCCATTGGATAAAATAAATCGTTCAAATCGGATCATGTTGCAAATGTACGGAGGAGAGCAATGCCGACATCAATCGTTTAATCAACACTGATGGGCCGGATGGAAAGAAGGATCAGTTTCCCGTTCCGGTTCACGATCACTTTCATCTCTTCGTTGGGCGATTGCAGCAGGTTTTTATATACCTGAACATTGTGTGAAATATTCGTGCCGATGGAAATGATCTCATCGCCCACTTTAAAATGCCCTTTGTCGGCCGGTGAACCCTCAATGACGTCTTCTACCATGATCTTTCCCTGCACATAATAAATGCCCATCCCGGTATAGGCATAATCAAATGGTTCCGCGTAATGGGAATTGGGGCTTAAATGGATCTCGTGGCCCGGATAATTAAGCACCAGGTTGAACCGTCGGATCAGGTCATTCCCCACCAGCCCGCCCACATAGGGATAGGAGGTAACATTGTACTCATCCTGGTATAAATAGGTAGGTACATTGCGAAACCGGTAAGGGCCTATTTTCACCTCCTTTATAACGGTAAGGCGCATTTGCAACCGGCCGCCCATTCCCTCTGCCTGGGTGACCACCGGTTTGCGGCGGGAAAGCAGGATATTGCTGTCCCGGGCATATTGCTCGCTCATCAGGAAACAAAGCCCGGCGCCCGTATCGAAATAAAAATTAAAATCCGTTCTCTTCCTGTCCTTGATGTGCATCCACTGAATGGGTAGGGCCGTAAAAACCGGATGAAGCATGGTGCCGTCACTGGGATAGTCGAATTTACCGGGGCTGAACACCTCGATCATATTGGTCTCGAAATTGATCTTTACGATATAGCGGCTGAAAAGGCCATAGCCGATGATGCCATCCACTTTTTCGCCATACACGCTGCTCAGTACATCGTAATCATTCACATGAAAATTGAGGTGATGCACCGAAAGTCCGGGCAGGTGCAGGGTCTGGTCGAAGGAGAACGATACTTTATGAATACCCCCGATGCCGGTGATGGTGGTATCGGTTGCCCTTAGTGGAATTTTGAATTCAGCACAGGTGGAAGAATCCAGGGAGATGCCCCCGCTGCCGGTATCCAGGATAAAATTGAGGGTATCGGCGATATTGGCGAACCTCGCCCTGATCACCATCACGCCGCCGCTGAATTGTTTGAACGGGAAACTGGTGATGAATTTCGATTCGGGCTGGGATAAGATCTCCTGCGCCTGCGGGAGCATGCCTGAAAACAGGAGCAATATGGTCAGATAGCAATTTCTCATCGCACTCAAATTCGAATTTACAACCTATTGGATGTACTTTTGCTCTTTATTACACAAACGGCTTTTATGGAATTAAATGAATTGTACCGGCGGGCCCTGGACCTTGAAATGCTGAGCGTAGAAGAAGGAGTTTTCCTTTTTGAGAATGCGCCTCTGGCCGAATTGATGTATGTGGCGGATGAATTAAGGAAGAAGCAGGTGCCCCACGGAAAAGTTACCTGGCAGATCGACCGGAATGTGAATACCACCAATGTATGCATCGCTAACTGCAAGTTCTGCAATTTCTACCGTGTGCCCGGGCATGCAGATGCCTATATCACCGATATAGAGACCTACAAAAAGAAGATTGAGGAAACGATCCGGTTCGGCGGCGACCAGCTGTTGCTGCAGGGCGGGCATCATCCCGAACTGGGACTGAAATTTTACACCGACCTTTTTAAACAGCTTAAAGCATTATACCCAGGTATCAAATTACATACTCTGGGCCCGCCCGAAGTGGCGCATATCACTAAACTGGAAAGGTCGACCCACCGGGAAGTGCTGATGGCATTGAAAGCAGCGGGGATGGACAGCCTTCCCGGCGCCGGTGCGGAGATACTAACGGATAGGGTAAGACGATTAATAAGCAAGGGAAAATGCGGGGCGCAGGAATGGCTGGACATCATGCATGAAGCGCATGAACTGGACATCACCACCTCGGCCACGATGATGTTCGGCCACGTGGAGACCATTACCGAACGATTTGAACACCTGGTGAAACTCAGGGAGGTGCAAAGCCGCAAACCTCCGCAGGCAAAAGGATTCCTGGCCTTCATCCCCTGGACATTCCAGGACGTGGATACCCTGCTGGCCAGGATACGCGGCGTGCACAATCTGACCACATCGGAAGAATATATCCGTATGATCGCCCTTAGCCGCATCATGTTGCCCAACATCAAGAACATACAGGCCAGCTGGCTCACCGTGGGCAAGGCGGTGGCCCAATTATGCCTGAACGCCGGTGCCAACGATTTCGGAAGCATCATGATCGAAGAGAATGTGGTGAGCGCTGCGGGTGCCCCTCACCGTTTTACCAGTACCACCATACAGGAAGCCATCAAAGCCGCCGGTTTTGAACCCCAGCTGCGCAACCAGCAATATGAATGGCGCGAGATACCCGAAGCCATCATTGAACAGGTGATCGATTATTAAACCTATCCTTTAAAAACTTAATTATGAAGAACGAAACCTCCTTGAAGACCATACTGCACCGCTTCAGGATCGCGGGAATAGCTGAAGGCATCTCCTTCCTGGTATTGCTGCTGGTGGCCATGCCGCTGAAATATTTCTTTCATCTTCCCGAAGCGGTAAAGATATTCGGATGGATGCATGGTGCCCTGTTCGTTACCTTCATCTACCTGGCGTTTGACGTCATGGGAGCCCTTAAAAAAAAGTTGGGTTGGTTTGGCCGGGCCTTTGCCGCCGCCATCATCCCCTGCGGCACTTTTATTTTCGACAGGCAGCTTAAAAGGGAAGAAGCGGTTTTGCCGGAAACATGATCCCGTAAATCACAGGCCCGCTTTGGCTCCCGCCCGCATTGAGCATATCCATCCTGCATGATAATATTGCCGGAAGACAATCAACTATTTTTTCTAAATTTGTCGGGTCCTTTTTAACCCAGTTCATCAATATTATCGCCATGTTCAAGAGTAAGTCTATCCTCATACTTTTATTGCTGCCAGTTTTCGGTACGGTTTCATTGAGCGCCGGCGGCCAGCAGAAAGAAAAAATATTCCGCGACCTGAACAACCTTTTGATCAATACCGTTATGGACGACCTTTTTCCGCCCCCCATAACCAGTCGCATTTATGTTTACCCGCATATCGCTTTTTATGAATGCATCCGAAGGGATGACCCCGCCCTAAAGTCCTTCGCCGGCAAACTGAACGGCTTAAATACGATACCTGCACCTGGTAAACCGGTAGATAATTTTACCGCAGCCTGCGTTTCTTTCAGCTATGTTGCGCAAGCCCTGGTAGGAACAGAGTACAAAATAGAAGTTTGGCGCAAAGCTTTTACCGATTCCTTATCGTTGCATGCCGATGAAGACATCACTAAAAACTCTATACAATACGGACACCAGGTGGCCGACAGCATCATCGCCTGGACAAAAAAAGACAATTACCTGAAGTCGCGTGGAATGATGCGCAACGTGCTTTCCCATAAGCCTGGCGCCTGGCAGCCCACACCGGTTGATTATGCGCAGGGATTAGAACCCAACTGGAATACCATCCGACCGTTAACACTAACATCAGCATCACAATTTTCACCCAAAGAAAAACTGGTATACAGCAAATCAAAAACATCCCTGTTCTATAAAAATGTAAAGCAGGTATATACAATCGTCAATACCTTGGACAGTTCCAGAAAATCCATCGCCCTCTACTGGGATGACAACCCCAATGTATCCGTATCCGACGGGCACCTCAATTATTTTATCCATAAGATATCACCGAGTGGCCATTGGATGATGATCGCCCAGCAAGCCTGCCTGCAAAAGAACGAACCCGTTACCCGCAGTTCCTATGTTTGCACACTAACGGCGATCGCTCTTTTTGACGCCTTCATCTGTTGCTGGGATGAAAAATACAAGACCAACCTTATCCGCCCCATCACGATCATCAACCAATTGATTGACCCCCGGTGGAAGTCCTATATCCAAACACCGCCATTCCCCGAATTCACCAGCGGTCATGCCGTCATTTCCAATGCGGCAGCTACCATCCTCACTTCCCTGCTGGGTGATAATTTTGATTTTACCGATGAAACAGAAATACCATTTGGAAACAAGGCCCGTCATTTCAAATCATTTTACGCGGCTTCCGCTGAATCTTCCGTGAGCCGCGTATATGGCGGCATCCATTATCCCGAAACTGCCCGTATCAGTATCGGCCAGGGAAAGGATATCGGAAATCATGTATTAAAAACTTTATACTTTTCGGCTATCTCCAAACAATAAGCACATGCCAAAACTGTATGCCCGTTTCTGTTCCATATTGTTACTTCTATTTTTTTCTGCAACGGTATGCGGACAGCAAAACAAGAAACTATTCACCTTATTGCCTTCCACTTCCACGGGAGTGAACTTCAGGAACGATATTACCGAAGACGCCAACATGTATTATTACCTCTATGAATACCTCTATAACGGGGCGGGGGTCAGTATCGGCGATTTTAACAATGACGGGCTGCCCGATCTTTATTTTTCGTCTAACCTTGGTTCCAACAAACTTTTTTTGAACGAAGGGAACTTTCATTTTAAGGACATCACCAAATCGGCCGGTGTTGACGGAGGTGCCGGTTTAAAAACGGGCGTGAACGTGATCGACATCAATAACGACGGGTATCCCGATATTTTCATCTGCAAATCGGGGATGACCGATCCTAAACTCCGGAAAAAGATCTTATACATCAACAACCACGACCTGACCTTCACCAACAAGGCAGCACAGTACGGGTTAGACGATGACAGTTACACCACGCAGGCCTATTTTTTTGATTACGACAAGGATGGCGACATGGATGTTTTCTTCGCCAATCACCCCAGGGATTTTAGCAATGCGGTAGACATTGTTTTCACTCAAAAAAATGGTAAGCTGGAGCTCGCGCAAGACACCGCCCATCAATATATAAGTGATCGCCTGTTTGAAAACAGGAATGGTCATTTCGTTGATGTAACAAAAAAAGCGGGTATGCTCAGTCACGCCTTCGGACTCAGTGCCGCCATCTTTGATTTCAACAACGACGGCTGGCCCGACATCTTTGTGGCCAATGATTTTAACCAGCCCGACTTCCTTTACATCAACAATAAGAACGGCACTTTCACCAACCACCTGAAGGATTATTTCAAGCACACCAGTTTTTTTTCCATGGGTACTGATATGAACGATATCAACAATGACGGCCTTGAAGACCTGATGGTGCTCGACATGGCCATTGAAGACCCCGTGCGTCAGAAACAATTGTTCACACTCAATGTAAATTACGACAAGCAAAAGCTGATGGAACGGTACAACCTCTTCCTGCAATATACCCGCAATACCCTGCAACTCAATAACGGCAACAACACTTTCAGCGATATCGCCTACCATGCGGGAATGTCGCAGACCGACTGGAGCTGGTGCCCCCTCATCGCCGATTTTGACAATGACGGATGGAAAGACATGTATATCACCAACGGATTAAAGCGGGATATCACCGACTGGGATTACAAAGAGTTCGTCCTGGATTCGGTAAAGAATCTTTTTAGGAAAGGATTATCTGTAAACCTGGCCGAATGGTTCAACCAGATTCCTGTTACCCGGATCAAAAATTATTTTTATCACAATAACGGCACTTTAAGATTTGACAACTATTCTGATACCTGGTGCGACCAGGTTCCTTCTTTTTCCAATGGGGCGGCCTACGTTGACCTCGATAATGACGGTGACCTGGACCTGGTGGTGAATAATGTAGATGATGAGGCATTCATTTACAGGAATAACAACAATGAACTTAACCCCGCATCGCATTATATCAATTTCCGCTTCTTAAAGGACCGTCAGTCTCCTGCCGAGGTGTATGGCGCTTCCGTTAAACTGACGGACGCTAACGGTAACATACAGGTGCAGCATTATGACCCGCAGCGGGGTTATATGTCTACCGTTGAACACCAGCTCCATTTTGGAACGGGTGAGCAATCAGTTATTCCCGCTGTTGAAATTATTTTCCCTTCACAAAAAAAGATAACGCTCAGCAATGTAAAGACCAACCAGCTTGTTAAGGTATATGAATCGGATGCGATGTTACAATCTGCCGTTATTCCAGTGATCAAACCTTTGCTTAAAGACGTAACGGCACAAAATAAATTCAAATACACCCATGTTGAAAACGATTTCATCGATTTTAAAAGGGAGCCCCTCATTCCTTACCAGTGCAGCCGTAAAGGGCCCTACTACTCGCAGGCCGATGTGAATGGCGATAAGAAGGAAGATGTTTTTATCGGGGGCGCGGCGGGTATAGCCGGAAAACTGATGATACAATCCGCCAACGGAACTTTTACTGAAAGCAGGCAGGATTGTTTTGAAAAGGACAAAGCAAAGGAAGATAACGGCGTTTTGTTCTTCGACGCGGATGGCGACGGGGATGCCGACCTTTACGTAGTGAGCGGTGGTGCGCAATTTCCGGCGGGCGATCACCTTTATCAGGACAGGTTATACATCAATGACGGGAAAGGGCATTTTACAAAAGCCATCAATGCATTACCAGTCGAAACAAACAACGGTTCCTGCGTGATACCACTGGATTTTAATGCTGACGGCGCTATTGATCTTTTTGTTGGCGGTGGTGTATTCCCCGGCAAATTCCCTTTACACGACAAGTGTATGTTGCTGCAGAATAACAAAGGTGTTTTTAGAGATGTGACCAATGAGATCGCCCCTGAGATCAACGATCTGGGCATCGTTAATTCAGCAACCTGGGCCGATATGGATGGTGATAAGATAAATGAACTGATCGTTACCGGAGAATGGATGGCGCCAACTATCTTCAAGATGGTGAACGGGAAGTTCAGGAAAATGAGCAATACGGTTCATTTTAATATTTCCGGAAAAGATACAGCTGCCAGCCTGGATGCCCTGAAGGGTTGGTGGAACTGTATCAAAGCGGTGGATATCGACAACGACGGCGACCTTGACCTTATCATTGGTAACAGGGGAACCAATTCAAAAGTGAATGCGAATATGAATCATCCCTGCAAGATCTATGCGAAGGACTTCGATGGCAATGGAAGTTATGATGCGGTATTGGGTTATTATATCGGCGACAAGTGTTACCCTATGTTCAGTCGCGACCAGTTGATCGACCAGATGCCCATGTTCCGGAAAAAATATTATCGCTATAAGATGTATGCGGGCAGGACCATGGATGAATTGTTCACCCCGGAACAGCAGGTTGGGATGCAGACATTTTCGGCTGGTTGCTTTGAATCGGGTGTGCTGGTCAATGATGGCAATGGCAGTTATCATTTTCGGCCTCTTCCGGAAATGGCACAACTGTCAACCATAAACGATTTCATTATGGATGATTTTAACGGTGATGGGATCAATGACATGCTGTTATGCGGCAATTCCAATGACGCCGACGCGGGCACGGGCAATTACGATGCCACGGCCGCGCTGCTTTTAATCGGCGACGGTAAAGGCGGCTTTAAGGTGGTGAAGCCGCTTGCATCAGGATTGAATATTCGGGGGGAGGTCAGGAAGATCGTTTACCTGAAAGAAAGCGGAACCTTATTTTTTCTAAAGAACAGTGAGGGGGCTGAGGTGTTCTCGGTAAAATAAATTTAAATGGAATACAACCTTCTATATGCCGGTATCCGTAAAATAATTATTTCATGAGAATAACACTTACCGGTCTTTTAATATGCATGGCTTTTGTGAATTCAGGCTTTTCACAGCCCAACGCACCCTTAAAACTGTTTACCGCCCTTCCTTCCAGCGAAACGGGGGTGAATTTCCGGAACGATGTAATTGAAAATGTAGATGTCTTCTACTATAAATATGAATATTTATACAATGGGGCAGGAGTTGCCATTGGTGATATCAATAACGACGGGTTGCCGGATATTTATTTTTCTTCCACCCTTGGTTATAACAAACTATACCTGAACCTCGGAAATTTGAAATTCAAGGATATTACAGAACAGGCCGGTGTGAAGGGTGTAAAGGGAATAATGACAGGGGTCAATATGATCGATATCAACAACGACGGGTTTTTGGATATCCTGGTCTGCAAATCAGACCCCTTCGACGTCAATTCAGGATCCAAGATCATCTATATCAACAACGGCAACGGTACATTCACCAACAGGGCCAAAGAATATGGACTGGATGATAACAGCTATTCCATCCAGGCTTATTTTTTTGATTATGATAATGATGGTGATATGGACGTGTTCTTTGTGAACCATCCCCGCGATTTCACCAGTTCCATGGACATCAATGTAAAAATGGAAAAAGGGAAATTGGTAAGGATAGAAGATACGGTTACGGTAAAATCAAGTAATCGTCTGTACGAAAACAGGAATGGACATTTTGTAGATGTGACAAAAAAAGCTGGACTACTTTCCTACGAAGCCTTTGGCCTTAGTGCCGGTATTTATGATTTTAACCGGGACGGCAGGCCCGATATCTATGTGGCCAATGACTTTAACAAACCCGACCGGCTGTACATAAATAAAGGCAATGGAACTTTTGCTGAAGAATTTAATTCTTATTTTGACCATGGTTGTTTTTTCTCCATGGGCATGGATATTAACGACCTGAATAATGACGGGCAGGAAGATCTCTTTAACCTTGATATGGCTTCAGAAGATCCCATTCGCCAAAAACAGCTGTTTGTACTTAACCTCAACTACGATAAATTTCAACTGATGACCAGTTTTGGGCTTAATTACCAGTACCCCCATAATTGTGTGCAGCTGAACAATGGTAACGGGCATTTCAGTGAGATCGCCGCTTATTCCGGGATGGCGCAAACAGACTGGAGCTGGTCGCCGCTGATCGCCGATTATAATAACGACGGATGGAAGGATGTATTCATTACCAACGGGTATAAACGTGATATTACCGACTGGGATTATAAAGAATTCGTACTCGATTCGATCAAGAACGTAATGGGAAAAGGCCAGTCAGTAAAACTGGAAGACTGGTTTAAGCTGATACCAAAAACTAAGATCCGGAATTATTTTTATCATAACAACGGCACGCTTCATTTTGACGATGTATCAACGGCATGGAGTGATGCCCCTCTTTCTTTTTCAGCCGGTGCGGCATATGCTGATCTTGATAATGACGGCGACCTTGACCTCGTGGTAAACAACGTCGATGACGAAGCGTTTATATTAAAGAACAACAGTCATGAGCTTGATCCGGATGCGCATTACATCAAATTTCGTTTCTTTAAAAGCCACGAATCGCCGGCAGAGGTTTATGGCGCCACCGTAAAGCTCACAGATACTAACGGTAACATCCAGGTGCAACATTATGATCCGCAGCGCGGTTATATGTCAACCATGGAACACATACTTCAATTTGGCACAGGAAAGCAATCGATGATACCGAAAGTTGAAATAAAATTTTTATCGGGCAAGCAGGTTGTACTTACAGGCGTCAAGGCCGACCAGGTATTGACCATTTATGAATCCGATGCCCGGCCAGTTACCATTAAAGAAAAAATAATCAAGCCTGCTCTTACAGAAACCACAAAGCTGAAAAAGTTCAACTACACACATAAGGAAAATGATTATATCGATTTTAAGCGCGAGCCGCTTATACCCTATAAATGCAGCCGCAAAGGACCTTATTATGCAAAAGCGGATGTGAATGGCGATGGGTTGGAAGATATTTTCATCGGTGGCGCTGCAGGAAATGAAAAGAAACTGATGCTGCAGGATGCAAACGGAAATTTTACCGAAAAGAAAATGCCCTGCTTCATCGCTGATATGAAGTTCGAGGATGGCGGCGCCGTTTTTTTTGATGCGGATGGTGATAAGGATATGGACCTTTATGTGGTAAGCGGCGGAGCCGAATTCGATGCCGGTAGCCCTAATTATCAGGATCGTCTATACCTTAACGATGGTAAAGGGAATTTTACAAGGTCAACAAATGCTTTGCCCACTGAACATTATAATGGCTCCTGTGTGATACCGCTTGATTTTAATGGTGATGGTGAAATGGATCTTTTTGTCGGGGGCGCCGTGCTTCCCGGCAAATTTCCCCAACATGATAAAAATATGCTGTTGCAGAACCATCACGGGGTTTTCACTGATGTAACGAACGTGTATGCGCCGGGACTTGCACAAACCGGGATTGTAAATGCGGCGGCCTGGGGCGACATCAACGGTGATCATTCAAACGAACTGATCATTGCCGGCGAATGGATGCCCGTAATGATATTCAAATGGCATGGGGGAAGATTTGAAAATACAGAAGCACGGGTGCTTTTTTCAGAAAATGGCAAAGACAAGAGCCTTTCCCTCAAAGAACTGAGTGGATGGTGGAACTGCATTAAACTGGAAGACGTGGATAATGATGGCAGGATGGATATCATCATTGGCAACCGGGGATTGAATTCAAGGATCTCCGCAGGTATAGATCAACCTTGTACCATCTATGCCAAGGATTTTGATAATAATGGAAGTTATGATGCGGTGCTTGGCTATTATATTTTTGGGAAATGTTACCCGGTTCTCCATCGTGACCAGTTGATCGACCAGATGCCCATGTTTCGGAAAAAATATATACGCTATCACATGTATGCCGGCCGTACCATGGATGAACTGTTCACTGAGGATCAGAAACAAGGAATGGACGTGTACAAGACCACTTGTTTTTATTCGGGTATTCTTTTTAATGAAGGCAATGGAAGTTTCCGTTTCAGACCCCTGCCGGAAATGGCACAGCTGTCAACAGTAAACGATATCCTGTATGATGATTTTGACAGGGATGGGATCAAAGACCTGCTGGTATGCGGCAATACGAACGATGCAGATATAGGAACAGGCAACTATGATGCCATGGGAGCACTCTTGTTATCAGGAGATGGGAAAGGTGGCTTTAAAGCATTAACGCCACTTCATTCAGGGATTTCTATCCGTGGCGAAGTAAGGAAGATGGTCTATCTGAAAAAAAGCAGTACTATTTTATTTTTAAAGAACAATGACGCGGCACAGGTCTTTTCTGTGAAATAACCGGGTAATTAAGGAGCTAAGAGCATAAAAGAGAAAATGTGTTTGTGTTTACGCTTTGTCTCCTTTTCTCTTTTGACCTCTTAGCCCCAAAAATATACCAGGAGTATAAAAGAGAAAAAGGGCAAAGGAGAAAATGTGTTTGTGTTTATGATTTCCCTCCTTTTCTCTTTCGATCTCTTAGCCCAAAAAATATACCAGGAGTATAAAAGAGAAAAAGGGCTGGAGAAAATGTGTTTGTGTTTATACTTTTCCTCCTTTTTTCTTTCGATCTCTTAGCCCAAAAAATATACCAGGAGCATAAAAGAGAGAAAAAGCAAGGGGGTTGAATCGATCACCTCTTTCATCCTCCTCTTCTCTTTTGATCTCTTAGCCAAAAAAATATACCAGTAGCATGAAGGAGAGAAAGAGCAAATAGGGTTAACCGGTCAATCTATTATTCGATCACAAACCGGTAACCGATCCCTTTGATGGTGAGTATCTCCAGCCTGGTATCATTTTTCAGATAACTGCGGAGCTTGGTGATGTATACATCCAGGTTGCGGGAATTAAAAAAATTGTCATTGCCCCAAAGCAGGTTCAGTATATCACGGCGGTCAATGATCTTATCACGATTCTGGTACAATACTTTCAACAACTCGCTTTCCCGGAAGGATAATTTTCTTTCTCCCTCGTTATTTTTTAATACCTGGTGATTCAGGTGAAAGGTGTACCCGCCGATCTTCACCATGTCTTTGTTATCCGCTGATTTTTGTCCTCCCTTTCCGTATCTCAAAACATTTTCAATGCGCACGATCAGCTCTTCCATGCTGAATGGCTTGCGGATATAATCGTTCCCGCCGGTCTGAAAACCCTTTACCAGGTCTTCGGTCTGTATTTTAGCCGTTAAAAAAATGATGGGTATCGCCTGGTCAATGGCGCGAATTTCCTCCGCGATTGTGAACCCGTCCTTATTGGGCAGCATCACGTCCAGCACGCAGATATCAGGATGAAATGTTTTGAATAAAGACAGTACTTTATTACCATCTGCTTCCATCGCCACTTCATAATCCCTGCTTTCCAGGCTTTCTTTTACGATCTTGCCCAGGAATAATTCGTCTTCCACATATAATATCTTAACTGGCGGCATGGGTTCTTGGTAATTTAATGGTGAATGTTGTGCCTTTCCCCGCTTCGCTTTCGAGGGATACGGTACCGTAATGCCTTGCAACGATGTGTGCCACATAACTTAGCCCCAATCCATAGCCTTTCGCATTGTGCGTATCGCCTGCGGGTACACGAAAGAATTTTTCAAATACCTTGTTCTGATATTCCGGCGGAATGCCGATACCGTTATCCGCAACCCTTAGTTCCAGCTGGTGCTCGC
>JAYWAZ010000166.1:0-14738 GCA_043781975.1 Bacteroidota bacterium
TTTTGGCATTGCTTTACGGATATATGGATTATTCTGCCTTGCCAATTCATTCATTTTCTTTTCCAATGCGGCCAGGTCCTCTTCCGTGATCTTTTTATCACCCAGGTCCATGTCATAATAAAATCCTTTATCAATGGCGGGTCCCACCCAGAATTTTACGCCGGGAAAAGAATTTTCCACGGCCTCAGCCATCAGGTGCGCTGAGGAATGCCAGAAAGTAGATTTTCCATCTGAATCATCCCAAGTCAGTAATTTAAGCGATGCGTCATCATTAATGGGCCTTGTGGCATCCCATACCTGCCCGTTAATACTGGCGGCCAGTACTTTTCTTGCCAGTCCTTCACTGATCGATTTGGCCACATCAAGGGCTGAAGTTCCATCTTCATAATCCCTTTGGGCCCCATCGGGTAATATTATCTTTATCATATCTTTATTGAATCTGTCTCATGCCGGGTACAATGCATACCATAAGCAGGCAGGCTGCAAATTTAACGAAGTATTAGCTATGGAAAAATTAATCTAAAATATCTTTGTAAGCACGAACTTCAGAAGTCATTACTGTTGGCTTTTGGCGCTATAATTAATTACCCGGTATGAAAAAAGCGAAAATGAAAAAATGGTTACCCCTATTTATCGGAATATTTCTTGCACTGCAGCTTTCTGCCCAGAATTATAACGGTCAATGGAAAGGGCAGTTCACGGATAAAAGTACTTCTTTCGTCGGCTGGGGTGGTGACCGTTGCGATTATGTCCTGGAGATCGAATGCAGCGGAAAAAACGTGACCGGATATTCTTATACCTATTTCAACGAAGGTGGCAAAAGGTTTTATACGATCTGCAGACTGAAAGGAACATTAAACAAGGCAAGCAAATACATTGAGGTAACCGAAGTAGAACGAACCAAGACCAATGTACCCAATACGATCCGCAACTGCTTTCAAATTCATCGCTTAACCTTTTATCAGCAGGGCGAAGACCAAACGCTTGAGGGCACCTGGGTACCGGCTCCCAACCAGGAAGGTGATTGCGGATATGGAACTACTAACTTGACCCGGAGGGTACTTCAAAAAAATTCTTCACTTGCCAAAAATTCGGTTACGAATCTTAACAAACCGGTCTTTAAACCTACGGTAAAGCAACCTGAAACCCTTAAAGAGAAAAATACGCCTCCCCCGGTTGTTAAGACCATTCCTAAACAGATCATAATACCACCTGTTACAAAAAATACGCCGCCTGTTGTAAGAAACAACCCGGTTGATACGGAAGCGACCCGGATCAAGACCCCTTTGATCGTAAAAACGGAAGAGCTCATTAAACAGGTTCCCACTATTAATTATGAGAAACGAAATAATACACTTTTAAAGACCATCGAGATCGAAAACGAAAAATTCCGTGTCGATCTTTATGATAATGGCGAAGTGGATGGCGACAGTATTTCGCTATTTTTCAATGGCAAAGTATTGCTTGCCCACAAACGCCTCAGTGAAAAAGCCATAACCCTCACGTTAAAGGTTGATGATACCAGGGATATGAATGAATTGATCATGTACGCCGAGAACCTAGGAGAAATTCCGCCTAACACCGCCCTGATGGTTGTAACAGACGGTGATAATCGTTATGAGGTCCGCATATCCTCCGACCTTCAGAAAAGCGGTGTGATCCGTTTTGTACATAAACCCAAACCCGGGCAATAAACAGGCCCTGTTTTCGTTTTATTTGCAACCAATGTCGTGATATTAATGAAAAAACCTATACCTCCTGCGGTCATTGCCGGTATTTTTATTTGCATTGTCCTTAATTTTTCCTGTTCCAAGTCGGAAGATACCACTACACAACCTAAAGAACAGTTGGTACAGGGGCACTGGAATATTAACCGGGTTCAGTTGAGGCTTTATCAAGGAGGCACTTTTGTTAAAGACACCATCATCCATCAAACCCCCATGCCGGAGAACTATGTACAGTTTGGTGCTGCCGGAAATTTTGAATACAGGTTTAATAAGCCCGGCTCCGATGTGGGAACTTACCAGTTCGTTGGCGCGGATTCAGTCATATCAAATGTTACCTCTAAGATTTACCGGTGGAAATTGCTGACATTGACCAATGTTCTTTTTACCGTAATGAATACGTCTACAGATCCGGATCATCCCGGAGCAACTGTTGAAACCTACCAGACTTTTGTAAAATAGTTTTTAATCCGAACCCCAAGGAAAATGGCATCTCATTTTTGAGGTGCTTTTTTTTAGACTGCTGCATATACGCCGCTACTTTGAAAAGCTTTTCGGTAATTGGGCCCCTATCCAGAACCCAGCATCAAAATTTAAAATTCCAGGTAACTGCCGGGATGATGGGGAATAATGAAACCTGTTTGGCCTGGATCTGTAAAGTACCGTTATATGGGTTTCCGGTTTGATCAAAATAAATAAAATAAGGATTCTGCCGGCTGTAAGTGTTGTAAATACTAAATACCCATTCGCTTTTCCATTTATGGCGGTCACTATTACGGGGCGTAAGAACCGCTGAAAGGTCTAAGCGGTGATAAGAAGGAAGTCGGTATTCATTGATGCGGCTATACTCCTGCGTGAGTATGCCTCCTACGATATAAAATCGCTGTGGCAATGTAGCGGAATTACCGCTGCCATAAACGAAAGTGGCCGACAGTCTCCATTTTTTATTCAGTGCATACATGGCCACGATGCTCAGGTCGTGGCGACGATCGTATTTGGCGGGATAGCTTTCACCAAAATTCAGATTAGGAAATTTTCTCCAAGTCCAGCTTAGTGTATAGCCGATCCATCCCGTTAGTTTGCCCTTGGTCTTATTGATGAATAATTCACTTCCATAACTCCATCCTTTCCCGAACACAAATGAATTCTCGGTATCATCCAGTGAAGTGGGCGTATACCCTTCCTCGTATTCGATCTGGTTTTGCATCCGTTTGTAATAGAGCTCGATGGAGGTCTCATACATGTTATCGTTAAAGTTCTTAAATATCCCTGCGGCGTATAACCAACTGATCTGGGGTCTTACCTTGTAGGTGCTGGGCACCCATATGTCCGTAGGCAAGGTGGTGCCGGCGTTGCTTACAAGATGAATATACTGCAGGTTACGGGTAATTGAAAATTTCAGGGAGGTTTCATCATTCATTGCATAGCGCAGGGTTAGCCGGGGTTCGGCCCCACCGTAAGTTTTCACGGCTGCTCCCGGTTTATACACCGTGCTGTCAGTACGGTTGCCATTGGCATCAGTTGTATAGATTTTATACGCGCCGATCTGTTGAAACCAACTGTAACGCAGTCCGGCATTGACCTTCCATTTTTCACTGATCTCCCAGTCATCCTGCAGGTAAAGGGCCGCCTCATGTGCAAACTTTATCTGGGCGTTATTGGGCTTAAATACCACCGAGTCCTGTTTGCCGCTGATCACTGAGGGCGTAAACCGGTGATAGGTGTAAATACCGCCGAACTTGATCTTGTGCCCCGTAAAAGGATAAAGGTCAAAATCCTGCTTTATACTACCGTCACGTATACCCGAAGAAAGCTTTATTTCAAAATTATTCTGTGACGCCCTGAAGATGAATTGGTAATCGTTATAGACCGCCGTGGTGTTTCCGAAAAGCCGCTTATTGAAAACATGGTTCCATCTGAGGGTACCGGTGGCGTTTCCCCAGGGGATATTGACCTTCAGGCTCTGTCGGCCGTTCACAAAATCAAAAACATCCCTTCCAAAATACCCGCTCAGGTAAAGCCGGTCCTTCTCAGAGAACCTATAATTCACTTTGGCGTTCAGGTCATAAAAATAATATCCGGAACCATAGAACTGGCTCGACTTCGGGATAAACGGTTTTACCAACGCATCGATATAGGTTCTCCTGGCAGACACTATGAACGAGGCCTTGTTCTTTTTAAGGGGCCCCTGGACGGAAAAACGGGAAGCGATAAGGCCAATTCCCCCATCTACCTGGAAATGCTGGTTATTGCCTTCCTTCATGGAAATATCAAGCACGCTGGATAACCGACCTCCATATTGGGCGGGCATCCCTCCCTTGATGAGTGACACATTTTTAATCGCGTCGGCATTAAAGATCGAAAAGAAGCCAAACAGGTGCCCGGTATTGTAAACAGGCGCGTCATCAAGCAGGATCAGGTTCTGATCGGGTCCGCCGCCACGAACATAGATCCCCGCGCTCCCTTCCCCTGCATTGCGGACACCCGGGAGCAGTTGAATCGTCTTTAAAAGGTCCACTTCGCCCAGGAAGGCGGGTACAGCCTTTATCTGTTCAATGGGAAGATTGAATTTACCCATCTGGGCATTTTTTACGTTGGCATCCCTTTTTTTGGAAGAAACAATGACGGCTTCCGCCAATTGGATATTGGGTATGAGATCAAAATTGAACTGTCGGTCTTTGTTCAATTGTAACTCAATGACCTTTTGCCTGAAGCCGATATAAGAGCAGACCAGTCCATAGTTACCAGCGGCGAGTGTAATGGAATAAAATCCGTATGAATTGCTGCTGATCCCCTTGCTTTGTCCCTTTATGGTGAGTGTCGCTCCAATGAGGGTTTCACCGTTGAGGGAGTCCCTCATAAAGCCGCTTAATGTATAGTGGTCTTGTTG
Source organism: Bacteroidota bacterium (assembly GCA_043781975.1). Classification (GTDB taxonomy): domain Bacteria; phylum Bacteroidota; class Bacteroidia; order Chitinophagales; family Chitinophagaceae; genus Ferruginibacter. Next base: position 4,615 of record JAYWAZ010000166.1, read on the forward strand.
TGAGGCTGCTTTTACCTGGGCGGCCGCAGCCATCTGAAGCAATATAAAAAGAGGTACAAAAAAAATATACTTTATCATGCCGCTTTACTTCAGGATTTCATTTCAGCGTTTATGCGCTACCGGTTCAATTATTGTGCCTTGATGGTGTCCTTTATTTCACCGCAATGCAACATGGAACTTTTAAATTCAGGATGGTTCTTTCCAAGGTAAGGATTGACGATCTCTTGGGTATTACTGATCCAGTTCGCCTCCTTTCCTTCGCCGAATGCCATCGGGCAGTTTTGCCAGTACATTTTCTGGCCTTCATAATTGATGGCCCGGAAGAAGGATGGGTATAACAATTCGGAGACCATCCTGAAATCCTGCCGCATTTCTGTAAGGGAGTTTTGTTTCAGTAAGGATTCCGCGTTCATTTTTATATCCGTAATATTGGACTTAACGGTCTCAAAGATGGTTGCTGTGTCTTTTTTAAGTTCATTTACCGGTATACTGTCGAGTAATTGAATGAATTTTTTGCAAGATTGTTTTGCCAAAGTCGAATCGGCTTCCACAAAAGCGTTCTTCATTTCGAAATAGGCATCCATGGCAGTTGAAACACTTTTATTGAAACGGTCTGAATGCTTCTTTAAAACAATGGAAGGCTGTTTGGGCCCGCTTTGCCCCTTTGGAACCGTGGCGAATTTGTACCAATAAAACCCGATGATGCCAAGTATGATCAGTAAAAGAGCCAGCAATACCTTTTTCATATAAAATATTTAATGCAAATCTAATCACTCGTGGTATAAATTGACCGCTTTGGTTTAATAATTTTTGATAAACTAACCCGAATTACTGTTAAAGGTTCGATAATCATTAATTTTGCCGCCAACCAATTAAAGGGCCCCGGAAATATTTATGCTATTAGGTCTGCAAAATGTAACATTTGAATTTGGCGCAAGGACGATCGTGGAAGACGCTACCTGGCATATCCAGCCAAATGAGCGTATTGGATTGATCGGATATAACGGAACGGGTAAATCCACCCTGCTTAAAGTACTTACGGGCCAATACATGCCTAACAAGGGAACTGTGGAAAAAGGAAGGGAAACAACCATTGGATTCCTGCATCAGGACCTCCTGAGCTTCGATACGGAGGATTCCATCCTGGAAGTGGCAATGGGTGCTTTTGAAAGGGTAAAAACACTTGAAAAAGAAATTGAAACCATTGGGAGGCAACTTGAACTTACCGGTGACGAAAGCCTTGCGCATGATTATGCTGATCGTCTCCATGAACTCGAAGTGCTTGGTGGCTATGATATTCATCACAAAACGGAGGAGATCCTCCAGGGGCTTGGATTTGCCAATGCCGACCTTCAAAAACCCTATAAAGTTTTTAGCGGTGGATGGCGGATGAGGGTATTACTGGCCAAGATGATCCTGATGAACCCTGATGTTTTGTTACTGGATGAACCTACCAACCACCTTGACCTTCCCAGTATTGAATGGTTGGAAAAATACCTGCAGCATTACCCCGGCGCCGTAGTGATCGTTAGCCATGACCGTTATTTCCTGGACCGTATGGTCACCAAGATCGTTGAATTGTATCAACAGCAATTACATTTTTACTCAGGGAACTATTCTTTTTATGAAACTGAGAAGGCCCTGCGGATCGATATCCAAAAGAAGGCTTATGAGAACCAGAAGGATTATATACGTCAGCAGGAAAGGTTCGTAGAACGCTTCAAGGCAAAGGCCAGCAAGGCAGCTGCGGCACAGAGCATCGTAAAACGGCTGGATAAACTGGAACGCATCGAAGATGTGGAACTGGAAAGGCCCAATATGCGCATCAACTTTTCGGTAGACAAACAACCGGGCAGGATATTGTGCACGTTAAAACATGTTTCCAAAAGTTTCGGCGATATAAAAATAATAGAAGATACCGGCGCCGAGATCGACCGCGGTGATAAGATCGCACTGATCGGTGCCAACGGCAAAGGGAAGTCCACACTGCTGCGGATCATCGCCGGTACTGAAGCATTCACCGGAAGCAGGATATGGGGACATAATGTAGATGACTCGTTTTATGCCCAGCACCAACTGGAAGCGCTTGATATCAACAACACCGTACTGGAAGAGATGAAGGGAAGCGGCAGCGGCAAAACCGACCTGGAACTGCGGAGTCTGCTGGGCTGTTTTTTATTCAGCGGAGATGACGTGGATAAAAAGATAAAAGTATTAAGTGGTGGCGAAAAAGCCAGGGTGGCGCTGGCGAAAACCATCGTAAGCAAAGCCAATTTCCTGCTGTTGGATGAGCCGACCAACCACCTGGACATACATTCAGTCGACCTGCTGATCGAAGCATTGAATAAATATGAAGGCAGTATCGTGCTGGTTAGCCATGACCGTTATTTTATCAGCCGCATCGCCAATAAGATATGGGAGATAGAAGACTATAAGATAAGGGAATTCAAAGGAACGTATACAGAATGGGAGGACTGGAAGGCAAGAAGGGAATTGGCACAGGCAAAAGAGCAAAAGCCAAAGACCGTTAAATCATCGTGCAGGCAGGAGACGAAATCCAAAACCGAAAAAGTCATTACAAAGGATGAAGTAAAAACTGAACAACGAGCCTCTATCGACAAGGAAATAAAAAAAGAATTGCAGAAAAACAAGAATCGTTTTCAGCAACTGGAAGAAAAAATAGCCCAGCTGAATAAAACCCTGGTCTCATTGGAAACTGCCCTGGCCTCCCCGGAAGTGTATGGGGACAGGTCAAAATTCCTGGAAACAGAAACTGCGTATAAAAACACTACCCTTGACCTGGAACGAACCAATACCGAATATGAATCGGTATTCGAAAAAGTGATCGAACTGGAGGAGAAGATGGGGCTTTAACGGAGTATCAGATGATCCACTATTCATATAGAACGCAGATCATCACGATCTTCATGATTGATCATGATAGATCCGCTTCATCATAAAAATCTACGTTCCAATTTGTTTGATGGTCATAAAGAAGAAACCCTCCGATACAATCGGAGGGTTTTTGTATAAAAGAGATATTACTTATTTATAATTCCTCAGTTTCAATTCCACTCTCCTGTTCTGGGCACGGCCCTTAACCGTTTTGTTATCAGCAACTGGCCTAGTTAAGCCATAACCAGTAGCAGTGAGGCGGCTTTCGCTTATGCCTTTGCTAACCAGGTAAGCTTTAACAGAAGCTGCCCTGTTTTCAGATAAACCCTGATTATAATCTTCTTTACCAACATTATCAGTATGTCCGTCTATGTTCACATTAAAAGAAGGATTATCATTCAGGATCTTAACTACTGTGTTCAATGAAGTGAAAGATTTAGCCAATAATTTAGCACTACCTGTAGCAAAGAAGATATTTTTTGCAGCCAGGTCAACTTTTCTGATGATTTCCTCGTTGATCAGCGGGCAACCAAAGTTAGAAGCCGGACCTTTTTCATTGATACATTTATCTTCCTCATCATTTACACCATCCCCATCTGTATCAGGTATCGGGCAACCCTGGTAGCGGGCCAATCCCGGAACAGTAGGACACTTATCGTCTTCATCATTGATACCATCTTTATCCGTATCAGGTATCGGGCAACCCTGGTAACGTGCATAACCAAAAACGTCCGGACATTTATCATCGATATCAGCGATACCGTCTCCATCCCTGTCGGGGCAACCTTTTAAAGCAACCAGGCCCGGAGTATCAGGACACCTATCGGTAGAATCCGGAACACCATCTCCATCCCTGTCATAATTTACTGGTGGTGGCGGTGGCGGCGGCGGGGGAGCCATTACTTTTTCACGGCCTATGTTTTCAGCAAATCCGAATGAATAAAACAGATTATCACCCAATACCTTCTTGGTCAATGTGAATTTGTATTGTGCCTGTAAGAATAAATAGGTCACTTTACTGAAATTAGCCTGAAGGCCAACCCCTACCGGTACATATGCTCCCAAATGGCCTGTATAAATACCGCCACCCAAACCAGCGGTCAGGAATGGTGCGATCTTGGCATCATCAGAAATGGGTCTTACATTGATAGTAGGTTCCAACTCAATCCCTACTTCGGTATATTTACTTGGGTTGTTGTAATAGATAGCCCTGTAATCACGGAACATAGCGTTTACCTTGGCCGAGAAATCAACTTTTGAAGTGATGCCCCTCCAATATGATATGGAAAAACCTTTGTCCATATTGGTAATTGTGTTGTACACTTTTCCTGTAACAGGATCTTTTATACCTGCAGGACCATTGAAGTCTGCCAGGTTAAAATGTATGCCAATGAGTTGACCTTTTTTACCGTCAGAACTCATTTTGTTCTTCTTCATTTTTTGGGAAAATGCACTTGTGGCCAAAAGCATTATTGCCAGGATCAGCGTTAGTTTTTGTTTCATAAACTTTAATTTGATTAAAATTTTTACTTGGTATAGTGCAAATATAATGTTAAATTAATGGAAAGGCAAAATTTGGCAATAAATTTTTATATTAACAAAAGAATTTAAAATGTTAATAAAAGAATTGATAATCATACCTTAACCAGCTTCCATTTCCCCATTTTAAAAAGGATTATGCAAATTCCGGCCAGGACAGTTTCGGCAATGCCGATCGCCACATATACCCCGCTTGGGCCCCAGTGCAGGTGTTTTGCCAAAAAATAGGCCAGGGGGATCTGTACCGCCCAAAATACGAACAAATTGATATAGGTGGGAGTCTTTGTGTCACCGGCGCCATTAAATGCCTGGCTGATCACCATTCCGTAGGCGAAGAAAATATAGCCAATTGCTAAGATATGAAGGCAACGCGTACCCTCTTTTATGGCTTCGGGGTCATGGGTGAAGAAGCGGATCAAAGGTTCCCCAAAAAAGAAGAAAATGACCGCCACCAGCGCAAAAAAGCATACCGCCAGGAAAGCCGTTCTCCATACTGAACGTTCTGCTCTTCCGGGCTGACCAGCCCCAAGGTTCTGACCTACAAGCGTAGCGGCTGCATTTGCGAGTCCAAAGACAGGCAGGATCGTGAAAATACATATCCGAATCGCGGTACCATAGCCCGAGGTCGCCGCTTCTCCCGATTCAGCGATTATTCTCGCCAAAAATATCCAGCTGCAGCTACCAATGATAAACTGAAACATTCCGCCGGCCGAAGTATTCAGTATACTCCGCAGGATAGTGATCCTTACCTTTATTTTCTTTCCGGCCAATTGGATCAGTGACCTACCATTGAACAGGTAATAAATTTGGTATAATACACCAAAGGTTCTTCCCACGGTTGTTGCTACAGCTGCTCCTATCACACCCAATTTGGGAAAAGGCCCTACCCCCATTATCAACAAGGGGTCCAGCACGATATTGATCGCATTGGCGATAAGCAGGGTGCGCATGGCAATGGCAGCATCCCCTACACCCCTGAATACCGCGTTGTTTACAAAAAGCAGCATGATCACGATATTGCCCGTTAGCATTATCCGGGTAAAGCCGTAATTCTGTTCCACCACCCTGCTTGAAGCACCCATGAAGCTGAGTATTTCCTTTGGATATAGATACCCTACAACACTTATTAGCACAGAAAAAAAACAAGCCAGGATGATGGCCTGTATGGCCACTTCCGAGGCCGACAAAAAATCCTTTTCACCCGCCCGCCTGGCTACCAGTGCCGTTACACCCATTGCCAGGCCCCAGGCTACAGAATACAGGATCGTTAAAGAGGCTTCCGTGAGGATTACAGTTGCCGAAGCCGCGGTACCTACCTGGTTCACGAAATAAATATCCACCACAGCGAACAAGGATTCAAGCACCATTTCCATGACCATGGGCACCGCCAGCAGGAAGATTGCCCTATTGATACCCCCGGATGTAAAATCCTTTATATCTCCGCTTATTGCCTGTTTGAATAAGTTGATAAATGAATTCAGCTTTGCCGTTATATTGATATTATTAAATGACATCTTCAGTAAATTAAATCAATAAAAATTAAAAAAAGGAGGAGAGAAATACATAAGGATACCCTATTCGATGAGCGGCACGCTGGCTTATCGTGTAAATACCTTAAGTGTTATCAAAACTTCATAGGCTGAAATTGCAGAATGTAAACGTATAAACATTTTTGTAAAACCCATTTGCCTACGGTTTTTTATAAAAGGCTTTTTATGAATTGACTATATTTGCAGCTGGTTCTGGTCCGGTAGCTCAGTTGGATAGAGCATCAGCCTTCTAAGCTGAGGGTCATTGGTTCGAATCCAATCCGGATCACATAATTCATGGGTACTGGCTAGAGGGTAGGAGGAAGCAGGAAAGTATTTCAGTTGATGAGGTCTCTTCCCACTTACTACTACCCTTGTATCACTCCCCCTCTTCTCTATTTTTATTAAAAATTAAGGCATGGATATAAAAATGGAAGCTTCCTGGCTGACCGTTTTAAAAAACGAGTTCAGTAAGCCCTATTTCCAGCAAATAGTCACTTTTTTAAAGACCGAAAAAGCCGCAGGTAAGATCATTTATCCGCCAGGGTCACTTATATTCAATGCTTTCAGCCAAACGCCCTTCGACAAAGTAAAGGTAGTGATCCTTGGTCAGGACCCTTATCACGGTCCGGGACAAGCGCATGGGCTCAGTTTTTCGGTACAAAACGGTGTCAAGCCTCCTCCTTCCCTCGTGAATATCTTTAAGGAAATAGAAACTGATACCGGCATTGCCATGCCCCTGCAATATGGCAACCTCACCCGTTGGGCCGAGCAAGGCGTTTTGATGCTGAACGCCGCACTAACGGTAAGGGCCAACGAACCTTTCAGTCATGCAAAGATAGGTTGGGCTGAATTTACCGATGCTGTCATCCAGAAAATATCGGATGAAAAAAAGGGGGTGATATTCATCCTCTGGGGAAAATTTGCCCAGGATAAGCAGGTATTGATCGATGAGACCAAACACTTTATTTTGAAAGCGGCGCACCCCTCTCCTTTTTCAGCAGATAAAGGATTCTTTGGCTGCCGGCATTTTTCCAAGACCAACGAACTGCTCACCAAACAGGGGCGATCCCCTATCGACTGGAAATTATTAACCCCTTGATTCAAATGACCTTCTTAAAAAATATTTTTGCACGGGTATGGGCGGTATGGGGCTTACTGAGTTTCGCCATCACGTTCCTGATCATTTTTTTACCGGCGATGCTGTCTTACGCTTTACCCGATCCTAAGGGACAGTCCTTTTTCATCAAAGTCTCAAAATATTGGATGAACACCTGGCTCTTTCTGGTGGGCTGTCCAGTGAAAGTGACCGGAAAGGAGAATTTTATTCCCGGGAATACCTATGTGATCGTATTCAACCATAATACATTGCTGGACGTGCCCCTATCTTGTCCCCATGTACCCGGCCCCAACAAAACGATCGCAAAGATCTCCTTTGCCAAATGGCCCCTGTTCGGCTTGTTTTACCGCAAAGGCAGTGTGCTGGTCGACAGGAAAAATGATAAAAGCCGTGTTAAGAGTTTTGAGGAGATGAAAACAGTGTTACAAACGGAGATGCATATGTGCATTTACCCGGAAGGGACTCGCAACCGCACCGATGAGCCGCTGAAAGCATTTTATGACGGGGCTTTCAGGCTCGCTTCCGAAACGGGTAAAGCCGTCATGCCCTGTATCCTCACGGGTACAAAAAAAGCGATGCCGATTCATAAGGCCTTCTACCTTTTACCCACCCGCTTAAAAATGCATTTTATGCCTGCGGTGCCGTCTGTGGCGATACCGGTGAAAGCATTAAAAGAAAAAGTATTTGACCTGATGAAGAATTATTACGTGGCGAATGTATAGGAATCTGTAAACTTCGAACCGGTCACAGGTCATAAAAATACCTTGTCCGGTTGATCTTAAGGTCACGCAGTATGCTTGACTTGGGACTGATACTGATATTGAAGTACCGGTACCGCCCAACCGGTGAAATATTGATCGCCATCTGCCAGCAGTGCATCTCCCTTGTAAGGTACATGCTCAGGGAGCCCAATTGGTGTTCCGTTATGTTATAATACCCGTTCAAACCTATTTGCCATTTGGAAGTAAGGTTCAAAGTGCCATTCCAGTTTACATTTTGTGAGAACACGGTTTCAAAGCCGCTGCGATCGAACTTTCGCTGGCGCTGAAAATTCAGTGCATAAGAAAAATTGATGCTCCAGGGAATATTGAAGTTGGCAAATTCACCCGGGTTATTACTGATATAAGAAGCCTCCTGCTGGTATTCATTCAGCGGCAGACCCGATATCGGATTCAACTGTTGTTGGGTATGGATATTGGTTTTCTCATTTTTGTCACCACCTTTGAACTGACTTGAAATGGAGATATTTCCATTGGTCAGTTTACCAAGTGAAACCGGGTGTTTGCTCCATACCAGTTTATCGATACGGTCGCCGGCGGCATTTGTCAGGTAAGGATCAAGCGATCCGCTGGCGGTGACATTTATTTTTCCGAATAAACTGGATGAGGCAGAAATACTCAGCTGGCTGAGTTTAAAGGAATCGGCCATAAAATTATAACTGCCGTTGAGGCTAAAGGCGTCGAGTATGCTTATTTTTTTGAGAGCAGCCTGGCCGGTATCTTTTTTATTCCGCACTTTCATCTGGATATTGTTGTCAATTCCAAAATTCAAACCACCGAACTTTCCTTCGGAAAATGCCCCGAAGATACTGCCTTCATATATCGAGTAGCGGGCCGTATTTTTATTGGTATCGACCTGCGTTGTGTACCAGTTACGCCTGTTCATATCCGGCTTATAACTCACTGAAATGGATGGCCGGATCTCGTGCCTTATGGCCTGTACCTTGCTGTGCTTTTTAAAAGTGAACATCCCAAAAATACGGGTGCTGAGGCCCAGTCCAAACTGCATTTCACGGGCCGAGTAAAATCCCTTGCGGATACTGGTATCCATTTTTCGGTCAATGGGATTCCAACTTCGTTTAAATTGCTGCTGGTACCAGTGTTCCTGGTATGAGATACTGGGCGAAAACTGGAGGTGCCCCAGTTCGGGGAGCGACAAACTGATGGGGATGTTATGGGCGGCCCCCCACTGTAATTTATCGAATAGTTGTTTAAAAATATTGCCGCTGGTATCATAAAAAGAGGATAGGCTTTTTGCATTAGTATTTAATGCCACACCGAAATTTTCGTACCATTTATAATTACCAACTGCTTCTTTCCTCCTGAAGGGATAAAGGGTGTTTACATTGAAACTTACATCCGGCAGGTTGAGGTTGATGAGTTTCAATGTTGTATTTTGATTGTGATTGGCGCTGACGGAAAGATTGAAGGGCTTGTCCTTCCATATTTTTGAATACGTAATGGATGAATTCAGCTGGTTCTGGAAATTTCGTTGAGGGCTATTGGGAACCGAGGAGTTGAACTTGCTGCTTCCCGCATTCACATTGGCATTAAAACTAACACCCGGTCTTGCCTTCGTATCGGCTGAATGCGACCAGCGGATATTGAAACTCCTGCTCCCTGCATTGTCGATATCCCTGAAATGCTGTATATCGAGTGATAAATTGCCCTGGTAATGATACCGTTTATAATAACGCGGACTAATACTCGCCGTCCAGCCGCCATAGGAGTATAAGGTACCCCTCGTGATGATATCCCAGTTTTCGCTGAGTATTTTATAATACCCCAGGCCTTCCAGGGCAAGGCCCAGTTGTTCATTGGCCGTGAATGTTGGCGCCAGTATGCCCGAATGTCTTCCCTGGCTCAGGGGATAAATACCAAAGGGTAGGTAAACGGGTATGGGCACCCCTTCTACCTCGGGATGCACCGGTCCGGTAAAGGCCATTTTTTTATTGATGAATTTTATTTTTTTTGCGACGAAAGCAAAATGCGGGGTATCCAGATTGCAAGTAGTGAACCTTCCCCTGAATGCATAGAAAACATTAGGGTCTACTTTCTTTATCTTTTCCCCGTAAACAAACAGTTCTCCCTGTTGCGTATAAGTGCCCTTGGTGATGCCCTTTGCCGTTTTCATATTAAAGCGGATGGAATCACTCACTGTTTTAAAATCGGCCTGCGAAAATGCGGGGAAGGCGATGACATTACCATTACTGTCCTTTACCAGGTAGGCGCTGACCAGGTTGGTACGCTGGTCAAATTCAA
>JAYWAZ010000167.1:0-5337 GCA_043781975.1 Bacteroidota bacterium
AAGTAGGATACTGTTTCGAAAAATAGATCCGCTGCTCGGCTTTGATAAAGTCGGATTCCTTCGCTTCAAATATATTAGGCACATATTTCTGCGGGTTGCGGTCGATCACCGGGAACCAGCTGCTCTGCACCTGTATCATCAGCCGGTGCCCTTTTTTAAACACATGATTCACCTGGTGCAGGTCAATCACGAATTCTTCGGGCTTATTGGGCGTCAGCGGGCCCGGTGTGGTAAAGCTTTTGCGAAACCGTCCACGGAACACTTCCATGGCCACGGGTAACTGGTATCCGCTCATCGCCAGGTTTTTGGGATCAAAGTCGGGATACACGTCGATCAGCTTCACTATCCAGTCGGCATCGGTGCCGCTGGTGCTGGAGAACAGGTGGGCCGTGATGCTACCGGTCACGGTTAGGTCCTTATCCAGCGAGTCCAGCGTGAAGCTCACTACATCCGGCCGCGAATACACGAAGCGCTGGTCTTCCACATGCCAGGTTCTCCATCGGCTGCCCTTGCCATAGGTTGCCTCAATGGGTGGCATGCGGTAGGGAACGGGTTTGGCAGGATCGCTGGTATAAGCTACATAATTATTGTTGCCCGTTGGCTCGTTGAACGAACATTGGTTGTTTGCGGCAGCGTATAATTTTTTGATGGTCGCTTCTTTGGGCGGCCAGCTGGAATACATTTTCCACAGGTTGCTGCCGGTTTGAAAACAGGTGGCTTCGCTAAAGCGCCCGTCGCCGATGCCTTTCAGCCAGTAGTCGAACCATTTTTTTTGCAGAGCCTGGAACCAATCGGAGGTGTTGCCCTGGAAAGCGATCTTACCCAGGCTGTCGCCCCGTCCCCTCGACCACTGTCCATGATTCCAGGGCCCCAGCACGATATAGTTCCGGTTGAAGCTGTCCTTCTTTTCCATACTTGCATACATCAGCTGCGGACCGTTCAGGTCTTCCTGGTCGTAATAACCGCCCACGTGCAACTGGGGCACCTGCGGGTAGAGCACATAACTGAGCGGCGAATTGGTTTGCCAGAATGCGTCATAACCGGGATGCTCTACAAAATTGTTCCAGGTAGGAATTTTATTATGAAAATATTTTTCGTTCACGTTTTTCAGTGAGCCCAGCTTCAGGTACCAGTCGTAGAGGTCGAATTGCGGAAATGGAAAATCACTGTCAGTGCTAATATTGTGTTCCAGTTCGTACGTATACTCCATACTGTAACTCAATCGGAAAGCGCCGTTGTGGTGAAAGTCATCGCCGAGGAAAAGGTCCGACATACAGGCCTGTTCCGATGAGGCCTTCAGCGCGGGATGAGGATCCACCGCACCTACCAGCGCCAGCCATCCGGGATAGGAAATGCCCAGGATACCCGCCTTACCATTGTTATTTTTAATGTTCTTCACCAGCCAGTCAATGGCATCCCAGGTATCGGTGCTTTCATCAACAGCGTTCTTTTGTGTGGCGTGGATCAGCGGCTGGTGAATCTGCATGGTGCCTTCGCTTTTATACTTGCCCCGGATGTCCTGGAAAACAAGAAAATACCCTTCCCGCAGCATCGTGCTGTAATAAGTGCCCAGGGCTTGTACGTTAATGACGGTATCATCCGGCACATTGGCCCCGCTTGCGCCATATGGCGTACGTTGCAACAGGATGGGTAGCGGCGTTTGCGCATCCACGGGAGACAGGATCACGGTGAACAGCTTTATGCCGTCCCGCATGGGTATCATGGCGCTCGTTTTTTTGTAGTTGGCGAACTGCATGGTCTGTGCATACACAATACCTTGCATAAAAGCGATACAAAGAAGGAGACGCAATATTTTTTTCATTGGTGAAATATTGATGTGAATGAGTTGGCTAAAGATAGTGAAATATTGGGGGGCGCTCCTCTGGTTCGTGAGGCACGAACCATGGCGGTAGGCAATGTTCTTTTATTTCCCTACCTTAATTAAAAGAAAAGAAAGACCGGTTACCGGTTCATTAATTACCATTCGTATGTTTAGATCTCCGCTTATTTTATTACTCTGTTTCTTTTTCGCTTTTAAAACATCCTCGGGCCAGGATAAACAATATAAATTCACCGTTGCCGGCGGAGGCGTGGCCACCTTGTTCTTCCTCCATACCAAACAGCCGGGTTTTACCCTGAAGCTCTGGGGAGAAAAGAAGTTTAGAGACGATGACTCGAAATATCTTTGGCTTGCGCTGGAATATAGCCGGATAGGCGCTGCTTCCAAAAAGACCGAATTGTTTGACCCCACCGGCACCGGCACGGTTACCTATACTTATCATCCCTCGAGCCTGCTCACCCTAACGCTTGGTGGCCGAAAATACCTGGAAAATAACCTGGTATGGGGTATTGGCATGGGCCTCGGGCTCTATGGGCAGGGGCTCACTGATAATACTTATTCGGAGCCGTTGTTCGCTACTAATTTCAATGGTAAAAATACCAATGTCAATTGGGGGATCGGGTCGGTGGCGCAGATCGGTTATCTGTTCACTAATATAGAATTGTCATTGAATTATCACGGCGTATGGGCCCCCTTCCGAACGGTTGACCTTGGAAGCAGGGAAGACAAGGAATTGAGTAGCTTTGTGGCGGCCTTCGGCGTTACCGTTGGATATAGTTTTTGAAGCGAAGCAAAAAGTACATACCCGGGTTCGAAAGGATTTTCGCAGGCCTTCCTTTTTTTATTTTCCTTTGTAAGATCATTCATCAAAAAAATTTCGGTGAGAATCACTCTTATCTTATTTTTCCTTTCGGCATCCCTGATGAGCTGCAACCAGCCCGGTTCGCAAAAGATCAGTGAACAGGAAAACGCACAACCCCCGTTTACCCCCGCAACCGCCTGCCTGCTCGATGAAATAAGTTATTGCACCCATGCAGAGGACAGCCTGAAAAAATACCTTCCCGCCTGGAAAATGGTCTGGAACCCCGCTCCCCTGAATGGAACCTATGCTTTTGTGGCCACCGACGGTACCAGCTATGCTGTGGCGATACGCGGTTCGGTCATACAGTTCAGCTGGGCGGCATTCGACAACTGGATCTACCAGGACCTGAACGTGGCCACGCAAAAAGACTGGCCCCATACCGACAGCGCCGGCCTCGCAAAAGTTTCTGAGGGTGTTTATGATGCCTGGCAGAACCTCTGTTTGTTAAAGGATACGGTACTGCATAAAACATTGTGGCAGCTGCTGGACAGTGTCACCAACCGTGATACGCCCCTTTTCATCACCGGGCATAGCCTGGGCGGCAACCTGGCCACCGTGTATGCCTCATGGTTAGTAAGCCGGTTCAAAACAGAAGGTCATTCCAAAAAGAATATGAATGTGATCACTTTCGCGGCGCCCGCGGCGGGCAATACTTTATTTGCGGCCGACTTTAATAAAAAGTTCCCGGCGTCGATGCGGTATGAAAATACGAACGATATGGTGCCCAAATTTCCGGTGGCCTCAAACGTGGGCAACCTGGGATCATTGTATAGTCCGGCCCCCGCCGCGTCTGAAATATCCGTTGGCTATAAATTCCTGACGATAAAGATGAGTACTTTTTTTACGACCGTTGATTTTGCACTCCGGGCGCTGGAGGTGAGCAATGGCAACTCTGTTTATACACAAACGAATGGCCCGGGTATTGCGATCACCGTTCCCCTCTCGGGAAAGAACAAGACAAATGATATCCTTTCCTGGTTTGCCGAAGCCGCTTACCAGCACAGCCTGGCGCAATACGCGGCGCACCTGGGCGCGCCGGTGATCAATGCGGAGTAATGGGGGGCGGTTTTTTGATAGTTTCCCGCTGATGACACTTATTTTTTCTACACTATCCGCAATGCGAAAAAAGTTTACACCTTTTTGGAAAGGTGTAAACTTTTTTTCGGGGGCCATTCTTTTATTGTGTATCATATAGGGAAGCCGGATCTTATATCACCCTTTACCAGAACCTTATATACAAAGCCGCCAGCATCCCCAATATCAACACGATCAACACCAGGTTGCGCCTGTCCACTTTATACAACGCGGGGTCCTTTACGATCAGGTTCTTTTTCTCCATTCCCCTTTTATCCAGCAGGCTGATGATGACCATTAACGCCACCGTAAAGAAGAATACCCAGCCCATGCTCACCAGGAACGGTATCTCATAAACGCCGCCCGCCCCGGCATAAGCGGTATATAATAATGTATCATGGCCGGCGATGCCCGGCAGGTACTTATCGAACAGCACCGATAGTAAGAAGCCGCCAAGGATCCCCGCAACCGCCGCTTTGGACGTCGTCTTCTTCCAGAAGAATCCCAAAATAAAAACGGCAAATATCGCCGGTGAAAAATAGCCTGTGTACTTTTGAATGAATTCAAAACCGCCCTTGCCACCAATACCCAATGTGTCTTTCCAGTTTACTATTAACGCGATCACCAGGGCGACCACCACGGTTACCCTCCCGATCCACACCTGTTTTTTTTCCGTGGCGGCAGCATTGAAATATTTTTTATAGATATCCAGTGTAAAAATGGTGGAAATGCTATTGGCCTTGCCGGCGAGCGATGCCACGATGGCCGCTGTCAATGCAGCCAGTGATAATCCCTTTAATCCCTTGGGTAAAAATGCCAGTATGGCTGAGTAGGCATTGTCTTCCCTGAACTCTCCATTGGTGAGCATCTGTTCGTGCAGCGATCCGTTCTGGTGCAATACATAGGCGGCGATACCCGGCAACACCACGATCACCGGCATCAGCAGTTTTAAGAAGGCCGAAAACAATATCCCCGTTCTTGCGGTTTTTAAATTGGCGCCCAGCGCCCTTTGCGTGATGTATTGATTGCACCCCCAGTAATTGAGGTTGGCGATCCACATGCCGCCGGCCATCATGGCCAGTCCGGGCAGACTAACGTAATGGTTTACCTGCTGAACACCCGTGGAGGCGCCCGGTTTATCAAAGATCATCTTGAAATGGTCGGGCGCTTTTTCAAGCAATTGGTTGAAGCCGGCCAGCATATCGGTTCCCAATCCAAATTGTTTGCTCACCAGGGTCAACGCGATATAAGTAGTGACCAATCCTCCTATAATTAATACCATCACCTGTATCACATCGGTATACCCGATCACTTTCATACCACCGATGGTGATCACCAGTGCGAAGACGGCAAGGCCGATCATGATCATGTGGAAATTGTCGCCACCGGTCAGACTATTTATCGCAATGGTACCCAGATACAGGATAGCGGTAAGATTTACAAACACATAAAGGAAGAGCCAAAACACCGCCATGATCATGGCCACCGTTTCATTATAGCGTTGCCGCAGGAACTGTGGCATGGTGAAGATGCGGTTGTTGAGGTAAATGGGCATGAAGAA
>JAYWAZ010000168.1:0-14621 GCA_043781975.1 Bacteroidota bacterium
AGGGCGATGATAAAAAAGGAAGGTGGTAAAAATTACCACCTTCCGGTATTGAGTCAAATCGTTTATCTGCGCAGGGTAGGCAGCACTGTAAACTTAAACCTTTCTCCCCCGATTATCTTTCCGGTTGCGGCATTGATCTCCTGCACGTCCACCTGTACCATTTGTTCACGGTTGAACGGATATTGTTTTTTATTCAGCTTCACTTTCAGCGCATGGAATTCCCTGGGCTGAAAGAACAGGTTTACCAATTCCGCATTGCCTGTTTGCAATATGATATCCCGGCCAACGACCATAAACTGGTTCCTGTACAGGCCGCTGTCGATCTTCGCCTTATTCCGCTCATACCATTGACCAAATAATTTTTCACCCAATTGCAGCGTAATGGGCCGGATGAATCTTTTGGCCATTGCCCTGTCGTCAAAGCGGGTAATGATCCTGAGATTGACCATCATTTTTTCTTTGGAAAAATTTCCAACGATAATATCTTCTGTTTTGTCATCCCCAGAAACGGCGTTATCGATCGCTATATTCTTCCAGGCAATATTGTTATTGTTTTTTACATTATTCCATAGATCTGAAGTTTCTGCCAGAGTAACGCCTGTTTCTTCCATTCTTGCCAGCAGACAAAAGTGTTTCATATCCGCGCCAAACATCGTATAGTCGGCTGGGTTGGGTACCATCCATTGAAATTCCAGCACCTGCGAACCGCCGGGGGGAATGGTGCCCGTGGTTTGTACGCCCACCGGGCCAACGGGGTTGCCCATTAAAGCCGGGGAGACAACCATACCCGTCCAGGGATCGGGCCATGAAAGGCCTGCAGATGCCTTGGCCCAATAGAGCCTTACCGTGGCGGGCGGCGCGGCCGTATTGCAACTCCTGTTCCTTACCCGAACATATACATAATTGGGGCTCAAAGTTTTGAACTCGGCATTTTGATGTGATTGCGTTGTGATACCATCATTGGTATTGCGTACCCAAATGTCTTCACTTACATAAAAAACGGTTGACTGATTGTTGGGCTGGTTGCCAACATCATCCGGCGTATCCTGGATGTAAAGGTCAGAGAAGCTGGTACCCGTTGGCGGTATTAACGCATCAGAGGCCTGGATGGAAGCACGGGCGCCATCCAACGTGGCGTGCATACGGTCCACCTGTCCCGTGGAAAACATAAAACGGCAGGAGGAATAGTCCATATAGTTCATGAACATGTTTCCATCGGGGCCATTGGAACAGGACACCGTGGGAAAAGTGGGGCAGGAACTGGAAGAGGTCCTGGCACCCTGCAAAGGGGTGTCACCAACACCATCATCCACCGTACAAAATGGAGGTGTGAACGAACCGCCATCATCATCACCCCAGATATGTCTTAGATTGAGCCAGTGACCGATCTCATGCGACGGTACCGTTTGCGATCGGAGGGTGGCGGTGAGCGCCGTACCGATATTTCCCATGCAGCCATGCCTTACCACTACGCCATCCACATTGGCCGGCATACCGGGAAAGGTGGAATATCCGTTCAAGCCTCCGCTGAAGCGGCACACCCATAAGTTCAGGTATTTATCGCTGGGCCAGGCCGGAGATAATTGTTTTACAGGGTTATTTACCAATAATGAATTCAGGGGATCGGTTGGGTCAGTAACGGGATTAAGGTCGATACTACCGGTATTTTGCACCCGGATGACGCCGGTGGTAGCATTGCACGATGGGTCCCTAACTGCCAGGGCAAAACGAATGTGCGGATTGCCGGTGAGTGGCAAAAAAGCCGCGGGTATTCCGGAGGCCGCGGGATTGGCAGCGGCATAGTTCTGGTTCAACAGGTCTATAGCGCTTTGGATCTGCGCCATGGTAATGTTCTCATCGGCACTTGTCCATACTACATGTACCACCACGGGTATCAAATAATCTTCCGTCCGGTCTTCATTGGCGATATTGTTTACCCGCCGGTTGATGAAACCCTTGGTAAAAGCTTCAATTTTTTCCACGGCCCTGTTGAATTCGGGTCTTACTTTCAACGCCCGGTAATAGGTTTCACCACTAAGACATTCTTCCCTGTATTTGTTGTTATCCGGCGGCGGAACCTGCGCCGTAAGCCTGATCGCTATAAAAAGGATCAGCAAGTTGAAGATACAGGATAACATGATCATTTTTGATTTCATAAATAGCGTGTTTGTTTTAATGCTTACTCTTTTAAAGGTTTTCAGCAATTCCTTACCAACCTGGTTTTAATTAGGTACAGAACAGCGATCTTACTTTCAGTTGAACGAACATGTGTTTACGGGCGGGAACGATAAAATATACATAAAGATAGAACGGCAATTACAGAATTCATATACCCGTTTTACGGTATTTTTTGCAGGGATTGAAGCTGGGGGCTAACGCATTGCCTGAATAATATCTCTATTGGTTGACTCCTGCTCCTGGTATATGCTGGTTTTCTTAATCCCCGGTTCAAAAAATAATACCGTTGTTATTTTTGAAAATACAAATTGCCGGAGGCAATAAACCTTGTTAATACTTAGACAAATTTTATGGATTGGCATAACAATTGAATATACATAGCTGGTTACCGCTGCCCGGATCACCGGGAAGAACAGCGGGCCTATTTTTAACATGTTCATATGAATGGGATTGCAATAACCAACCATGGACAGTACGTTATCACCTTAAATGCAAAACAATGAAAACATTGATCTGTAAACTGGCCCTGTTCACCGGAATATCTTTTTTTGCTGCGGTATCTTTGAACAGCTGCACCGTGAAAGATGACCTGGATACCGCCCTCGCACAGCGATACCTGGTGACCAGTGTTTTAAACCGCAACCTGTTCGTATCGCAGGCAACACATAATGCTGCTGATATCACGGCTGAATTCAATGGCATCAGTTTCCTGTTCAGCGGCAGCGGAGGATCTACCGGCACCGCAAGCGCGGCCAATGACCTCTTCACTGTAAATGGCAGCTGGAATGTGAACGCCAATTATGATAGGATCGGTTTTTCTTTTCCAACAAATAACATAGGAAGCCTTGCCTTCATGAACAGGCAATGGCTGATCAATACCAGCGATCCCAATATCGTAATGCTCACCGACGCAAATGGCGGAAAGGATATATTGTATTTTGCAGGATTGAAATAGTGCCGTTTCTTCCTGTGTAAACAGAAATTGATGCTCGATACTGGATACTGGGTGCGGACTTTTTTCTCCCCTTTAGGGGATGGGGGCTGGAAATGGATACTTATACACACTGAAACTTTAAAAGACATTCTAAATCCTGAACCTTATTCGGCATCCGGTGTCCATATTAGTATACACTGTAGATAGCTGGTTGTACCCATGGGGCAGGCATAAAGTGTTTTCTTCCCAGGCAGTTCCTACCCTGTTCCCCAAATGAAGCCGGGTTTTCGGGAACAGTTCGGGAGCAGTTCAGGAGCAGTTCCGGAACTGGTAGATAAAAGACACCCTGCTGGATGAAGGAGACTGTAAATTGATATTGGCTTCTGGATGCACCTGAAATTTTGAAAAGCGCATTAATAATTGAGCACTATCCAGTATCTAGTATCCAGCATCCAGCTTCCAGCATCCCTACCATATCTCAATAAGGCTTCTCCCCGATCACATTGCCCCCGGGGTTATAATTGCAAACAACGATCATATCCCCATTGGCGCAGGTAACGGTTGCGCAACCAACCTGCGTGGTATTTTTCCAGACCATCTGTGTATAATGTCCGCATTTGTACCATTCCCCGTTACAGGTTTTGGTGACCGGGTTAAAATCTTTTTTCTCGCTGCCCCATGCTTCAACTGCGTCAAGGACCGTATAGCCCGAACTTCCGCTGAAAATATTCTCGCCATGAACCAGGTTCCAGGGATTATTTTCATCATAGGGCCGGTGCAACATCTGGCAATTCCGGTTGGTTGAAAGTTCATTGACCCACTTCTGTGCATAATTGGCCAGGTCGGCCGACCAGGTCAGTAAGGGCAAACCCAGTACCTTTCGATAGGCGTTATGGGCATCCAATATTTTTTGGATGTTGATGGTATTATTTACTGCGGTGTTATTTACAGGAACATTGTTCACAGGGTCGGTCGTCGGATTATTCATATTCACCGGCTCCGTTTTTACAATCCCGGCATTGGCCTTAAATGTGTTCAGCATGGTCAATGAATTATTTCCCGAAGCTTTGCTATTGGCGGGGTATCTCATGGTCACCAATATCTTCGCCCCCGAAGCATTATTCATGACCATGGCCGTCAGCAGTTCGTATTTCCGGTTCTCTTCAAATGCCTTTACTGCATAGGCCCATGCAATTCCCTGATTGGTCATGCTACCGGTCTTTTTAGCGCCGGAACCACGCATGTCGAGAAAATCTTTTATCGTATTATATTCATTGCATTCATCAATAGTAATGGATACCAGCGGCCCTTTGGAATGATACGGCAGTTCCATGGGATCTTCTACCGAAGTCTGGTTGGTAAAAGGATAAAAGGTAAAATCTTTTAATACCAATTTTTTTGTTTGCGTCATCGCGTTCATGGAAGCGAATGAAAGGGATAAGATAAAAAACATGACTAAAAATGTAGGCCCGGGGAAATTGCGGGGAAGTTTTATTTTCATCTTGATGAATTTTATAAAATTAAATTGGTCAGCACTTCAAAGGGTATCAGTGGCAGTGCCGACAGGTAAATTATGATTTATTTTTAAAAGAAAAAATAGTGACACTTCGCAAGTTCGGGATCATTATAGCCATTATTATTTTTTTAGGAGTAATACTATCATTTGCAGTTGGTCAGAGACCAAACGGCGGCGCTCACGAGTGGTAGCGACTGGCCGTGGATATGTGGGGGCGCCTTCAGTGGCGGAGAAAGACCTAAACATTGCCAACTTTCCATCAGCTTTTAAATATATTTTCATTATGCCATTCAACAAACCTCGTCTCAGGTTTATCTTTTATCCTGTTTGGTAAATTATATAAGTCACTGCCATGAAACTTGTAATACTCTTTACCATTTTGAAATTCTTCCTTAATTCGCTTACTTACCTCCACTTTCAAATCGGAGGTAATGGTCAAATATCCAGCATCAAATAACTTATGCAGATCGGAACGAAGTAATAAAGCATTTGAAATGAAATGAGGACCGGATTCGGCATAAGGTTTTATATGTGCAGCTTCTAAAACAGGTAAAGTTTTTTCACCTGAGATGGCACATTTTCTATTGTATGCATCGGTTACTAAGATTCTGAAAGCCCCTTGCCCTAGCCTTACTTTTGTTAATATCGATTGACCGTACATTGCTTCCGGGTCTTCTAAAATCAACTGGCTTTTTTCTTCATCACTAACCGCATATAAATACTTCTGGAGTAATCTGTCAACTTTAATCCACAGTTTATTTCCACTTTCGTTTTCTGGGGAGTAAGATTTTCCTTGTACAATATTATTACTCCAATCCTCAGGTATTGCAATCCATTCCTCCTTTTTGAAAAAGATAGGGTTGGTCAAAACTATACAACCTATTGTAGGATTTATATTTGGCTTATCTTTTCTTAGCGGTAAAATCATTTTCTGCAATTCTGTCAAGGAATTACAACCATTCCCCTTTCCAAAAGCATCCCAAGCAATTGAAATTGGCAGAAAAGTATGACTGGAAAAAAATCCAATACCTGCAATCGCATTTACAGGACTTCTTAATTTAAAGAGAAATGGTTCACAAGGAGACAGTACCCTAAATGCAGTATTACCTCCAGGTTGCCAAAAATTTATATCTTCCCGGTTTTCTCGGGCTAAAAAATTGTACCAATTATTATCTGTTACACCTAAGTAAAATTTCATGGTATTTAAAAATAAGAAAGAAAATGGTTAATCATATTCCCATGCCTAGGTTCGTGCCCTCACAAACCATTCAAGCTTCTGTATAGTCACACAAAGGTATAATGTACACGTAAGTGACCCGTATAAGGCGGGGCAAGCTACAAGATGATGCCACAAAAAATAAGAAAGTATTCCGCTCCGTAGGGTCTTTTATTTTCTTATCCCTTATTTAATGTTCCTTATTTCTTATTTTAACCTCTCCTTAAAATCAAGATCATTTTTCCTTAGTGTATCCAATGCCGCCTCACCCTCCCGTCCCTCTCCCAAGGAGAGGGAAGCTAGGTCTTCAATCTATCAATAATATCCAAATGATTGGTGATTGCGACTTGTTGGGCAGTTTCATAACCTGCATCCGCATGCCGTATCACTCCCATACCCGGGTCATTCCTCAATACCCTGGCCAACCTCGCTGCCGCCTCATCTGTACCATCGGCAACGATGACCATGCCGGCATGTATTGAATACCCCATCCCAACTCCGCCTCCATGATGCAGTGAAACCCAACTGGCACCGCCGGCGGTGTTCACGAGTGCATTCAGGATGGGCCAGTCGGCCACGGCATCACTGCCGTCGAGCATGGCTTCTGTCTCGCGGTTTGGACTGGCCACCGAACCCGTATCCAGATGGTCGCGGCCAATGACGATGGGCGCTTTTACCTTTCCGGTGCGCACCAGTTCATTAAAAGCAAGACCAGCCCGCTCCCTGTCTCCCTGGCCTATCCAGCAAATGCGTGCCGGCAATCCCTGGAAGGCGATCTTCTCCTGCGCCATCTTCATCCAGCGGTGCAGTCCCGCATCATTGGGAAATAAATTAAGTATAACCTCGTCGGTTACACGAATATCTTCCGGGTCGCCACTCAGTGCAGCCCAACGAAACGGTCCTTTGCCCAAACAAAACAATGGCCTTATATAAGCCGGCACAAATCCCGGAAAATCAAAACACCGCCCTAACTTTTCGGTTTTCACTTTTGACTTTTGACTTTTCTCCTCGTACTCTTGTGCTCTTGCACGGATATTATTTCCATAGTCGAAGGTAATGGCGCCCATGTCCATGAGTTGTAACATCAGCTGCACATGCAGGTACATGCTTTCATAACTGCGTTCAATGTATTGATCGGGGTTTTCTTTGCGCAATATGTTGGCCTGTTCGTTCGTGAGTGTATGGGGTACATAGCCCACCAGGGGGTCGTGGGCGCTGGTCTGGTCGGTGAGGGTATCGGGCACGATCTTTCTTTCCACTAAGCGTTGCAGTAAGTGAACCGCGTTGCACAATATACCGATGGATAAAGCTTCACCATGCTGTTTGGCTTCCAGGGCGCGGTCAATGGCTTCGTCGATATCCAAAATTTTCATATCAAGGTATCTTGTCTCAATGCGTTTATCAATTCTCCATTCTTCTACCTCTGCAATTAATGCGACACCTTCATTCATTGTTATGGCCAGGGGCTGTGCACCACCCATGCCTCCCAGGCCCGCAGTTACATTGAAAGTATGCTTCAGTGTTCCGCCCCCTAAAATGGGAGCTGATCGGAGTGAGGATTGAACTTCTTGGTTATTTGTTTCCGTTGAGATCCTTCGTTCCTCAGGATGACAGAAAGAAGAGTCGGGATGACAGAAAGAAGAGTCGGGATGATTAAAGTGTTTATCGGCGACAGCGGCATATGTTTCGTAAGTTCCCTGTACAATTCCCTGCGAGCCGATATAGATCCAGGAGCCGGCGGTCATCTGTCCATACATCATGAGGCCCTTTTTTTCCAGTTCATCGAAATGCTCCCAGTTGGCCCACTTTGGTACCAATTGCGAATTGCTGATGAGTACCCGCGGCGCATCCTTGTGCGTTTTGAGCATGGCCACCGGCTTGCCGCTTTGTATCAAAAGGGTTTCATCGTCCTCCAAAACCTTCAGGGCCTTTAAAATATTATCCAGGGCCTCAAAATTCCTGGCAGCCTTACCCCTGCCCCCGTAAACGATCAGGTCTTCAGGCCGCTCGGCCACTTCTGGATCCAGGTTGTTCAGCAGCATGCGGTAGGCAGCTTCCTGTATCCAGCCCTTACAATTCAGGCGTGTACCCGTTGGGGTCTTGTATTTAACGGGATCGTATTTTTTTGCCTCAACCATCGTATATCTAAGGTTAATGGATCATTTTTTGAATTCAAAACGATAAGCTATTCAGCAAATCGCCTGGAGTTTAAAAAATTATTAATTCTTAATTTTTAATTCCAACAGGCTGCCTGTCTACCCAAACTCCTCAAACCCCACATTCAACCCGATCTTATTCCTGCCTGCAAATTCATTCACTTTCTCCACGAAGCTAAAATCCTTAATGATATTCGTAATGCTATTGATATCATTCGCGAATATCCGGTCCTCTTCGGCGAAGCCCACGAATTCTCGCACGTATTCGTGTGCGCATTCCAGTATGGCGCTACTCTTGTGCGGGGCACGGAACTCAATGGCCTGGCAGGCGCTCATGAGTTCAATGGCCAGGATGTATTCCAGGTTATCGAGTACCCGGCTCAACTTACGACCGCTGATGCTGCCCATGCTCACATGGTCTTCTTGTCCGAGTGATGTGGGAATACTATCGGCGCTGGCCGGGAAGCAGAGCGTTTTATTTTCAGTGACCAGGGCCGCCGTGGTGTACTGCGGTATCATGAAGCCACTATTCAACCCTACCTTGTTCATCAGCAGCATGGGCAATCCCCATTTGCCTTCGAGCAGCAGGTAGCAACGGCGGTCGGATATATTCCCGATCTCGGCCGCGGCGAAACAGTTATAATCCAATGCTAACGCCAGGGGCTGACCGTGAAAATTACCGCCGCTGATGGTATCGTCGGCACCAAAGATGATGGGGTTATCGGTGACCGAATTCAATTCTATTTCAGTGAGTTCTTTCAGATGCAGCCAGGCATTGCGGGAGGCGCCGTGCACCTGGGGCATGCAGCGCATACTGTAGGGATCCTGCACACGGCCGCAATCGAAATGACTGTCCATGATGGCCGAGTCACTTAACATCATGCGTAAACGCTGCGCTACCAGCCGGCTGCCTGCATAGGGCCTTAGCTCGTGCAGCCTCGCATCGAAGGGCGCCGAAGTGCCGGTGAGCGCTTCCAGGCTCATGGCGCCGATGATATCCGCGGCTTCCAGGCAATTGTGCATGCGCTGAACCGCTTTTATCGCAAAGGATAAAATGAATTGTGTTCCATTGATGAGGGCGAGCCCTTCTTTGGGACCCAATTGTATGGAACCCATCTCCAGCGATTGAAAAATATCTGATGTTGCTTTTCTTTCTCCTTTATAAAAACATTCGCCCAATCCGATCAATGGTAAAAATAAATGTGCCAATGGAGCAAGATCGCCACTCGCCCCCACGCTGCCCTTTTCGGGTACCACAGGAATAACATCATTTTCGATATGCCATATGATGCGCTGCAGTGTTTCCACCTGCACGCCCGAATAGCCCTGTGCCAGCGCATGTACCTTGGTGATCATCATCAGCTTCGCCACTTCCACCGGAATGGGATCGCCTACGCCCACGCTATGGCTTTGCAGCATCTTATGCTGTAAGGTTATGGTATCCTCATCCGAGATCTTTGTATTGGCCAGGATGCCGAAACCGGTGTTGACGCCATATACGGTTTTATGATGAGCGATGATCTGTAGTACGTGTTCACGCGAGGCAATGATCCTGCCGGTGGCCTTTTCGTTCAATATTCCCTTCATGCTACCGGCGGCGATGGCCAGCGCGTCGCTTATCTTTAGCGTATCGGTTCCATAGTTGAAGATCTTTGGCATCGGCGGCAATTGTCGGGTTATCGTGAAAAATTTTTAACTTGTTCAAAAGTAACACAAAAACCGCTTTTGATTATGGGATTATTAGCCCTCGCCATGGCCCCGGGTCTCGCCATTTGCATCTTCATTTACCGGAAGGACAAATACAACAAGGAGCCCTTCTGGATGCTGCTGATGGCCTTCCTGCTGGGCGTTGTGAGCATCGTTCCCGCGATCATCCTGCAAGTGGCTTCGGGTGTTAAATTCAACACCGTCGGTGAGGGTGGCGCGTTGTCGGCCGCGTTCTTCGCCTTCTGCATCGTGGCGGCCAGCGAGGAAGGCAGTAAATTCCTGATGCTGCGCACCATCCTTTATCCCCGCAAACATTTTGATGACCCCTTCGATGGTATCGTGTACGCCGTGATGGTGGGGATGGGCTTCGCCACCATCGAAAATATCGGCTACGTATACCAGCACGGGGCCAGTACGGGTATCCTGCGGATGTTCCTCTCCGTTCCGGCGCACGGCACTTTCGCTGTACTGATGGGCTATTTCACGGGCTACGCCAAATTCAGGGCCAGGCATAAGTTCTATAATTTTTTGTGGGCCCTGTTATTGCCCATCTTATTCCACGGCAGTTTTGATTTTTTCATTTTCATCGGATCCGACAGCTATATCATCCTGGGCGCATTGGTCTCCTTCATACTGGCATTGTTCCTTTCCTTCAAAGCCATCAGCAGGAAACAGGAATTATCGAGGCGCTACCATGAGGAGAACAATAAGCAGGAACCGTCGGATCAGTCATCATTGTAAAATAATACTATTTTATGCAGCTCAAATTTAAAGGGATAACAATGTTTGTGGTTTATAGTTTGTGGTTTGTGGTTTGTAGTTTGTGGTTTGTGGTTGTTAAAGCGCAAACGGTAAAACTCCTCACCCCCGGCCCCAAGGTATCGTTTCGGGGGCTGAGCGTAGTGAACGATAAAACGGTATGGGTTAGTGGCAGTTCGGGCACTGTGGGCAGGTCTACAGACGGCGGCGACACCTGGAAATGGATGACGGTAAAAGGTTATGAAAAGACCGATTTTCGCGATATTGAAGCTTTCAGCAGCAAGACCGCGGTGATCATGGGTATCGCTGCGCCCGCCTATATTTTAAAGACGACCGATGGCGGTGATAACTGGAAGCTGGTTTATGAGAACAAGGATACCAGCATGTTCCTCGACGCGATGGAATTCTGGAATGAGCAGAGCGGTATCGTCATCGGCGACCCCATCAATAATAAATTCTTCATCGGCCGGACCTTCGACGGCGGATCAAGCTGGCAGGTGATCCCCGAAAATAAAAAACCAATTGCAGATAGCGGCGAAGCCTGTTTCGCGTCCAGCGGCACCAATGTGCGGAAGCTGAATAAGAAAGAAGCCGTATTCATCAGCGGCGGCTTACGGGCACGCCTATTCGTACGGGATGCGAGGATAGAGTTACCTATCATCCAGGGAAAACAAACCACGGGCGCCAATTCCATCGCGGTAAAAAATTCGGGCACCATGATCATCGTGGGCGGTGATTTCAATACAAGGGATTCCACCACCAAAAATTGTGTCATCACTTCCGATGGGGGCAGGACCTTCGCCACACCCACTACTCCACCCCATGGCTACCGGAGCTGCGTGGAATGGCTGGGCAAGACAAACTGGATCAGCTGCGGACTCAACGGCACGGATTACAGCAGCGATGAAGGAATAAACTGGAGTTGGATCAGTAAGGACGGGTTCAATGTGTGCAGGAAGGCAAAGACAGGCAGGGTGGTTTATTTTGCGGGTGGTGGTGGGAGGATCGGGAAACTGATCTACAATTAAGAATTAATAATTAAGAATTTTTTCGGGTCAAGGTAGTAAGCACTGATCGGAGTTGATCAAAATATTTTACAAATTACTAAAGTAATTCCCCCTGTGAATTGAGGGAATTATTAATTTTTTTTATTAATTCTTAATTACTTCTTGAAACACCGCCTCCTCATACTACTCCTCTCCTTCTGGAGCATCGCTTCCGCCCAACGAACCGATATCCCTTCCATCATCAATGGCAAGGTTATAAAAATACCCTTGTATAGTAAAATAACTGTTCCGGCTGAACGCTCTTTCACGATCCCTTGTGATTTCGGCAAAGATGTACTGCGTTTTCCCGATTCCATTGACCTCGAAAGGCTGCAGGTGACCGCGGTGGACCTGGTATTCACCGATTATCCCACCGCCAATGACTTAAAAAAACTCAATACCGGCCGACTGCTTCATCTCTTTGACAAATATCCGAAGTTGCTGAATATGCCCGGGATTGAATGGAAACTGGTGCGGCAAATGGATGGCGCCGAAAGGGAGAAGGCCGCCGGGCTCTTTCATGGATTCGTGGTGTATTACCGTCCCGTGCAGGATAAAAAAACGATGCGGGAGGACCTGGATAAACTGAAAGAGATGTTAGCTCCCCTGCCCGGCACCGGTCTGCACCTGAAAAGAAACGCGTTTATCGCCATCGATACCACGCACCTCAGGGAACGATATGAAATAGAGCCCTATACCATCGTCAAAAAAATGACACAGAAAGAAGCATTACTTTATATCGGGCTGAATGAAAAAGAAAAGAATAATTATCCCGGCACGGATTCCGTATTTGTTTTTGAAATACCGGGTGATGACAGTACCAGGGATAAACTGGTGCTGAGAACACCCGAAGATTCAACCGTGGCGAAGGTGTTCAACAGGATGCGCTGGCCCAAAATGCTGGTGGTGGCCGATGTTACGGCAAGCATGTATCCCTATACCGGGCAATTGCTGGTATGGATGAAATTGCATGAAGAAGAAAGGGATATCCGGCAATTCGTGTTTTTCAATGATGGCGACGACCTTGAAGAAGAGAAAAAATTACCCGGCAGGACGGGCGGAATTTATGTCACCAATTCTTCGGTATTTGAAGTGGTGGAGCAGACCGCCTTTACCGCCATGAGCAGGGGTAACGGTGGAGGCATACCCGAAAATAACCTGGAAGCGGTATTACACGGTATCAGCGCCTGCCCCGGTTGTCGTTCTGTGGTGATGATCGCGGATAATGCTTCGCCCGTCAGTGATATGAGCTTATTGAACCAGGTGAACAGGCCCGTGCACATCATTCTCTGCGGCGTACACGAAGCGATCAACCCCGATCACCTGGCCATCGCACGCGCCACGGGCGGTTCCGTGCACCTGATGAATGAAGACCTTAATGACCTGGCCGCTTTGAAAGAAGGCGAAACCTTCGTAATCGCGGGGCGGACTTATGTTATTAGGGATGAAAGATTTGTTTTGAAGAAATAGACTCACTATTAATTAATAATTAATAATTTTTTCTAGCCAAGAGCAGTAGGAACTGATCGCAGTCGATTAAATTATTTTACGAATTGATAAAATAATTCCTTCATGAATTGAGGGAATTATTAATTTTTAATTCTTAATTAATTCAAGAGCTTAATCACCTTTTTGGCTCCATTCACCCCCATCCTCACTTCTATAAAATACAATCCCTTTGAAAGGTTGCTGAAATCGAGGTCGAAGATATTGCTCCCCACATTGGCGTTGAAACTCATTTGCTGCACTTTTTGGCCGGTACCGCTGTATACCGCAGCTTCCACCACGGAATTCTGCATCGTCACCAGGTACAATTTTTGTTTCTTACCGGGGTTATTCCAGAGTTGTATGGAGAACCCGTCCAGCATCACCGTACTGTCGTACTTGACGGTAACGGTATCCCTTACCTCACTGATACAATTACCCACGCGGATGGTATAGATGAATTCATGCGTGCCCACGCCCGCCAGTTTGGGATAGAAAACATTGCCGATCATTCCGTCGCCCTTGAAAACGCCGCCCGGAGGAGTAACGGTAACGGTTGCCCCGTTTTGGGTGTGCAGGTAAACGGATTGCACTCCGCTGATATTGACGGGAATCTTAGGCATCACAGTAGCGGTCACTGCCTTGCGGGCGCCTGAATTGCATACCCTGGGGGTACCTTCCACCTGCCAGTTGTAAAAGAAGGGGTACGACTTATCGCCGAGCGAAGAACCAACGATACGGGCGATGCTGTTGACGTTATAGGGGTATCCGATATTGGCCGCCGTGGTGGTACTGGTGAACAGTTGGGCCAGCGGACTGTTGCTGGCCAGTCCCAGTTGCAGGTTCAGTCCGGAGGGCACATAAAAATCCAGTTGTACGTTTTGAATACCCACGGCAAGGGTTACCTGCTTTTGAGTGATCAGGGCGCCATACATGTCCCGGAGCTGAATGATGCGTGAGCCCGCGGAGGGCGCATCCACGGTCACGGTCTTTAATTTGAACGGCAGGAAAGCATTAAAGATGAGGTAATCCGATTTTTGCGAGGTATAGTTCCCGGTGTTACTGAAATTGGTGGTCGTGGGACCCAGTGTACCGGTCAGCAGGGAAGGCTGATCGGCCACATAAAATGTTTTGGTATAAAACATGTTGCCCGTCTGAAAATTATTGCCGGTAAAGACCAGGTTGCCACCCGCAGGCGCGTCGTACCATTGTGTATTGGTACCGCTGGCATAGAGGTTGGCGACCTCGCTGGTACAAACCGTGTCTTCCTTCGTGATGGCAGGGATGGAACTGGCGGGTGCCGCATATACGGTGAGGGTATCGCTGGTGGCGATACCACAGGGCGTGGTGGACCTTACCCAGTATTTGCCCGACTGCGAAACGGTGATCTTCTGTGTGGTGGCGCCATTGCTCCAGAGATAATTGCTGGCACCGCCGGCTTCCAGGTCGAGCGTTTCGCCCACACACATGATATTTCCTTTCTGGCTGAAAATATACGAGTAGGCGCCGGTGTTAGTTGTGCGCTGCTGCTGCAGGGGAATGCCCGCCGCCAGCCAGTTATTGTTTTCATTCATCTCCAGGAACTGGTTGTTGGGATCCACCTGTATCATCGCGAAATAATTTC
>JAYWAZ010000169.1:0-14610 GCA_043781975.1 Bacteroidota bacterium
TTCCGATCTGGCGGAAATTAGTTCCATCCGAACTTCTCTCGATCCCAAAATGATCCATGCGTGTTTCCGTGAAGGTGGTCCACATCAACTGTATGAAACCATTGGAATAGATCCCCTGGAACTGGTCGATGGTCAAAGGTAAGACCACTCCCGGAGCGCTTTTTATTCCTGCATCGATATCCAGAAGTTTGGCGCCCGCGAACAGCCTGAACAGTGAGGTCCTGCCAGTTATCGGATCCAGTTTACTGTTCGTTTTACCGGATATGCTGTCGCCCACCCTGCTGGTATAGGTAAAATCAGGAGGCACATTATAAAATCCAACAATAAAAGATTTGTAACCGGTTAACGGTACTTGGATCTTATCAAAAGCATAATGGCCCAGGGCATCCGTATATTTTGTATCAATGGTATTGAGTAAAGAGTCGTACAAAACCACCAGGACATTGGCAACACCCGGTTCTGAAGGATCCTGTAAACCGTTATTATTCTGGTCTACCCACACCAGGTCGCCAACTGTGGCAGTATGTTCATTCGAGGGATCGGTCTTTGAGTTGTTAGCCTGCGCCCAACCATACTGGTAACTGCTGAAAAAGAATACCATTGCCAGCACAGCGGCCAAATGCTTACTCCCGGAGTTCGCTTTTGGTTTCAGATATGTGGTAATGTTCATTTTCATAATTATTCCTTCATCAGGTATTGGGTACAGACAGATTTATTTTGTTTTACAAATTCTTAACGGCTGCTGATCACCATCATCTTATTCTGTACCACGGTTCCGTCGGCCGTGATGACCTTTACAATATATGAACCCGATTTAAGGTTTTCGATATTCAGCTTAATTGAATTACCATTCACCGCCATGTTCGGGATCACCTTGCTGCCTGTGATATCCATTACACTCAGGGTATTATTGTAGATCGGCAGGTCGCTCAGATTTACCGTCACCTGGTCATGCGCCGGGTTGGGATACACATACAGGCTCGCCTTGGCAACATTATCAAAGTTCAGCAACACGATATCAGAATAAGTTTTCTTACCATCCAGGTCAAGTGTGATCAGGCGGTAAAAATTCTTACCGGCCAGCGGGGAATAATCATAATTATTGTACTTCACCGTCACGCTGCTGTTTCCTTTTGCCGCCACCCTTCCCAGCTCAGTAAAATTGAGCCCGTTGGCGGAACGCTCAATGATGAACTCTTTTGTATTCTGTTCCGTAGCGGTTGCCCAGCTTAGTTGCACCTGCTGCTCATTTACTTTTTTAGCCGCGAAATATTGCAGTTTAACCGCCAATGTACGTGCTCCTTCACAGGCTGAGGTAAGCGCCGGTGTAAGAAATGCATTCATATACATCCGCTCTCCGTTAATATCTACAATATTCGTTCCGCTGAACTGATGATTACCGATATAGTATACATTGCCTCCTCTACCCGCACGTAATTTCGCTCCTGAGGCACCATAGGTATTGGCAAGTGCTACGGTATTTCCCTTTACTGTACCATAAAAATTATTCTGTGTTAAGCTGCCAGCCGCCAGGGTCCAGGTTTGAACACTACCGCCCTGGTTGGCATCGAATAATCCCTCATACTGGCTGAAGGAAAGGTCGTTGTTGATATAGTTGATATTTGTACCGATGTTTCCATTATTTCCATTCACTCCCAGGGTCGTTTCAAAATGACCACCCGTCCAGTTCTCATAACTGGTCAACGCATGGCATTGCGCCAGGAAATTTCCGCCCGCCTGTACAAAGCTTTTTATGCTGTCAATGAATGCCCCCTGCAATCCGTTATGCGGCTCAGAGGCGAACGTATAACAGTTAGCGGTAAGGCCGCTTGCACTGTTCAGCACTGTATAATTCATGGTTGGTATAGATGCGTCTTGCATATAACCAACATGAATATTTGAATTACCCCCGTCTTCCAGGATAGCGCATTTGGGCCGGATACCATTCATATCATAACGGATATCCACAGACGTAGCAGCCATGGTTTGGAAAACATTCACCCGGTCACTGCTCACCAGAGAATTATTGAAGAGGCTGATGAGTGAACTTACCCCCACTGTATCCGCAGGTAAAATAATGAATGGCCCTGCTTTAAAATTAAAATTCGATACCGGATATGTAGCCAAACTATAAGTGGCATTCTTGTTATTCTGATTAGAAGTGGCATTGGCGCTGAGGGTGATGTGCGTAGCATCAATGATATTGAGGATGGTGGTACCAGCCGGAATACCATTAGCATTTGATGTTACCGTCATTCCCGGCGTCAACGTACCTACAATATTACTTACCGTTGCCAAAGCGCTGCTGGTGGTATATGAGATCTTCGAAGTTGCTGTTATAACTGTTGGCGTGGTGATTGACTTTGCATTTACACTGATATCGATCCCGTCTTTCGCTTTACCGGCCGTGATCACCCAGCGAACATGAACTCCATAATCCATCAAAAATACCACCAGTCCGTATGACTTTAAATTAAAATAGCCCGGGTTTGCCTGGTTCGTATTGTCCATGGCAATGATCAAGGTACCGGCAGGAGCCGTTTGTATATTGGGATCGGGATTGGGGAGATCGGTATTTTGCGCCTTTACGCTGCTGCAAACAGTAAGCAATATCGCTACCGCAACAACTAGTTTACTGCGTAAAGCAGCCCCGGCATTTGCAACACTACATTTTACTTTAGAGGTAAAGTTTTTATTCATTTTATTTTCTTTCAGAGTTATTCACCCCTGTTTCCAGGAATAATTTGTAAGCATCTGGTCTTTCAAAAAATAAAAGAATATTGGATAGATTTTAAACAAGCGCCAATCCATTTAACCGGTAAATCTGGTTTCAAAATGGCGGATAGACCATTTTAAGAACCGAATCTTTTGTTACTAATTAATTGATGTAATTGGCGACATAAGAATTGATCGTACAAATAAGTAAAACCAACCTTTTCAAATTAAGGGAGAAAACACGTGAAAGACAGTAAAATTACGATGTTAGGGGATACAAATATATAGAAACGTTTTTTACATTTCCAAATATTTATTTATCTTTTTTAAAAAATATTCTTATTATTTATAATAAATGTATGGTTTTCAACAGTTTATCAACATAAATAATTTTTAGAGATTGGGAGGGTATATACAAAAAAGAGCCCCCGGTTAAGGCGGGGGACATCTTTTATTTGTGCTTGGTTATCTAAACTCTTGAACTAAGCTGTTAGTTTCGACGCTTATTGTTTGACTAATTTTTTAACAACCGTAAGAAATTTATTGTCTGTAATCTTGAGCATGTAGGTGCCTGCCGGGTAATTACTCATATCGATCGGGTTTCCTATGCCATAATTATTGATGTGCTGCAGTTCCCTCCCGTCAGTTGAAAACAGTGTTACCGACCCTAATGATCCGCCCCCGTTTGCTGTAATATATACACTATTCAAAACCGGGTTTGGCATTATGATAAGATCGGAGTTAGTACTGAAATTCACGGTCCGTATAACACTATATGTATATTGTGCATCCAGATCCACCTGTTTTAAGCGATAATAATTAACGCCGTTCACCGGTGAGGAGTGGATCAATGAATAGGATTTTGTGATACTGCTGTTACCGGCTGCATTTACCCTGCCAATGGATTGCCATTGAGTACCATCCCTGCTGAACTCAACGTCAAAATACTTGCTATTAAGTTCTGATGAGGTACGCCAGTTCAACTGTACTGTTTTAGCTTGTTTTGTTGCGGTAAAATCCAACAGCAATACGGGTAAGAAATTGATAACACCCAATGAGGCGGTCAAATTATTATTATTGATATTCTCATTTGGATAAGCCGAAGGGACCAGCCGCTGGATATTTGCAACGGAGATCCTGGAGATCACTTCCATCACTCCTCTTACCGTTACGACAATTGTTCCGCCGGCACCTGGCGCAATGGCCTGGTTGGAAACCCCAAAAAAGTTTTTGGTGGTTGAATTATAGCTCCAGTTGAACTTGCTCGCAAAAGTACCCGAAACATTGGTTGCATTTTCCGGGAAGGCAAGATATTCACCACTAGTGGGCAGGGATATATTTAATCCTACGGATCCGGCTGCAATAGCGGTTGTAAAACCTGCATTGGTAAAGAACACGGTCAACGTAGTCGTGTAACAAAATGGAATATGAGTTGCAGAGTTGCAGATCGGTGATGTGGCAAAACTCATGGAAGTAATTGCCGGATCTGCGTCATTCTGTGCGTACGATGCGTTGACCATTGCTCCTAAGCACAGGGCAATAATCATTGTTTTGATAACCAATACCTTTTTCATAATTATTATTTTTAAAATTTAAACTGATTTAATTGGTCGAATACGTGTTGTTATCCGAATTGTTATTAAATGGTGTTTCTCCGCCACCGGTTCCGAACACGATCTGTATAAACAAATTACCAGTGGAATTTTTGATTCCGATCGCCTGAATTTTCAAGCCTATATCTTTGAATCCTCCGGCAAGTATCACGACGCCTGGTTTTGAAGTGAATACAAACCTGTTAGCCTCTTCCACAATGGTCCAGTCGGCATTTGAAACATTGGTTCCTCCAAATACATTCATAAATATTTCGTTTGGATTGACCGTTATTAGAAATGCAGGAAGCATTTTAGGAACAGTAAATATAACAGGTGCCGTAGTTGCTCCGTTTCCAATATTGAATATACGGAGTACATTATCCCTGGTTGTATACCGGATTAAGGTTGTTCCATCATTAAATATAGATGGCGTAAGATCTGGTACACCTGGACCCTGGGGTGCAACAACTATGTAAATGGTTGCCATGGCAGTAGCCACTGGTGTTCCGTTATCTGTTGTTTTGTACGGGAAATTCACTGGTCCTGAGAAGCCCGTTACCGGTGTGAATATAAATGAACCATCGGAATTAAGTACCAGGCGACCCTTACCAGGAGCTGTTGTGTCCTGAGCAGTTATTATTTGTGCATTATTCTCAGGATCGGTATCATTGGGCTTCGCATTGCCACTTACCGGCGTATTCAATGCCGTTTGTACATGATCATCTGCGGCTAATGTAGTATTGTTATTATTAACCGGAACCTCACTTACGGTAATTATTTGTATTGCATCATCGCACAATCCACTTGGTGTTTCACAAACCCTGTAAGTAAGGGTATCATTTCCTAAGAAACCATTATTAGGCGTATAGGTATTATCCCCTGTAGCCGGATTAATACTGCTTGTACCATGTAAAGCCGCTACTGTTACTATAACACTGGCAGGATTTAACGTACCGCCTGGATTTCCTACCCAGTCATTCGACAGGGTCTTTAATAATACCGGTGTATTCTTTTTGGTCGAAGCAATATCTGTATTCGCCACTGGCGGATTCGGATTATTATTACTGGTACATGTTGCACACAATACGGTGATCGTTAACAATGAAGTCGGGCATGGGGCAACCTGGCCAGGAACACATACCGGCACTTTATACACATACACGCCTACTTTATCAGCAACAAAATCGTAGGTACCATTACTGTTCATAACGATGGTTTGTGTACTGGAGGCTGGATGAGATATCAGTGTTGGTGAAGCACCATAGGCGGTATTTGCAGGAATCACATCATTGGTACTTACATTACCCTGTACATGTACATTTACATAGGTCACATTGATATCAGGATAGATCGCCGGAGGCATCACAACAGTAGTACACAATTCACCGGCATCGCCACCGGCTTTATTCTGGTCACCATCATGTACCATTACCTGTACGCGGTAAGTATGCCCGGGAATTAATCCAAGTGCACTTATACTCCATTGCACCAAAGTACCATATCCCTGGTTAGTGGTACCAGCAGGAGGTGCTTCGCCATTACCCAGATTCCAATTATTTTGTGCGGGGTTAACATCAGGATCAACGGTTACTACTACCGGATTTTTAGTTGAATCTATATTTCTTACAGCCCCCTTCCAGGATCCGTAGATCAAATTAGGACTATATGCCGTGCCGCCATACTGCCAATCACCTGCATGGCTTGATGGGTTATAAGTAATATCGGTTACAAACAGCGCGGGCCTTACAGGGCGGCTATTTGCCGGGTCGTTCGGAAAATAAAGATCATTGCCAGAAAGATACCCGGAATTAACAGTTGAACCTACCAATGGATTGGTAGTACCATTTGCTAACGGAGGTGCAGTATAAGTAGATATCGGAAAATCTGTGGTATGATACACATTATTTGCCACTTTTACCCTCACCTGCCTTACACCCAATAACATGGCGTGCTCATCATTATACCACATTTTGATATAGGCAGGCGCCAGGCCACAATTGGTTGGGCCCGGGGAGATTACCCGTAGTACTTCACTTTCATTGAATAACACAGCTGACCGGGGTAGATTGTTATTATTAGGATAACCCAATGCACAGGTATTACAACCATTTTGTGCAATCGAGTAATTTGCAGATAACATCATTACTGATGCAATTGCAAAGAATAGTAAGAAGGGTTTCTTTTTATTTAAAAAGTTTACCCGTTGAGGCGTGGAATTTTTTCCGATAGCCCAAGCATTTAGTTCTTGTTTCATAATCTTAACTTAACATGTTTAAAAATGGTACTGAATTGTAAAAGATTACAGCATCAGTAGATGAAATAACATGTTTCGTTTGGGGGGTCGGCGATTACAGGAAATCAGAAAATGCTTGGCTTTTGTGATAGGGGGTTAGCCCTATAGATGGGATATGTGGTCGAAAGGTTAACACAAACCTACTACAAAAAATGAAACTTCCAAAAAAAAATCAAAGTTTTTTTTAAAAATTCCATGGATCACACGATGATCACCTGTTATTTAAGTATAAAATCGGGATAAAAAAATATTTTAGAAAATAATAAAAAAAGGGAAGCGATGAGATAATCGATCATCTTTTTCGCCAGAATTAGATCCGAAGTTTTACGTCGCAGGCAGGGTCAGATCATTCAATTCATGATGAAGAATCTTTCCATCACCGTTTCCGAATCGGTAGTGATCATTGCTGTGTACATGCCCCCGGGAAGCTTATCGAGGTCATTGACCAAAAAGCTGTTCTCCCCGCTCACCAGGCTGATCTTTTTGGTCAGCACGGTTTGCCCTTCGGCATTTACCAGTACCAGCGAGGCCAGGACCGTTTTCTTTGAATAGAGGCTGATACTGATATGGTTTCTGGCCGGGTTTGGCTTGATGGTTGGCCTGGTAACGTTACTATTGCCCATGCGCAAGAGCATGATGGGGCTTATTTTCTCCAAACCATCCTTTGTGATGAGCCTGATCCTGTAATAAAAATTTTCAGAACGCACCTGGTTAATGGTGGCGTCATTGTAATTATAAATACCGTTACCCGCCTCGTTCACAGGTACCGAACCGATCACTTCAAATTCCCTGCCGTCAATACTTCTTTCGATATTGTATTTGAGCCCGTTCGCCTGGTTGGCCACTTCCCAATAGAGTTTGGCCTTATTATCGGCATAGGTAAGCCCGTATTTGAGCAGTTGCAGTGGCAGTATGCCCACATTCACCACTACTACCGGTTTACTGCAGAGGATCACCTTACCGCAGGCATTTGTTACTTTGCACGTAACTGTACAGTTCCCGGTTGAAGGCGGAATTGTAAGGGTTGTAGTGGCCTTGGTTGGCGTGCCAAAAGCTGCCCCTGCACAGGTAGACGACCATTGGTAGGTATAAGGACCGCTGTTGCCGGTAACAACCACGGAAAGTGTTTGTGTATTGCCCGAATAGATGGTATCTGGTATACTGCAGGAGCTAAGGGAATAAAGCCTGGTCTGCATGAGTGGCGCTAAAAAGCTGAAATTAAAAAATAACCTTTCAGCGGCGACATTATAAATAGCATTTCCGCTTACATCATGGCCTGATTCATAGGCTACATAACCTGCATTATAATCATTAAATGCTGGTCCAAACAAAAAAGAAGCTGCTTTACCCGGTGAAAGGCCTGGTACATCCTGTTGCGTTGGATCATAAACACCAATTTTTACATTTGACCGCCAGGCGCTGCTTAAAGCCGGCAAATAGATACGCTCACTGCCATTGGTCGTTGCAGCGTCAATAGTGCTTATAAATTGCATCAGGGGACTTGCTGGAAAACTGTCATTTATATAGGAAGGGGTTCCATCATGATGGCTTCCGAAAGGAACCAGACCGTTAGTGCTTAAAAAATTCATCTTTTGCCAGGTGATAGAAGAGTTAAAAAGATTTTCCATAACGCTAACTGCATGACATCCACCCCATAGCCAACCCTGGCACCCACTGGTACTATCTATACTTTTTACCCAGGTAAATAAGCGGTTATGCGTTGCCCAGGTAGGATCAGAATGTGGCATCGCATATATATTATCACAGATCGTCAACGCTGAAGCGGCCTTTGTAATATAAGCTGAAGAAGGTATTCCCCCATCGGTAAGAAATCCTAGTGGTATAGCCGTATTATCAGTACTCACTACCCAAACAGGTGCCTGATTGATCTCTATAAAAATGGGTATCGAGCCTGAAGTGGTGGTGGTTCGAACTATTACGCCCTGGCTAACCCAACTGGCTATATCTGTATTGACAGCACTGGTAAGATAGCCTGCTTTAATAATAAAAGGTCCGCCTTTATAAGTGATGCCATTCTGCACGAAATCTGTGCCATCCTTTGCTTTAGAGGGGTTAATGGCCCATAAAACAGGAACATTATAGTTTTTGACAAGGTCGTACACCAACCCATATGGTTTTAATCCATTGGCAATAGTCTGTGGTGTAACACCCATATCAATGATCTTGGAACCAGCGGGAATTGTTTGGTTGCCCCATGTAGTAGGAATTTGAGAAAGCGTAGCCAATTGACTGAGTATAAGGCAGGCAAACAGAAGGGGTCTCTGTAATAATGGCTTTTTCATGATAGGATCCGGCATTCAAAGTATAGGGTTTGTAGGAATACCGTCGGACCATAAAACGTAAGTTTACTTGGTATATTGTTTACTATCAGGACTTTTCTTCTGCATCAGATCAGTTGCTGAGCCAGTTTTAGTGCAATGGCGAGCTGTTCTTCCATGCTGAGGTTGGTATTATCGAGTTCAATGGCGTCATCGGCCTTTTTGAGGGGACTTACTTCACGGTTGGAATCAATATAATCACGCATTTCGAGGTTGTTCTTTACCTCCTCTATCGTAATATTCGGGTTCTTTTCAAAAAATTCTTTATAGCGTCTTTCCACCCTTACGGCTATATCGGCCGTCATAAATATCTTTAATTCAGCGTCGGGGAACACGGTTGTACCAATATCCCTCCCGTCCATTACGATCCCCTTTTTCTCCCCCATGCGCTGCTGCTGGGCCACGGCAAATGACCGCACTTCCCGGATGGCAGCTACCTCGCTTACTTTTTCAGCGATCACCAGGTCCCTGATCACATATTCAACATTTTCTCCATTCAGCAGGATCTCGGTTTGCTCGGATTTTTCATTGAACTGAAATTCGATGATGATATTCTTCAGGGCGGTATTGACTTCATTTACATCGGTCCAGTCCACATGGTTCCGCAGGAAATAAAGTGTAATGGCCCGGTACATGGCCCCGCTGTCGATATAAACATAGCCCAACTCCTGGGCAAGTTGCTTGGCCAGGGTACTTTTTCCGCAGGAGGACCAGCCATCGATGGTAATGATTATTTTTCCCTTCATGGAAGCACAAAATTCAATTAAAAAATTCCCAATTCAAAATGAAATTAAGGTAAAATAAGAAGGCACTATGTGCCCTACACAATTGGAAAGGTTTAGTATTTGTTTATACCTACGCGATCTCTTCTTTATCTATTGTTCGGGAAAGGGGCATAGTAAGATATAGCAGTCCCGAAGCAGGTACGAAGCAGAGATAAACAAGAGATATACAAACTGTCTGAAATTTACACAGAAAAGGCTGCCTTTAAAGGCAGCCTTTTCATTACTTATTGAACAGTTACATTATGCTTCAGATTTCTTTTCCTTTTTTTTACCTTCTCCCTTTATGGTGAATTTGATTTTGGCTGCTTCGGCGTCCAACTCGGCGACCATGATATCGCCGTTCTTGATATTCATGTTCAGGATCTCTTCCGCAAGGGGGTCTTCCAGGTATTTTTGTATGGCCCGGTGCAAGGGTCTTGCGCCAAACTGGGCATCGTATCCCTTATCGGCTATGAAATCCTTGGCCTCTGGTGTCAGCTCCATGGAGAACCCAAGATTCGTCAGACGCTTCAACACGCCCTTCATCAGGATATCGATGATCTCGAAGATATTTTCCCTGCTGAGAGAATTGAACACCACCACGTCATCGATACGGTTCAGGAACTCGGGGCTGAAAGTGCGTTTCAGCGCTTTTTCAATGACCGCCTTGTTGTTCTCATCCGTGTTTTCCTGGCGGTTGGCCGTTGCAAATCCTACGCCGTCGCCAAAATCCTTTAGCTGGCGTGCGCCGATATTGGAGGTCATGATGATGAGCGTATTCTTAAAATCTATTTTGCGTCCAAGGCCATCTGTTAGTACACCGTCGTCGAGCACCTGCAGTAAAATATTATAGATGTCCGGGTGTGCTTTTTCAATTTCATCCAGCAGGATCACGGAATAGGGCTTGCGCCGCACCTTTTCTGTCAGCTGCCCTCCTTCTTCATAACCCACGTATCCCGGAGGCGCTCCGATCAGTCGGCTCACCGTGAATTTTTCCATGTACTCGCTCATGTCGATCCGTATCAGGGAATCATCGCTGTCGAACATGTGCCTGGCCAACGCACGGGCCAGTTCTGTTTTACCCACACCTGTGGGGCCCAGGAAAATAAAGGTGCCAATGGGTTTTTTGGGATCTTTAAGTCCCACGCGGTTACGCTGAATCGCTTTTACCACTTTGGAGATAGCTTCTTTTTGTCCAACTACCGCACCCTGCAGGTCCTCGGCCATCCGCTTCAGTTTTTCTGTTTCGGCCTGAACCATTCGTTTTACGGGAATACCGGTCATCATGCAAACCACTTCGGCGATGTCTTCTTCTTCAATGGGGAAGCGTTTGTGTTTGCTTTCCTCCTCCCAGTCGTTCTTCGCTTTTTCCAGTTCTTCCTGCAGTCGCTTTTCGGTATCCCGCAGGGAAGCCGCTTCTTCAAAGCGCTGACTCTTTACCACTTTATTTTTCTCCAGTTTAATATCTTCTATCTTTTTTTCCAGGTCGATGATCGTTACCGGCACATTGATGTTCTTAATGTGCTTCCTCGCCCCTACTTCATCCAGCACGTCAATGGCCTTGTCGGGCAGGAGCCTATCGGTCATGTAGCGGTCGCTCAGTTTCACACAGGCTTCAATGGCTTCCTGGCTGTAGGTAACGTTATGGTAATCTTCGTATTTGCTTTTGATATTGTTCAGTATCTCGATGGTTTCAGGTACCGATGGCTGTTCCA
This sequence comes from Bacteroidota bacterium, assembly GCA_043781975.1. Taxonomy (GTDB): domain Bacteria; phylum Bacteroidota; class Bacteroidia; order Chitinophagales; family Chitinophagaceae; genus Ferruginibacter. The sequence continues at coordinate 11,419 of JAYWAZ010000169.1, forward strand.
CGATCACTTTCTGGAAACGGCGGTCAAGGGCACCGTCCTTTTCGATATGCATGCGGTATTCATCGAGCGTGGAAGCACCGATGCATTGCAGTTCGCCCCTGGCAAGGGCTGGCTTAAATATGTTGGACGCGTCCAATGACCCACTGGCGCCGCCCGCCCCCACAATGGTATGTATCTCATCAATGAACAGGATCACGTCGCGGTTCTTTTCCAGTTCATTCATGATCGCTTTCATCCTTTCTTCAAACTGGCCACGGTATTTGGTGCCGGCCACCAATGCAGCCAGGTCTAAGCTCACTACCCTTTTATCAAATAATACACGTGACACTTTTCTTTGCACGATGCGCAAGGCCAATCCTTCCACAATGGCTGTCTTACCCACGCCGGGTTCGCCAATTAATATGGGGTTATTTTTTTTACGGCGAGACAGTATCTGGGAAACCCGCTCGATCTCGGTCTCTCTTCCCACGATCGGATCAAGGGATCCATTCTCTGCAAGTCGGGTGATATCCCGGCCGAAATTATCAAGAACCGGCGTTTTTGTTTTTGGTAAATTGGCGGCACCGCCCCGCTGTGATTTTTGCTGACCGTACTGTTTTTTTTCTTCATCGAAATCATCATCGCCCTCGTCGCTGAATTCGGCTGAAGGAGGATTGCTGGTAACAAAACCCAACTCATTCTTGAATACGTCATAATCCACATCGAACTGATTCAGGATCTGTGTGGCGATATTTTCTTTATTCTTTAAGATCGACAGCATCAGGTGTTCCGTTTCCACCAGGGCGCTTTTCTGTGCCTTGGCTTCAAGTACCGTGATGCGGATCACCTTTTCGGCCTGTTTGGTGAGGGGCAGGGAATTGATATTAGCGATATTTTTCCCGGTCTTATCTTTCACCGCCATTTCTATTTCCTTGCGTAGTTCAAAAAGGTCGATATTCAGAGACTTCAAAATTTTGATGGCGGTATTCTCCCCGTCCCTTATCAATCCAAGCACGAGGTGCTCGGTACCGATAAAGTCATTCCCCAAACGCAGGGCTTCTTCGCGGCTGTATGAGATGATCTCTTTTACCTGTGCTGAAAAATTATTATCCATTTCCTCTGATATTTAGCTTGTACAATAATAACGATTATTTTGATGATTAAGTTTACCCCGAAGTTGAAATGTTAATATGTTAAAAAGTTAAAATTCCCGCTGGAACCGGTTATTGGCAGGAAAATCAAGAGCAGTCTGACGGGGCATCAAAACCATTTTCATGATCACCTTTCTCTTTTAACATCCTGTGTTTTAAATAACTTTAAAATCTTTCTGTTATTTTACATCGATTTTAAAAATTACATTTCACTCAATGACCCAGCAATATGAATGTCAAAACAGATACCAAAGAAAAATTCACTGTTATAACGCCGGACTTGTCGCATTTATCTGCTAATATGACAGCGGAACTAAATCAATTGTTGCTTACTTACCTGCAAAAAGACATACCACACATTGTTTTAAATATGAATATGGTTCAAACCCTTGACGAGACCGCCGGTGAAACCCTGGCCCAGACACAACAGCAGTTCTATGAGCACAACTCTTCATTTGTGATCTGCAACCTGCAGGATGCCGTGGAAAGATCATTGGATGAAAAAGAATTGCTGGAACTGATGAACGTCACACCTACGGAAAGCGAAGCCTGGGATATTGTGCAGATGGAAGAAGTGGAACGCGAGTTATTGGGAGGTGAAGAATAGTTTTGGGTTTTGGGTTTTGGGTTTGTGGTTTGTGGTTATGCAGCATTTCAGGTATCCGCGAGGTCTTTCAAACGACAAACAATAAACGACAAACAACAAACAAATTGTTAGCACTCACCATACTCGGCAATAACTCGGCCATCCCGGCCTTTGACAGAAACCCTACTGCCCAGATTTTACAGACCATGGAAGAAAGTTATCTCATTGATTGCGGCGAGGGCACTCAAATGCAAATGACGAAATACAAGATCAGGCGCAGCAAGATCAATCACATTTTCATTTCCCACCTGCATGGCGATCACTATTTCGGGCTGGTGGGATTGCTCACGAGCATGAGCCTGCTGAACCGCACGCAGGACCTGCACATCCATGCACCCGCGGCGCTGGAAGAAATCATCCAACTGCAGTTCAAAGTGGCCGATACCCATTTGTCGTACCCTATTCATTTTCATCCCATCACGAAAGAAGGATTGATCGTAGATGATAAAAAAATATCCGTGCAATGTTTTAAAGTATTGCACCGCATCGAATGCTGGGGTTTTATTTTCCGGCAGAAAAAAAATCCAAGGAGGATCGACGCTAACAGGGTACGCAGTTATGAAATACCCGCGGCCTTTTACGAAAAACTGCAGCAGGGCGCCGATTATGTGAATAAAAAAGGAACCATCATTCCCAATGAAGAGGTGACGACCGCTGCGCCCAAACCCAAAAGTTTCGCTTATTGCGCCGATACCATTTATGATGAAAGTCTTGCCGGTAAAATAAAAGAGGTTGACCTGCTTTACCATGAAACCACCTATCTGAAGGACCTGCATGAAAGGGCGGCGGCGCGTTACCACAGCACTACCGTGCAGGCGGCCGCCATCGCGAAGAAGGGCGATGTAAAAAAATTACTGATCGGCCATTTTTCTTCGAAGTATGAAACGCTGGATGAGTTCTTAGTTGAAGCAAAGGCCGTATTTGACAATACGGAACTGGCGCTGGAGGGGGTGTGCTACCCGATTTAGGGGATTATTAATTAAGAATTAAAAATTAATAATTAAAAATTCCCTAAACACAAAACCCACTGCTGAATAGATTTCAGTCCTGAACTGAAAAGATTATTAATTTTTAATTATTAATTTTTAATTTTTTCAGAAATGCCTTTACTTTTTGATGTACGCCTCCACTCAATGGCACCAGGGGTAGCCGCAGTACATTTTCAATAATACCCATCTCGTATAAGAAAGCCTTTACCCCTGCAGGGTTATTTTCGGCGAACAAGAGGTCATTGCCCTCCAGGCATTTATAATGTAAAGGACGGGCGGCTTTAAAATCTCCTTCCAGGCAATGACGGACCATCTGAGAAAAATCGGCGGGAAAACTATTCGCCGCCACACTGATCACGCCATCCATGCCACAGGCGATCAGCGGCAGCGTTAAATGATCGTCACCGCTCACCACCAGGAAATCATC
>JAYWAZ010000170.1:0-5131 GCA_043781975.1 Bacteroidota bacterium
TTAAAAGTTGAAGGTTGAAGGTTAGGATCCTTCTTAATTGACGGCTCAATTTTCAACCTTCAACTTTTAACCTTTAACTATTAAACCCTTTTATGGTTCTTTTTGTAAAACCTGTCGCTTTTGTGCGATAGGTTTTTTATTTTTGAGAAAACATACATTATGCCATCATTTGACCTGGTCAGTAAGGTTGACCTGCAAACACTCGATAATGCCATCAATACCGTGCATAAAGAGATCAGCAACCGGTTTGATTTCAAAGGCTCACATGTTGTGATCGACCTGAATAAAAAGGACTTCAAGGTGAACCTGGAAGCAGACAGCGAGATGAAGATCAACCAGATCACCGATGTAATGATAAGCCGGAGTATGAAGCAGGGGCTGGCCGCCGAGATCTATGACCTGAGCAAATTACCTTTTCAGAGCGGTAAAGTGATGAAAAAAGAAGTACCTGTCAGAAATGGCATCAAGCAGGAAGATGCCAAGAAGATCGTTAAGATGATCAAAGATGCGGGACTAAAGGTACAGGTCGCCATCATGGATGATATCATCCGGGTAACCGGCAAGAAGATCGATGACCTGCAGGAGGTGATCCAGCTTTCCAAGACCTGGAACCTGGGGATCGCCCTGCAGTATATCAATATGAAGGGATAGGGTTTGTATCAGGTTTTGAGTTTTCAGTTTTGGGTTTTTTAGGTCAAAAGGCCTTTAGATTGGGTAAAACCCACAATTGATTAAGGGTAACAACAGAAAACAGGAGACTGAAAACTGTAAATTTTACAGATTTCCCTTATATTTGCACACTATTTTAAATCTGCACGGCAAAATCCGTGCGCAAACCATGATCAATTATGAAAAAAGGAATTCATCCGAATAGTTACAGGCCGGTTGTATTTAAGGACATGAGTAACGGCACCCAGTTCTTAAGCCGTTCCACTGCTGTTTCCGCAGAAAAGGTAAAATGGGAAGATGGCAATGAATACCCGGTGATAAAACTGGAGATATCCAATACTTCACATCCGTTTTATACTGGTAAGAATGTATTGGTAGATACTGCAGGGCGCATTGACAAATTCAACAAACGTTACGAAAAAAGAGCAAAATAATTGATATAGATCATTATCTTTATCACAAGTTTGTTTTTCATGGCTATACTTTAAGTCCCTTCGGTTCTCCGGGGGGATTTTTTATGTAGTTTTACACTATGCAAAAGATCATTTTCACCGAGGAATATTGTAAACCGGCGAATCTGCATCCGTTCACCCTTACCCGTCATATACAGGATATCCGCATCGGCATTTTAACGATCCGGGAGAAATGGGAAAAGATCCTGCAAATGTCCTCCTTTAATAAATGGGAAGATCATTACCTGGATGATGCACACTCAGTAAAGATCGACGAACATATCGGCCGCGATACTTCATTGCTGGTGCATGCCAACGTATTACCGGCAAAGCCCATCATTTCTGCCATAAAGAAACTGAAGAATGGTGAGTTTCTCTCTGCAGGCAAGTCGGGCGGAATTGCTTTCGCTTTCAGCCAAAAGGAAGTGGCCGGATTGTATAAGATAAAAGTTACCCGGCTGGTTGACTATGATGCTGCCGTTAAACTGATCACCTATCCTTGGCAGGTAGTGCAGTTAAATGATTGGGCACTAAGAGCGGATTTTAAACTTGTTACTGCACGGCGAAAAACAGCACCTGTTTCCAAAACCAATAAAGTGGTCAATGTTGAGCAGGTCTTTATTGAATCGGGGGCAAGGGTAATGCATTGTGTTCTGAATGCTGAGAATGGCCCGATTTATATTGGTAAAAATGCGGAAGTGATGGAGGGAAGCATGCTGCGGGGGCCGGTTGCGATTTGCGAAGGAGCTGTTGTAAGGATGGGAACAAGGATCTATGGTGCCACTACCATCGGCCCTTTTGCTGTGGTGGGGGGTGAAATAAAAAACTCGGTCATCTTTGGGTACAGCAACAAAGCGCATGATGGCTACCTGGGCGATAGTGTGATCGGGGAGTGGTGCAACCTGGGTGCAGGAACCACCGTTAGTAATGTGAAAAATAATTGCAGCGATGTAAAATACTGGGTAGACGCTGACAAAAAGGAGATCAGTGCCGGGCCAAAGGGAGGATTGCTGATGGGTGATTATTCCAGGGCCGCCATAAATACTTCATTCAATACAGGAACCGTGGTAGGCGTGAACTGCAATGTATTCGCCCCGGGCCTTACACCGAAATTAATCCCTAATTTTTCCTGGGGATGCGACGGGATCACAAAGTATAAACTTCCCAAGGCTTTGAAAGACCTCGACAAATGGAAAAAATTAAAGGGGAGGTCGATCACGGCAAGAGAAAAACAAATTTTGACGGATATTTACAAAAAATATTAAACCGGATCCAAAAATGCGTAAACAAATTGCCGCTGCCAACTGGAAGATGAACCTTACCCTGCAACAGGCAGATGGTTTGGTGGATGAATTGATCGCCACTCCCCACCACCTCAGTGAAGACCAGCAAGCCGTTTTCGGCATACCATTTCCCTACCTGATACCCGTAAAAAATAAATTGGCGGGGAAGAAAAATGTTTTTGTGGCAGCACAGAATTGTTATCATAAAAAAAGTGGCGCCTTTACGGGCGAGGTCAGCGCCGAAATGCTGCGCAGCATCGGTGTGGATTATGTGATCATCGGCCATAGTGAGCGCCGTGAATACTTTAATGAAGACCAAGACATGCTGGCCAGGAAAGTGGATCGCTGTCTTGAGAACGGGCTTAAACCCATTTTCTGTTGCGGTGAACCCCTTGATATCCGGGAAGGCGGGAATGAGAACGTATACGTGGAGACGCAGTTAATGGAAAGCCTGTTTCACCTGGGCGCTGAGCAACTTTCAGGTTTTGTCATCGCCTATGAACCCATCTGGGCCATCGGTACGGGCAAAACAGCGACCAGCGGGCAGGCGCAACAGATGCATGCACATATTCGCAATGTAATGGCGCAGCAATATGGGAATGAGATCGCCCAAAGCATCTCCATCCTTTATGGCGGCAGTGTAAAAGCCGCGAACGCCGGGGAAATATTCGGCCAGCCGGATGTGGATGGTGGCCTGGTGGGAGGTGCAAGCCTTGTTGCCGCTGAATTTGCCACCATCATCAACGGTCTGAAATAATATTTTCACGGTTAACTTTTCAACTACTGATCTTATCACGGATACTTCCTGCAAAATAATATTATTGCGCCACCGGCATGTACTGCTTCGCTTGCTCAAGCTGCGGATCGTGGTGAACGACCACGACATCTATGAATTCAAGGAGAAAGTGCCGGTATTGATTTCCTGTTCTCAGCCTGTCACTAAATTAATCGTGACCAACGGGTTTCATTTCAGCAGGGTCGTAACTATAAAATGTAACTCGGGCATTCATTTCTATGAAGTGGAAAGTCTTATCGATAATATCCAGTTGCTGACGGGCCTGTTCCTTACTGTAATGTTCTTTACGATATTCATACTTACGGGCATCCGTTTTTTTATGTTCTTCGCCAACCTCCCGATCCTTATCATGTTGTACATGTTTTACATAAAACGCCGTGATTTTATGCAGGTACATGTATTGTTGCCGGAGAAGAAGAAGACGGTCAGCTGACGGCCTGGCTGGTATTGGTCAATGCGAAACTGACATCCGCTTCAACGAAACTGTTCAGTTTGCCAAGGTCTAGAATGGTTTTATTTCCTTCCTGGCTGCTGTGATACATGGGAATGAATTTTGCGCCTACCACCACTTCTTTAAAAGTATAAGAACTGCGGGTAACCACGGTATTGCTGAACATATCATCAAATGCTTTCAGGAAGATCAGGATCTCCCCCCCGGTATTGGCAAAATCCTCTGCGGAGAATTTATACAAGGGACTGTTTTCCGTTATTGGATGCACAATGGTCCAGCTAAGGGTCAGGGAATTTATTTTTTCATACTCCAGTTCAAGCGGAAAAAATTTGTTGGAAACTTTATTATTCTCCTCAACGGCCATGCCAAGGGTGAGTTTTGCTTCCGCATCGGTGAGGGCTATATTTTTGTAAGGGGCCACACGCAGCATCAATGCGGTGATGTCTTTATAAGGCGCGATGATGGCGTTGTTGGAGAACCTGATATAAGCCTTGGGCTTACTGAAACGCCCGTAAAGTAAACCCGTGGCCAGGGCAAAACTGAGTAATCCGATGAGCGCCTCTAATGCTGCAATGGTGCTGGTCGTAAAACCTGAAGGGCTGATCCGGCCGTATCCCACGGTAGTAAAGGTTTGCGCACTGAAGAAGAAAGCCTCCCCAAATTTTTCCAGTTCGCTGCCCGTATTCATCCCGTTCAGATGCTGCACGCCGACAAAGTAATAGATGCAGGCGAAAACGACGTTCACCGAAATGTAGAACGCGAATATCAGCATAAAGAATTTCCACCGAGGCAGTGCCAGCATGCTGTGAAACCAGCTGATCCTTTCCAAAATACCGATACCTTGTTTTTCTATATTCGGCTGCCCGTTCTTGTTAACAAAGCGGCCGCCGTAATCGGAAGCATTGGCTCCAAAACCGGTATTGATGGCAGTTTGGGCCTTTGTGTTTATTTTCCGGAGTAATGTCATAGCTGTTGAATAAAGTAAATGTAAATTAATGCTTATTTTAATGCAAAAAAATAGCCGCAAGTAATGATAGCTTATTAAGAAGAACGGATCACTGTGTTTTTTTGCCAGCGGAAAGTTTTCAGTCCACTACTCATTGCCGTCAGTATTTTTATTGTCTGTATCTTGTATTCTGAATAATAGCTTAAAAAGATCGCTAAGAATGAATATTCGGGAAAATGCCCATAAAAGCGGATACGTCCCAGCACTGGATGGAATCAGGGGGCTGGCGATCATCCTGGTCATCGTTTCCCATTTTTTCTTTAGCATAGGAATATTCAAAGCGGGCTGGGTAGGGGTGGACCTGTTTTTTGTACTGTCGGGATATTTGATCGCGTCAAAATTCATTAAGGTTCCGATATCCGGAAAACTGGTCAAAACATTTTTCAGGAACAGGGCCTTAAGGATATTGCCATTATATTTCCTTTTCATCGGTGTCGTTTTTTTGCTTTCGGTACTGCTTCCTGCAAATAAACA
>JAYWAZ010000171.1:0-5129 GCA_043781975.1 Bacteroidota bacterium
CCCCCGCACCTGCAAAAGCACTCCCCGAATCGCTGATGATACCCGCCCTGGCAAAGAACCGACGTGCAAAATGGTACTGCATCCCCGCCCGCACATTCACCGGCTTGTCTTCTTCCTTGATGACCTCGGCACCTGCAAAAAAATTGTCGGAGGCGTCATACCCCATGCCGATGGAATAGGCGGTGGCCAGTTTTTCATTCGTGGACCTCACCAGTTTACCGCCAACAGGATTATATACATGTATGCCCCCCTGTAATTTGTTTGAAAAATGCAGGATCACCCCCGCTTCGAAATTGATGGTGGAAGCGGATGTATATCCGGGGATGCGGTACCCGTAATAATTGAACTGGATGCCCGCGTCTGCCTGCCGGCCAATGCCCCGCGCATAAGCGAGACCGATACCATACTCATTGAAATCCCTGAAACCTGCATAATCCAGTTTCAGCCCCAGGTTCCCAAGGGCAGTAGGAAATACCGCCGCCAGCCGGAAACTGCTTGTTTCCTTCAGTAAGAACCTTCTTTCGGAATAAATGCCGATGGCGCCTCTTTTTTCACGCGTCAACGCGGCCTGGTTAGCGGAAAAAGAAAAGGGATCGGCTTGCCGGTAACTGTATGTACCAAGCGAGAGATAGGGATCAGTCGTAGCATAGCGAAGCGACTGTGCGTTCACACGGGCATGCAGCAAAACAGCAATAACCGTGCATGTTATTATTGCTTTCATATTAGGGTAGGTAGATTAACGGTACTAAAGGTAAAAACAATTCTGAAATTTTAAAAGCATTCGGACAGAAATTTACATGAACCAATTCTTGTTTACTTTTGCACCATGCAAATACTGGATGGCAAGATCGTATCGCAATGGGTCAAAGACGATATCCGTGAAAAAACGGAGCAGTTGAAGGCGGCCGGAAAAAAGCAACCCCACCTGGCCGCTATCCTTGTTGGGTCCAACGGAGCCAGTGAAACCTATGTGACCAGCAAGGTGAAGAACTGCGCGGAAGTGGGCTTTACAAGCACGCTGCTGCGTTTTGACGACTCCATTTCAGAAAGCAGCCTGATCGCCGCCATTGAAAAACTGAACGGCGATAAAGACGTGGATGGGATCCTGGTGCAGCTGCCCTTACCCAAACAGGTCAGTGAAGAAAAAATAATCAACTGCATCCATCCAGACAAGGACGTGGACGGGTTTCACCCGCTGAACATCGGGAGAATGGTACAGGGCCTGCCCGGTTTCATACCCGCAACACCTTATGGCATCCTGCTGCTGCTGGAATATTACAAGATTGAGACCAGCGGAAAGAACGCCGTGGTCATCGGGCGCAGCAATATCGTGGGAAGGCCCATCAGCATCCTGCTGAGCAGTAATTCCTACCCGGGAAACTGTACTGTAACGGTTTGCCATAGCCGAACAAACACCATGAAAGAGATCTGCCTCGGGGCCGATATCATCGTCGCGGCGCTGGGCATACCGGGCTTCCTGAAAGCCGATATGGTAAAGGAGAACGCGGTGGTGATCGATGTGGGCATCACCCGGGTTGCGGACGACACCAAAAGATCCGGCTTCGCCCTCAAAGGGGATGTTGATTACATAAATGTAGCGCCTAAGTGCAGTTTTATAACGCCCGTGCCTGGCGGCGTAGGACTAATGACCATCGCGGCCCTGCTGAAGAATACCCTGAATGCCGCCACCAATAACAAATAACCATCCATCTTGAACACTCAACCTTCAACCCCCAACCTTCCACATTCAACGCTCCCTGTAATGGAACATTTTTATACCCTCCAGGGGGAAGGCTTTCACCAGGGCAGGGCGGCATATTTCATTCGGCTGGGTGGCTGTGACGTAGGCTGCGTTTGGTGCGACGTAAAGCATAGCTGGGATGTATCGGCACATCCCCAACTGACCATCGAGGATATCCTGTCGCCCATTGAACAAACACCGGCAAAGCTGGTGGTGATCACCGGCGGAGAACCCCTGATGCATAACCTCGACGAACTAACGGCAAGGCTTAAGGCAAAAGGATACGAGGTCAATATAGAAACGTCAGGCGCCTACCCGCTGAGCGGGATATACGACTGGATCTGCCTGTCGCCGAAAAAATTCAAAGCACCACTGCCCGCCATCCTGCCCTTCGCCGATGAGCTGAAAGTGGTGGTGTTCAATGAATCGGATCTTGCCTGGGCGGCACAATATGCCGGCCTGGTCCCCCCCGGCTGCAGATTATACCTGCAACCCGAATGGGACAAGGCCGCCGCCATTACGCCATTGATCATTGAATACATCAAGGAACACCCGCAATGGGAATTATCCCTGCAGTTGCACAAGTATATCAATGTACCCTAAACCTATAAGGTTTTATGCATCAGAAGCTGATAAAATTAGAAGGAGAAACCTTATAGGTTTAAGGGAATGTTATAATTCGGGTGCAACGGTTAAACCAATTCCATTTCGTTTTAACTTCACCCATTGAAAAATCATTCATGCAAAAAATTACGGCCCGCATAAGTTTCTTATTCCTCATTTGTCATTTCTCATTCCTTTTTTCAGAAGGGCAATGGTACGACCCGGATAAGGTGAACAAGAAAGCCGCCGCAGTCTATGCAAGGGCCTATGAAGAGGCTGTTGAAGGCAAATACACAGCGGCCATTCAGCACATCAACGATGCCCTGGCCATTGAGCCCCGCTTCGTTGACGCCTATTTGTCGAGGGCGGGTATCTATGCCAATTTAAAGGATTACACGGCATCCGTACATGATTTTGACAAGGGCCTGCAGATGGATTCCGTGTACGCAAAGACCTTCCTGCTGCCCTATTCCATTTCACTGGCCGGCACCGGTAATTTCGTGCGTGCCTTACAGGTAGTCAATGAATTCCTCGCCAACCCCACCCTCAATACACAGAGTGTGAAGGCGGGCAATTACCGGAAAAGCACTTATGCCTTTGCGGTAGCATATGAAAAGGAGCACCCCGCGGGAAACTATGTTTTCACACCGCGTAACCTGGGCGACAGCATCAATAGCACCGACCTGGAATATTTCCCTTCACTGACCATCGACGGCAGCAGGATGATCTTCACGCGTCGTGTCAGCAATGACGAGGATTTTTATGAAAGCGAATTCACGGATGGCAGGTGGAGCAACGCGAGACCCCTGAACGGGAAGGTGAACACCAACCTGAACGAAGGCGCTCAAAACATCTCGCAGGACGGGCTGCTGCTGGTCTTTACGGGTTGCAATTACCCCGAAGGTGAAGGCAGTTGCGACCTGTATTTTTCTGTTCGCAACAATACCGGCTGGACGGAACCTCAAAACATGGGCAACAACGTGAATACCGAATTCTGGGAATCCTCTCCCAGCCTTTCACCCGACAAGAGAGACCTCTATTTTTCGTCTAACCGTCCGGGTGGTTACGGCGGAAAGGACCTCTGGATAAGCCACCGCCTTTCCAACGGCAGGTGGGGCCCGCCCGAAAACCTGGGGCCCGATATCAATACATCTGGCGACGAAAGCTGCCCCTTCATCCATGCCGACAATCAAACCTTGTACTTCACCAGCACCGGGTTGAAAGGCTATGGCAGCACCGACCTGTTCATGACGCATAAACAGCCCGACACCACCTGGAGCGAACCACTGAACCTGGGCTACCCCATCAATACCATTGACGACGAGGGGTCGCTGATCGTGGCCTCGGACGGGACAACCTGTTTTTATGCCAGCGACCGGGGCGACACCCGGGGCGGTTTGGATATCTATACCTTTCAATTAAGAAAAGACATCCGGCCCGTAAAAACCCTTTGGGTAAGGGGAAAAATATTTGACAGTAAAACAGGTGCCGGGCTGCCTTCCGCTGTTGAACTAACGGATGTCAATACACGCCGCCTGGTCAGCCGGATACAAACGGACGAGGACGGGAATTACTTCGTCACCCTTCCGGTGGGAAAGGACTACGCTTTCAGCGTGAACCGGAAAGGATACCTGTTCTATTCGGACAATTTCTCGCTGGAAAACCCCGGTCCGGATTCGGCCTATACCAAGAATATCCCGCTTCAACCCATCGAAGCCGGGGCCGAAATTGTTTTAAAAAACATTTTTTTTGACTCAAAGAATTTTGACCTGAAGCCATCCTCCACCGGGGAATTAGACAAACTGGTATCGTTGCTGAACGAAAACCCCAAATTAAAGATCCAGATCAGCGGACATACCGATAATATAGGCCAGCCCAAAGACAACCTGTTGCTATCCGACAACCGGGCAAAAGCCGTGGTGGCTTACCTGGTGGCAAAAGGCATCAACACACAAAGGCTGAGTTATAAAGGTTTCGGGGCCGGCAAACCCCTGGCGGATAATGGCACCGAAAGCGGCCGGGCGCTGAACCGGCGGACCGAGTTATCGGTCATCAGCAATTAAAGACCGATGCCTGACGGATAGCCCATCCCCATGCTGCTGTAACCGGATGATCCCATTAATATTTTCCCGCTTTTTACTGCCGTTTAATTACCAAAAACGTTATGGATCGCTGCTATTTTCTGTAGTAATCTGGCACGTATCTTACTGGAAACAGGGTCATATCTTACATATGCTATTACCACATCACTCCCACATCATTCCCACAACAGTCCACAACATTGTGGTTAAATGTAATTTTGATATGGGAATTATGTGGGAGTATCATGAGGAAAATATAGGTTTGTCCCAAAGCAGGTGGCTGCCGGGCCCTGAAAAGCCCGTTTAAAGAATCACAGGCGGCAAATAATAGCCCTGCCCGCTTAAAAAAGGCTGGCAAAAAATCAAACATTTTTTTCTATCATTGTCGCTGAATTTACCCGCACCCATGACAACTGAACTGCTATACCAGGTGGCCCTCACCCTTGTACCCAATATCGGTGACGTACACGCGAAAACGCTCATCCACCATTTTGGTACCGCGCAGGCGGTGTTCAAAGCAAAGAAAAAAGAACTTGAACATACCGAAGGCATCGGCACCATCCGTGCAAAAAGCATCAAAGAATTCCATGACCTTTCCCTGGCGGAAGCGGAATTAAGTTTCATGGAGAAATACCGCATCAGTCCGCTGTTCATCACTGATACTGCATACCCCCAACGCCTGCTGAACTGTTACGACAGTCCCC
>JAYWAZ010000172.1:0-5093 GCA_043781975.1 Bacteroidota bacterium
TTCATTGACAGTATAAAAAGATTTGTACAGGCAGGTGGTAATTTCCTGGCAGAATGCCATGCCATCACCAGTTATGAGAACTGGACGGGCGGCCATTTTGAAACGACCCAGGGAGTTAATGGAAACAACGGCAATATTGGAACAAATATCAATTATATCAACAACGACCTTTCCTTCAGCCAGTATGAAGGTTATTTCGATGCCAACCAGGGAGGCAGTGTTCAAACCTGGACCCTGGCAGCCGGCAGCGTGCCACAGAATAATTTTTATGGTACCGTAAAGGGAAATACCGTAGCACTTGCCAATACTTATGGCGCTTCGGGCGCGAAATTGCGTACGGGCAGGGGAGGCAATGTCTACTATGTAGGCAATCATAGTTTTACCGGTACGGCAATGGAGGACCTGAACGGCGAGCGGATGTACCTGAACGCGTTTCTTACACCAGCGCTTACTTCAGCTTGTGAAGGAGCACGTACATTGGCGGTTAAACTGCAATATTTCGCGGCTAAAAAAGTGAATGAGCAGCAGGTGCAACTGAGCTGGGCAACAGCTACAGAGCAGAATACAAAAGAGTTCATCATCGAGCGGTCCACCAACGGGCTTAATTTTACTGAACTGGGAAGGGTAGCGGCAAGGGGTAACAGCAGCGTGACGGTGAAGTACAGTAATTATGATTATTCCCCGCTGGCCGGTAAGAATTTTTACCGCCTGATCACACTTGACCTGGATGGTAAGAAAACTTATTCCGATATCGTGTTGCTGAACTTTGATAATGTTGCCAAGGCGAGCCTGTATGTGTATCCCAACCCGGCGCATGACCAGGTGACGGTGAATCTGAGCGACCTGCCGATCTACAATAATACCCTGAGTGTAATGGATATCACAGGCAGCACGGTGATCCCGAACATGGCGGTGAATGGTAATTCATTTAAACTGAATATCGAAAACCTGAGATCAGGATCGTATATCGTTAAAGTCACCACGGCCGACGGAATCGTGGTACAGAATAAAATAATAGTGATAAATAACCGTTAATTCCAGTTCTCATCCAATTACCTTAAATAAAGATCATGATTAAAATTTACAGGACCCTTTTATCCCTTGCAGCGATCACATTGATCACTTTCTCTGTGGCAGCACAGGAAAAATTATTTTCTGACCTAAAAGAAAATGCCATCAGCTTAAAGACCGGCAAGCGGGTGATCTTCCCCGAAAAATACCGTACAGGTGTTTTGAATATCCCGGCAATAAAGGGACTTTTAAATAATCTTCCTGCGGATAAGAACGGGACTAACCAGAATACGCTGCCCGAGATCGAATTGCCAATGCCCGACGGTACTTCCGCCAGGTTTGCCATTTGGGAAAGCAGTATAATGGAACCCGGCCTCCAGGCAAAATTTCCTGAAATTAGGACCTATGCCGGTCAGGGTATTGATGATCCCAGCGCCAGCCTGAAAATGGATTATTCACCTTACTTTGGATTTAGTGCGCAGGTATTGTCACCCAGGGGGAATTTTTATATCGATCCCTATGCAAGGGGCAATGCAGATTATTATATCAGTTATTACAGCAGGGATTACCAGCGCCAGGCCAGTTTTGCCTGTGAAACCCCCGAACAGCAAATAGCTGAGATCAGGCGAACAAACGGGACTAATTCTACGGTTACGGCTAAGTGCAGGGGAACCCAGTTATATACCTACCGCCTGGCAATTGCCTGTACCGGTGAATATGCCATTGCTGCCACCGGTGAATCTGCGCCATCCGTCGCTGAAACGCTTGCAAAGATCGTAACAACGGTGAACAGGGTAGATGGCGTTTATGAAACAGAGTTGTCTATTCGCTTAGTACTGGTTGCCAATAATTCACTGGTTGTATTCACCGATCCGGCAACGGATCCTTTTACGGGTAATAACAGTGCCAGCACATTAATTAATGAAAGTCAAACAGTGATCAATAACTATATCGGAACGATGAGCTATGATATCGGCCATACGTTCAGTACCGGAGGCGGGGGACTGGCTTCGGTGGGATCTGTTTGTACCGGATTCAAAGCAAGGGGGATAACCGGGAGCCCCAGTCCTGTTGGTGATGTGTATGATATCGATTATGTGGCCCATGAAATGGGGCACCAGTTTGGAGCCAACCATATCTTTAACAGTACGATCAGTAGTTGTGCAGGAAGTTGGATATCCACTTCGGCATATGAAGTAGGGAGCGGAACTTCCATCATGGGATATGCAGGTATTTGCTCAACGGATAATATTCAACCGCATAGCGACCCATTCTTTCATGCCAAAAGTTTTGATGAGATCAGTTTATTCCTGGAATCGGGTGGTGCTATGTGCAGGGTTGTCACTACAACCGGGAACACGCTTCCGGTAATTTCCGCTATGAGTAATAATGGGGCCTATATTCCAAGAAATACGCCGTTTACATTAACCGCCGCTGCAACAGATGCCAATGGCGACGCTTTGACTTATAGCTGGGAAGAATGGGATCTTGGGCCTTCAACGGTCTGGAATGGCGGAGCAACAAGTACCACGGCGCCGCTGTTCAAGTCACGTGCGCCAAAGACCACCGGCAGCAGAACCTTTCCGGATATGGCCGTGATATTGGCCGGCTATCCCGCCAGTCCTTCGGGAACCATGGGCGGGTTAAAAGGCGAAACGTTACCTTCCGTGGCCAGGGCGATGAAGTTCAGGCTAACAGTAAGGGATAACCGTGCAGGTGGCGGGGGCCGGGTGACAGGAGGAAGCGGATGCCAGCTTACCACAGCCTACCAGATCAATGTGGTAAATACTTCGGGTCCCTTCGCAGTAACCATCCCCAACGGAGGTCAAAGTTATACGGGCGGTACATTACAAACGATCACCTGGAATGTGGTAGGAACCAACGCTTCGCCCATCAGTTGCGCCAATGTAAAGATCACGCTTTCAACGGATGGCGGATTAACTTACCCAACTGTAATCATCGCCAGTACACCCAATGACGGTACACAGGCAGTGACCATCCCGGCTGTGATAACGACTACTGCAAGGATAAAAATTGAAGCCGTTGGAAATATTTTCTTTGATATTTCAGATGCCGATTTTTCCATCAGTGCACCTTTGTCCTGCGGAGATCCAACGGGCCTGACGGTCTCGGCACTCACAATGCATACCGCAACCCTTGGCTGGACAACTGTTCCGTATGCCAATAATTATGACGTGGATTATAAAGCCAGTTCTGATTCTGCCTGGATCAACCTGGCAAACGCCACCAATACGACATCGGTAAGCGTGACCGGCCTGGATTCTCTAAGAAGCTATGACTGGCGGGTAAGGGCCAACTGTTCATTCGGAACCGGCAATTATGTAAATGCACAATTTACAACACCCGGACCCTGCCCCGGCCCATACGACATATCAAGCAACGGGCTTATTACTGGTGCGGCACTCATTCCTTTGAATACAGGGGTGAATGGAATGATCAATCCTAAGGGAGATATCGATTATTATAAATTTGTGATCACTACAGGCGGTACTGTAACTTTATCTTTGACAACCTTGCCGGCAGACTTTAATCTTTCACTGCACAACAGTGCCGGTACACAATTGCTGATCTCTAAAAATACCGGAACAGCCAATGAAACGATCAATACCACGCTTGCACCGGGAACCTATTACGCAAAAGTATTTGGAGCATCTTCATTAATATTCAATGCAAGTTCCTGCTATACCTTAAAGATTGCTACCGGTACTGCTTCCAGGTCATCAGAACCTGTTATTGAGACAACGATGATGAGCGTTTATCCTAACCCGGTGATTAAAACAGCTACGATCATCTTACCCCAATCTGACGCTATCCCGGAAATTAATGTATATGATATGTATGGTAGAATGGTGATGCAGAAACCTACTGGCAATAAGAACAAGCAATTTGATTTTTCAGCATTGCCGGCAGGTGTTTACATGATCAAGGCTACGAGCAACGGGGTACAGATCGGAACTGCTAAAATTGTAAAACAATAGAAATAACAGGGTTATTCTGTTCAATAGTTAAATTGCTTAATGGTTAAATTGTTTTGAGGCAAATACGCTTCTCAATAATTTAACCATTAAGCAATTCAGCAATTAATGATCAAGCTTGAATTGATTGCTGCGGCTTACAGCAACTGCCTTTTATAGAGTTGCACCGTATTCTCCAATCCCAGATAAATGGCATCACAAATCAGCGCATGGCCAATGGATACCTCCAGCAGGCCGGGAATATGCTGCGCAAAGTATTGAAGGTTCTGCAGGTCAAGGTCGTGCCCGGCGTTGATACGAAGGCCCAGTTCATTTGCCTTCAGCGCTGCTGCAATATAAGGCGCTATTGCTTCTTCCTTATTGCCGATAGCGAATTCCCTGGCATAGGCTTCGGTATATAATTCTATCCTCTCTGCCCCCGTCGCTTTCGCGCCCTCGATCATTTCCACAATAGGGTCCACAAAAACGGATACCCTTATCCCTGCATTTTTAAAAAGGGAAATGATTCCTTTCAAATAGTCCTTATGCTCAACCGTATTCCAGCCATGATTGGAAGTAACCTGGTCGTGCGTATCTGGCACCAGGGTCACCTGTGCAGGTTTATTGGTCAGCACCAGGTCGATAAAACTTTGTTCGGCGCAGTTGCCTTCAATATTGAATTCGGTGGTAACGATCTTTTTCAGCGCGTATACGTCAGCGTAACGTATATGCCTTTCATCCGGGCGTGGGTGCACGGTGATGCCATCGGCGCC
The DNA here is from genome assembly GCA_043781975.1 of Bacteroidota bacterium. GTDB lineage: Bacteria > Bacteroidota > Bacteroidia > Chitinophagales > Chitinophagaceae > Ferruginibacter. The sequence continues at coordinate 4,760 of JAYWAZ010000172.1, forward strand.
AAAGCGTTCTATGTCCATGGCGCTCTTCAGCAGGTCGGGGTTATTACCTCCCCGGCTATTGCGGAGGGTGGCCAGTTTATTGATATTTACCGAAAGCTTTGTCACTCTATGAGGTTTTTATACCTATTTATTGATCTTAAAACTATTGACGCATGTTTTAAAATCGGACTGAAACCTGTCAAAGGTTGTCTTTAATGCGGTACAGGTAATTACATAACCCCTGTCATTGTATACAAAAAAGTAAGCTGTATTTTTAAGTTGGTAACCGGAGTAGTCAAAAGAATAGATATACCATTTTGAAGGCATGTCTCCGATCGTAGTTTCTCCTTCCGAT
>JAYWAZ010000173.1:0-13943 GCA_043781975.1 Bacteroidota bacterium
TTTCCATCATTTTATATTCTTTGCCATCCGGTCCGGGCCCGTACATGATCATCATCTGTGTATTGTCATCCACCACATTGAAAGTTTCCCTAAAATCATAGTCTCGGCCTGACATCGGATCCAAAGATTTACCGGTAAGTGTTACCGTTTTGGTTGCGGAATCCCATGGGCCCGACATCATCATGATGCCGCTTCCCATATTATCCACCCAGGTACTTTGAAAAACCTTTTTGATGTTATCGTAAGCCAATGTACCGTGTCCTTCAAAGGGCATACCCATCATGGTGCTCGTATTGACACTTTCCTGGTAACGGCCACCCAATATCATTTTGTTTACAGCAGTTCCGTTACTTTTTTGGGGCGGCACATCAGGCTTCATCCACATGGTTACATCAGTATTCCAGGTTCCGTTCCAGGAAGCCATCATTTTATGCATCTCCCCGGGGGTCATATAGGCCTGCCAGTTCTTCATCATCGTGGCAGAGTCCATCGGTGGGGTTTTCACTTCTTCTTTTGCAGGCTCTTTTTTTACCGTACTGTCGGAACTGTTTTTTGTATCGCCGCTATTGTTGCAGCTGAATAGCAGCAGGGATGCTGCAAAAAGTAATAAAGCAGTTTTTTTCATAAAAAATTTTTTACAAAATACAAACTGACTTTTACTTGTGCAAGGAAAATTGATGAAAGGTGAAAGGCTTATCCTGTGGCCTCCTTCAGTACGTAATCAATGCGTTCTTTCAGCGTATCGTAGCCGGTATAACCCTTTGCCAGCAGGTGGAATTTGGTTTCCCCCAGCTGTATAAAAACCTCCGGAAAACCGGTGACCTGCAATTGTTTACACAGGGCGAATTCGTAATAAGCCTGCTCTTTATATTCTTCGCTTTTCAGTTTTTCATAAAAGGCTTCGGGTACGATACTGTATTTTTCGAGCAGGTGGCGGTAAGCCTCATCATCATCCAGGTCCCTTCCTTCATCATTCAGGGCGTATTGAAGGTCGGTAGCGAATTCAACTTGTTTATCCGGGCGATATTCCTTGAGAATGCACAGAGCGATGGCGGGCTTTTCAGAATTCATCCGCCAGTCGCTTTCCCCCGGGTTATGGATATGCCATAAAAAATCCGCACCGAATTTTATTCCCGTCAGTTCTTCCACTCGCTTGTATGCCCCTTGTATATAAGGGGCGATCTTAGCGATGGGCTGCACCTGTTCGCCAATGATCATGCCGCCGCTCAGCACTTCAAAATCAAAAATGTCTTTATACGCTTCAGCGATACTTTTCATTACCGGGCTGAATCCATAGCACCAGCCGCAGTAAGCGTCATAACAATAAATAAGTGTTGGTTTCATAGCGCAAATAAATTAATGCGCCTCCAGCCAGTTCTTCCCAACGCCCACCTCAGCATCCGTGGGTACGCCATTGGGAAGGGCCAGGGCTGTTTGCATACAATTTAAAATAACGGGCTTAATCAGGTCCACTTCGTCTTTCACAGCGTCAAAAACCAATTCATCATGAACCTGCAGCAACATCTTTGATTTGAAACCCTGTTGAATGAATTCATGGTGGATCTTGATCATCGCCAGCTTTATCATATCGGCAGCGGATCCCTGTATCGGCGAGTTGATGGCATTGCGCTCAGCGAAACCTCTGACGGTGAAATTGGCAGAGTTGATATCCCTCAGCCAGCGCTTTCGCCCCATCAGCGTTTGTACATAACCGTTCTCCTTGGCGAAGTTGATGGTATCATCCATGTATTTCTGAATATTTGGAAATTGCTTCTTATAATTTTCGATGATCTCTTTGGCTTCCGCCCTGGGGATGCCTAAATTTTCGGCGAGGCCAAAAGCACCCTGTCCATATATGATGCCAAAGTTCACGCTCTTGGCCTTATAACGCATTTCCTTGGTCACCGCTTTTTCCTCCACGTTGAACACTTTGGCGGCCGTAGCGGTATGAATATCTTTCCCGGTCCGGAATGCGTCGCACATGTTGGTATCGCCGCTGATGGCCGCCACAATGCGCAGTTCGATCTGTGAATAATCTGCGGAAACCAGCACATGATCTTTATCCCTGGGGATGAAGGCTTTCCTGATCTCCCTTCCCCGGTCGGTACGCACCGGGATATTCTGAAGGTTGGGGTTATTGCTGCTTAATCTACCGGTAACGGCTACCGCCTGTGCGTAGCTGGTATGTACCCGCCCTGTTTTTTTATTGATCATCAGGGGGAGGGCATCAACATAAGTTGATTTCAGCTTGGTGTATTCGCGAAAGGCGAGGATATCGTCCACGATCTTATTCTGTGCCGCCAATTTCAACAATATGTCTTCACCAGTGGCATACTGTCCTGTTTTTGTTTTTTTTGCTTTAGGGTCTATCTGCATCTTATCGAAAAGCACTTCACCCAGCTGTTTGGGGCTTGCCAAATTAAAACGAACACCGGCTTGTTTGTAAACACTTTCTTCCGCCAGTTTGGCTTCCCTTTCCAGTTCCTTACTGTATTCATTTAAAAAGCCCTCATCAATTCTTATCCCCTCAAATTCCATATCGGTCAATACCTTCACCAACGGATTTTCCACTTCATAAAAGACCTTCTCCACTTCCTTTTGTTTTAACTGGGGAAGAAAAATATTTTTTAACTGCAGGGTGATGTCGGCGTCTTCCGCGGCATAGTCCTTTATTATTTCCGGTTCCACATCCCGCATGTTTCCCTGGCTCTTGCCTTTTTTGCCGATGAGTTCTTCTATGTGCACCGGTTCGTAGCCCAGGTATTTAAGGCTCAGTGCATCCATGCTTCTCTTACCATCGGGTTCAATCACGTAATGCGCGAGCATGGTATCGAAAATATTTCCCAAAAGTTCATAGCCATACCATTTCAGTATCAGCATATCGTATTTGAGGTTCTGCCCGATCCATTTTTTTGCCTCATCACTGAATATGGGCTGGAAGCGCTTTAAAAGCGATATGCATTTTTCCTGATCAGGCGGACAGGGAACATAATACGCCTCGCCGGGCTTGACAGAAAAACTTAAGCCTACCAGTTCCGCATCATTGGCATCAATGCCGGTGGTCTCGGTGTCAAAACAGATCTCAACCGCAGATTTTAAGATCGAAATAAGTTCGCTGATCTTTTCTTTGTTGTCAGCTAATACATAATGATGTGGGGTGTTGTTTATATTTTTATCGGCAGATAGTTCCCCTTCTGAATCTCCTTCAACAGGAGAGACATGTGAAGACCCTGCAGATTTATTAGTTTCATTTATTCCTTGCCCTGCAGGAGTTATCACATTTCCAAACAGGTCCATCTGCAAATTTTCCTTTTCTTTTAACTGTTTACCAATCACCGGTTGCCCATTGCCTGCTACTTGTTGCTCTTCTATCTCTTCCCCCAGGATCCTTTTCCCCAATGTTTTAAATTCCAGTTCTGCAAAAACCGCTTTAAGGGCTTCCTTGTTCATCTCCTTGATCCTGAAATTCTCTTCATGAAACTCCGTGGGCACGTTGATGATGATCGTGGCCAGCTTCTTGCTCATGATGGCCAGTTCCCTGCCCGCTCTTATTTTTTCACCGACCGATCCCTTTATATTATCTGCATTGGCCAGTACATTTTCAAGGGTTTCATATTCAGCCAATAATTTTGCCGCTGTTTTTTCTCCTATTCCTTTTATGCCCGGGATATTGTCCACGCTGTCTCCCATCATCCCGAGTATATCAATTACCTGGCTTACATTTTTAATTCCCCATTTGGCACAAACTTCGGCGGGGCCCAGTATTTCAAAATTACCACCCTGGTAGGGAGGCTTATAGATCTTTATATTCTCGGAAACGAGTTGGCCGTAATCCTTATCAGGAGTTACCATGTACACTTCATAGCCTGCCTTCTCGGCCTGCTTTGCCAGTGCGCCGATCACGTCATCGGCCTCATACCCATCAATGCCGATCACGGGGATATTGAATCCTTCAATGATCCTTTTGATATCGGGTACAGCGGAGAGGATGTCTTCAGGCGTTTCCTGGCGGTTGGCTTTATAATCCGCGAAATCCGTATGCCTTTCGGTAGGCGCATGCGTATCAAAGCACACGGCCATATGCGTGGGGTTCTGGTTTTTTATCAGCTCGATCAGGGTATTTGTGAAACCAAACTGTGCGTTGGTATTCCTTCCCTTGCTGGTAATGCGGGGGTTGCGTATAAGTGCATAATAGGCACGGAAGACCAATGCAAATGCATCCAGTAAAAATAATTTTTTTGGCATGCCATAAAAGTAAAACAATCTCCCGGCCAATCAAAAACGAATTCAAACAAAGAAGGCCGCTCCGCTTTGGGAACGACCTTTTAAGTGATAGAACTTAACTAAAACTAACTGCTTTTATTTAGAGGGAAGTAAGATTCAATTTGTCATTGGCCGTGTTACCGCTGTTCTGAAGACCCACCTGCAGGTTGGAGACCTGTGTGATATTCCAATAGGTATTCAGTTTTGCCAGGGAAGGGTCCTTTTCTCCAAAATTGATATTGATGCGATTTGAAATATTGTCTTCGAACCAGTTGCCGTTTATGTCCACACCGTTTTTGGTTGCCTTTACAATACCATATTCATTGAATGTAAATGTATATCCTGCAAAAGCATTGGCCTGATCATTGCCACCATTAAGGTTCGCTTTCCAGGAGCCCCTGGTTACGATGGGGGTGGCAGATTTTGCGGTGGTATAATGATCGATCCCGGTGCAGGCAGCAAAGTAAACGATGATGCTGGCCTTGATGGCAAAAAAAAGGAAGGGCTTTTTCATGAAGACAGGATTACTGGTTTCCTGTATATAACTGCAAAAGCCGGGATTTATTGTGTAAAAAGGCCCGAAATCAGAACCGGGTTTCCAGGTAAACCGGCAACATTTCCCGCCAGGTGGGCCAGTCATGTTTCCAATCCTCGCCCCATACATCCAGTTCATAATTGATACCCTTATTGTAGAGTACGGAGGCAAAGGCTTTTGATGCATTGGGATCTTCATAGGCCCCGCTTCCGGTAAGGATATGGATATTGGGACTTTTTCTTATCTGTTCCAAAAATAAATGGTCCTCCTGGTTGGGAAGATAATGCATGGGCGAGTTGAAATACACCTGGTCGTCATAATACCCCTTGGTGTATTCGGTAAGGTCGTACACGCCGCTCATGGCAATTACGCCGTTGATAAGATCGGGGCGCTTTAAAAAAAGGTTCATGCTATGCAGGGCGCCGAAAGAAGCGCCGCAGGTGATGATGGGTGTTTCGGTGGAAGTGCTGTTCTTAATGAAGGGCACCACCTCGTTAAAAACATATTCATTGAACTGGTTCTGTCGGATGGCTTTATGGGCGCCCGCCATTTCATTGTTGAGCCAGCTTTCGTTATTAATGCTGTTGATGGAGAACACTTTTACCTTACCGCTGTTGATATAGGGCGCCAGGGTTTCCATCATCTGGAAACGTTCGTATTCCAGGTAATCCGCGGCGGCCGTTGGCACGAATAATAACGCAAAGCCATAATCGCCATAAGTGGCGATGGGCATATCTTTCTGCAGAGCAGGACTGTACCAACCTCCTAATTCCCTCTTCATAGATTTAACTTTTTTACAAATATAATTCTCTTTATAATATAAGTCTTTTTATACCATCTTTTAGCAACTTGCTCTGGAAGTTAATAATCAATCCAAGCTTATACTCTCCAAGTTTCATATAAGTTAGGAGTTGGGCTATATGCACATCTGTTATTTTTCAACTCTTTTTATTTCTAAAACCACCATATTCTCAACCACTATATCCATCCGATATCCTAACTCCAGTTTGACTTCTTTATATATAACTGGCATTGGTTTTTCTTTTTCAACACAATATCCCAATTCCTTCAAATCATAACATAGAAACTCTTTATAAGCAGATTCCAATAAGCCAGGGCCGAATATTCTATGAATATTTATAGAACACCCAATAACGTCATTTGAAATTCCGTCTTCGATCATATTTTATTTCATTGGGTCGAATATATTTTCACAAAGGGCACGAAGCATTTCACAAAGTTGCACAAAGCGACTTCAATTATTAATAGTGATATTGCCTTTTTAAAGGCGCTCTTTGCGTTCTCTGTGCGTTCTTTAAGAATCTCTGTGAAAATATTTTCACAGAGGGCACGAAGTATTTCACAAAGTTTCACAGAGAGATATCAGTTATTAATAATTTATTCTCTTTTAAAGTCGCTCTTTGTGCTCTCTGTGCATTCTTTGCGAATCTCTGTGTAACATCACTCCAACACACCTTCCTTGATCTCTATCCACAATTCCCGGTAACAACTGGCGGCATAGCTGTTGTTGGCGAATTCCATGATGGGCGCCTTGTGAACACCCATTTTTTCCACATCGCTTAAGTAGGGAATGTAATTCTGGAAAAAACGTTTGTCTTTATACAATTCATCCATGATCTCATTGTGCATGTTCTTGCGCAGGTCGGTCATGGTGAAAAAGCACATCAGTTTACTGATGTCGAGGTCTTTCTCTTTAAAATAATCTTTTACCATGTGATAGGTGCGGATGGACAATACGGTTGGAATTACAGGCATCAGGATAATGTCTGCGGCGTTAAAGATATTTTCACTCAATGCGCTGAACCCGGGAGGGCAGTCAATAAAAACAAAATCATATTCCTTGTCCAGTTGTTTTAATATACTTTTCAGGCGGTTCTTATTGCCCCTCATTTCTTCCTGCATGATATCAAAGCTTTTGCTGGAGTTATCGGCCGGGATCACGTCAAGCAGTTCAAAGCTGGAGGAAAGGATGCCATTTTCCAGGTCAGCGTCTTTTGTGATCAGCTTCTTGATGCCCGGGTGGGTTTTGGGCTTCGCCTTATAATAAAAAGAGGAGGATCCCTGCGGGTCGATATCCCATAACAGGGTTTTAAATCCATCGGCTGCCGCCAGGTAAGCGAAATTTACACAACTGGCGGTTTTGCCAACGCCGCCTTTCAGGTTGTAGAGCGCTATCGTAGTCATATTTTGAGAATTTTATTGAATAAGGGATGGGTAAGATAGGGAATTATTTTTAAGAAATCCGTACCTTTTCTAAAACAAAACGATGCAGATACCAGCAAGATATAACCGGGTGATGCCCTACCTGATAGTGCCCAATGCCCAAGCTTTCATAACTTTCATGAAAACCGTTTTCGGGGCAATGGAACAGGTGATCGTTCCCCGCAGCGAAGGGGTGATCATGCACGGTGAATTACGTATCGGGGATGCCGTTATCATGTTTGCTGATTCCACGGACCAGTTTTCACCAAGGCCGGCGGGGATCTTTATCTATGTGGAAAATCTAAGGGATACTTATCAAAAAGCGATAGATGCAGGAGCAGTTTCAACAATGGAACCCATGCAGCAGCCCTATGGTTTTACCTGCGGCTTTACGGATGCATTTGGCAATGACTGGTGGCCTGTGGAAGCAGGCACCTGATTCGCTAATTTTTTTTCATTATCCCTAACTCATTCTGCAACCTGAACATCTCATCCCTGAGCCTTGCCGCCTCCATAAAATCCAGGTCTTTGGCTGCCCTGTCCATCTGTTTTTTGGTTTTGGCGATAAGTTTTTCCAGCTGGGGGATGGTCTTATACACTTCCTGTTCTTCAGCCGCAACGGTCACAAGGTCTTCATCAGGGGCTATGGAATAAGGGTTTGAAGGGTCATAACCCTTTACATCCAGTATGGAACCCTGGGCCATGATCTGTTCAGTGCTTTTTGTGATAGAGGTGGGTGTGATATGGTGCTCGGTATTGAAGGCCACCTGTTTTTCCCTGCGTCGGTTGGTTTCATCAATGGCCCGCTGCATGCTGTCGGTCATCTTATCGGCATAAAAGATAACCAATCCGTCAACATTACGGGCAGCCCTGCCCGCGGTTTGTGTCAAACTTTTTTCATTACGAAGAAAGCCTTCCTTATCGGCATCGAGGATGGCCACCAGTGAAACTTCGGGAAGATCGAGCCCCTCCCTTAACAAGTTCACTCCTACCAACACATCGATTACGCCTAAACGCAATTCCCTTAATATCTGCATCCTTTCCATCGTATCCACTTCACTGTGGATGTACTTGCTTTTGATATTGATGCGCTGCAGGTACTTGGTCATTTCCTCTGCCATACGTTTGGTGAGCGTGGTCACCAATACCCGGTCGCCCTTTGTTACCCGTTTGTCGATCTCATCCAGCAGGTCGTCGATCTGGTTCACGGAGGGTCTCACTTCAATGGGAGGATCCAGCAATCCCGTAGGCCTTACCACCTGCTCTACCACTACGCCGCCGCATTTCTCCAGTTCATAATTGCCGGGGGTAGCTGAAACAAAGACAGTCTGGTTCAGCATGGATTCAAATTCATGAAAATTCAGCGGGCGGTTATCCAGTGCCGATGGCAGGCGAAAACCATAATCCACCAGTACCAGTTTCCTGCTCCTGTCACCGCCATACATACCGCTTACCTGCGGAATGGTTTGGTGGCTTTCATCGATCATGCATAAGAAGTCTTTTGGAAAATAATCGAGCAGGCAGAAGGGCCTGGTGCCGGGCTTGCGCCGGTCGAAGAAACGGGAGTAATTTTCTATGCCACTGCAATAGCCCAGTTCGCGTATCATTTCAAGATCATAGTTCACCCTTTCGCTGATGCGTTGTGCTTCTATATATTTCCCCGAGTTCTTGAAATATTTATCCTGAGCAGCCACTTCGTCTTGTATCTCGTGGACTACCTGCAACAGCCTATCTTTTGGCGCCACGTATAAATTGGCGGGAAAGATGGCGGCATTATCTACGGTGCTGATACGTTTTCCGCTGCTGAGTTCCAGCGTTTCGATGGTCTCTATTTCGTCTCCGAAAAAACTAATGCGGTAACCAAAATCAACATAGGGGAGGTTGATATCCACCGTATCACCCTTTACACGGAATGTGCCCCTGGTAAAATCGCCTTCGCTGCGGTTGTACAATGAATTGACCAGCGTATGTAAAAATCCCTGGCGGGAGATCACCTGTCCACACTCGATCCGGATGATGCCGTTCTCATAATCCGTGGGGTTGCCCATGCCATAGATACAGCTTACACTGGCCACGATGATGATGTCCCTTCTGCCGCTTAAGAGCTGTGCCGTTGCCTGCAGGCGGAGCTTGTCCAGTTCCTCGTTAATGCTCAGGTCCTTTTCGATATAAGTATTACTGACGGGCATATACGCTTCCGGCTGGTAATAATCGTAATACGAAACAAAATAGCCTACGGCATTTTCCGGGAAGAATTGTTTGAACTCCCCGTAAAGCTGTGCCACCAGGGTCTTGTTATGTGTCAATACCAGGGTAGGTTGCTGCACGTTTTGGATCAGGTTGGCCATCGTAAAGGTCTTGCCGCTACCGGTAACGCCTAACAGTGTTTGGTATTTCTCCCCGTTGAGGATACCTTCCGTCAGCTGGCTGATTGCCTCCGGCTGGTCGCCGGCAGGAGCATATGGGGCATGAAGTTTGAACAATGCTTTACGGGAGGTCAGTTAAAGAATACAATATCCGACTGTAAAATTACCAAGAATAAAATTAAATCAGGTCGCAGTCATTAACGAGCCTAAACTCACGGAACAAAAATTTATTTAAACATCTCCGGGTGCTGCTTATTAAAATCAGTGGCGTCCTGGAAAGCTTTTACGGCAGCCAGCAAATTGGCTTCGCCGTATAATTTTCCGACCAGTGTGATGCTGGTGGGCATTTTGTTTTTATTGAATCCTGTAGGGAAACATACAGCGGGGTGCCCGGTCAGGTTTGTGATGGCCAATTGGTTTCCGGCCCAGGTTGGACAAATGAACACGTCATATTCCCCGATCAATTCATTCACTTTCTGCATCAGCAAATAGCGGTGCCGGTAAGCGTTGATATATTCTACTGCCGGGATGAAACGGGCCGTTCGGAACTGGTTGGGCCAATCTCCCTTGCCCTGCCGGGTCAGTTCATCGGCCAGACGAGAACGGGTGAACGCATCAAATTGCGCTGCACATTCCGCGCCGATGATGATGCCCACGATATCGAAATTATAAACAGTTGAATCGGGAAAATCAACGGGCACGAGCGTGGCGCCCAGCTTCCTGTAAACCTCCAATACCTTCATTTCATTTCCCATGGTATCGCCACGGGCAAAATATTGTTTCGCATAGGCGATCCTTAATTTCGAAAGATCGGCCTTCACTGGATAATTAAAGGGCATGTTAACAGCACATTGGTCCTTACCATCTGTTCCGTGTAAATAATTGAACACTACGGCCGCGTCTTCGGCGCTCCTGCAAATGGGGCCGATCTTGTCCAGGCTATAACTCAGTGCCATGGCTCCGCTCCGGCTGGTACTGCCAAAGGTTGGCCTTAACCCCGTAGCTCCGCAGGTGCTGGAAGGGGAGATAATGGAGCCCAGGGTTTCTGTACCGATCGCGAAGGGTACCAATCCTGCAACAGTAGCAGCGGTGGAACCGGCGGAGGAACCGCTGGAACCCCTTTTCAGGTTCCAGGGATTCTTTGTCCTGCCGCCATACCAGTAATCGCCCATGGCCAGAGCACCCAGGGTGAATTTGGCGATAAGCACCGCGCCCGCCGCCTTTAATTTCGTATAAACATATGCGTTATTATCGATCGTTTGATCTTTGAAAGGGGCGGCTCCCCAGGTGGTTTTGGTTCCTTTCACCGCAAAGAGATCTTTTAACCCGTAGGGAATGCCGTGCAATGGGCCTCGGTATTGTCCCGCAGCTATCTCTTTATCGGCCCGGGCCGCTTCAGCCATCGCAATATCTTCCGTGATGGAGATCACGCATTGAAGCGTATCCCCGAATTTCCTTAAACGTGCGATAAAGAATTTTGTAAGATCCACCGAACTGATCTTTTTGTTTTTGATCAGCGATGCCAGTTGCAGGAGTGAATAGAAAGCCAGTTCATTTTTATTGGAGGGAAGTGAAATATTCGAAGGGATATTCCAGTTAACGGGATTCTGCTTCATACTGAATTTCATTCCGGGCAACAGGGGGCTTTGCCAGGTGCTTAAGGGCACGCTGTTATCCAGTTGATACTGCCTCATTTTGTTGTATTCGGTCAAGTTACCCTTCAGGTCATCGAATAAAGAATCCCGTTCAGCCTGTTTGAATTGAAGACCGATCACCCTTTCTGCAGCCGGAAGGTCATTGATGGTAAGGGTGTCCTGTGAAAAGGAAATAAGCCGAAGGCACAAGAAGCAGGATAAAAAAAAATATTTCATTGGGATAATTTTAGACAGGTAAGCTACAAAATAAACAAGAAAGATTTTCCCTGGTCATTTTATAAAAACGGTCTTGTCGCCGTGCAACTTTTCAGCCTTAGCAATCAGTTCCTGCGGGGCAATGGAAAAAGGATTACAATGAGGATATACTTCCTGTAAAAATTCAACATATGCATCGGTGTACATACAACGCCTCGCCTTCCTTTCGTTGGGAAACGACTCATGTGTAAAAATATCATCCCAGTTCATGGAAAAATACCGATTGAAAATATCTTCTCTTGCTTTTAAAAACCCGGGATAGCATTCTTTGCAGAATTTGATATTTCGTTTGGTCTTTTCCATACTCTCCAGGCTAACATAACGTTCATCATATGGGGCAAAGGAAGTATGGGCGTCTATCCAGTCGTGTACCAGTTCCAGCAACCTTCCCCATCGTTCAATGATGGCCTGGTATTTATTGATGGCCGGCTGAAATTCCGATTCGATCCTGAAGCGTTCCATGGAAAAGACCATACTATCAGGTACTCCAAAGGTAGCCTTCGCAGCCATTTCATCATATTTAGCCAGCAACGCCCTGTTTCTTTTTTCATAGACCGGCAATACCAGGTCAGCTGCCCATTGAATGTCTTTTACAAGGGCTTCGCGGCTTAATACCGAGCCCTCCATCGCTTTATCCAAACCTCTTTCTATTAGCAATTTTAAAAAAGTGGGATAGTTTACGCCCGATCTGCCCAGGTCGATCACGGTTTGTATCGGGGCCTTCAATCTTTCTTTATCCGGGTGGTCATTCAACTGGGTCAGACTGTTTTCATAGGCCGATAAGGTCTGCTGCAGCAATTTATCATCATCATAAGTTCCCGATGCTCCATATTTTTTCTGACCTTCTGCTGCCAATAAGTTTCCGTAAGCGGTACTGAATTCAGTGAATAATCCTTCTGTCATCAGCTTTGCGCTGAATGCACCCGGGTCATCCATTTCCATGGCAAGGCTTTCCATGCGGTTCATGGTGGTGGTCATTGCATCAAATGACTCGCCGCCCAGGTTCTTGTCTTTGCAATCCTGCAACATGTTCCTGAAAGTGCTCAGCATGGCATCTGCATATGTTTTTTCGATGGGCATGATCAGGCGGGTTTATATATTTTATGCAATGCAATTTTCTTTTCCAGTTCCGCATCATTGACCGGTATCAGTCGCCGGTGACGTTCTTCATATAATAATTTGTAGTCCATCGTCCATCCCGGCTGCCAATTCCGGGCATTGGGCAATTCCGTTTCCAACCAGAGCTTTTTGCCCCGCTCCATCGTATCCCGGGCATATTGATCACAGTCCTTTCTCCATTCTTCGGGTATGCCTGCCTGTTGATACACTTCAATATTTTCCATTGCCGTAAAATCGCTGTAAAAAAAACTCACCAACTGGTCGACCGTGATCTCAATGCTGTTTTCCTGGTGTACCCGGTTCACCATCTCCACGATCTCCATGTCGGAAGCCATGTCATCGATCTTTTCCAATATGTTAGCTGGCGCCTTGGCACGGATAAATTCCCTGCAGTCATTATAAACCTTTTTCCTAAATCTTTCCTGGTCCTTTACCAGCGCGATGGCATTTTGTACAGTCAGTGAACGGAACTGACCCGTTTTGTTTTGTAATTCTTCCATGCTGGTGCAGGAAGCCACCAGTTCATAAAGTGCTTTTTCCGATTGATAAGAATGGGTATAAATCCCGTTGTTCTGCCATCGCTTCATGCGGGTTTCATAATAGAGCAGGTAGTCTTTGAAAATGGTATCCATCGCTTTACAGTTTATAAGAACACTAATATAAAAACTAAGCGAGGAAGTTTTTAATTTAATTTTCTTGTCAGATAATTACTGTAATCGGGCAGTATCGTTTCATATTCTTCCTGCATCAGCGGGGAAATTACGATGAAGTCGGCCGTGGCCCTGTCGCATGCCAGTAAAATATTCCAGGCAACGCCAAGGCGCAACAAAGCTTTTACATCACTGTCGTGTGGCTGTGCTTCCATGGGGTCCCCAAAAAATATGAGGATAACGATCTTCCCTTCTGCGATCATGGCACCCACCTGCTGGTCGCCGCCCAGGGGGCCGCTGAGCATTTACTTCACCGGCCTGTCCGGTTTTTCTTCCAACAATTTGCCGGTGGTACCCGTAGCGATCAATTCATGGCGGGCCAGGGCGGTCTTGTTTTACACGGCCCATTCCATAAGGTCGGCCTTTTTATTATCGTGCGCCACCAGTGCGATGCGTTTGGGGGGATTGATCTTTCTGATACTGTTCATAAGCTGTATGGTTACCTGTTAATACGTCGAAAAAATGAAAAGTAATCCAGTGCCATATTAATTTACATTTAACCTTGCCATCCGGCTTTATTAGCGTACCTTTGCGCCCTTAAAAACAGCTACAAGGGATAAGCTGCAAAGGACGGCTATCAGGCACTACTTGCAACTTGCAGCTTGGGGCTCAAAGCTCAAGAATAATGAATATAAGAAACATCGCCATCATTGCCCACGTAGATCATGGAAAGACCACCCTGGTGGATAAGATACTGCATAGTACCAATATCTTCCGCGATAACCAGGAGACCGGGGAGCTAATCATGGACAGCAATGACCTGGAAAGGGAAAGGGGCATCACTATTTTCAGCAAGAACGTATCAGTTACCTATAAA
>JAYWAZ010000174.1:0-4999 GCA_043781975.1 Bacteroidota bacterium
TACCCACCCAGGAGGATCATTCTTTATACATCCGGCCCTTCATGTTCAGTAGCGATGAGATGATCGGTGTAAGGCCCAGTGACAAGTACAAATTCATGATCATTTTAAGCCCGACGGGTCCTTATTACAGCGCCCCCATGCGGATATATGTTGAAGAAAAATACGTGAGGGCCGTACCTGGCGGTGTGGGCTATGCGAAGGCTGCCGGTAATTACGGGGCAGCCATGTATGCCACGGCCGAGGCCAAAAAGATAGGATACGACCAGGTTTTATGGACCGACGCTTTTGAACATAAATACGTACAGGAATGTGGTACCATGAACGTGTTCTTCATCATTGGAAACACCGCTATCACACCTGCATTGGACGCAGGAACCATCCTGGCCGGTGTAACCAGGGACAGTACGATATGCCTGTTGAAGGAAATGGGATTTACCGTGGAGGAAAGGCCTTTGAGCATTGATGATATCATTGACGCCCATAAAGCGGGTATCTTATACGAAGTGTTTGGAACAGGTACGGCCGCCACCATTTCCCTGATCAGGGAATTAAGGTACAAGGACTATGTCATGGAATTTGACGTTGATAAATGGCGGACTTCCCCTGAATTGAAAAGGCAGCTGAATGCCATACGGTATGGCAGGGAGGCGGATACGCACGGGTGGATGTATAAGGTATAAGGTAATTGGAAGTTGGAAGTGGTGAGTCGGAAATGGGGCAGGCCTTTCGCAAAATCATATGTGTTCTTTGCCGGTTCAGACCCGGTAAGTGAAGGAAACAGCCTGTTCAGGGCTGTTTTTGATGAATGTGAATAAAAATTCACTTTTTTAGCTATTAATTTTCTGTTTTCAAATGATAATTCCTACCTTTGCCGTCCGAAAAATAAACGGTTTATAATGCCCACAATACAACAGTTAGTAAGAAAAGGAAGAGAAATCATCAAAGCCAAGAGTAAATCCAGGGCTTTGGATAGTTGCCCTCAGCGCCGTGGTGTTTGTACCAGGGTATACACGACCACTCCAAAGAAGCCAAACTCGGCTTTACGCAAGGTGGCCAAGGTTCGTTTGACCAACAAGATCGAGGTGATCGCTTATATCCCGGGAGAGGGCCATAATTTACAGGAGCACTCCATTGTGCTGATTCGTGGAGGAAGGGTAAAAGATCTGCCGGGTGTTCGTTACCATATCGTACGTGGCAGCCTGGATACAGCAGGTGTGAAAGACCGTAAGCAAAGCCGTAGTAAATACGGTACTAAGAAAGAAAAAGCCAAGAAATAATTTAATAAATGGTCAGACGGGGACCGTCAGACCAAAATAGATAACAATGAGGAAGACACAACCGAAAAAGATACCCTTAGCGCCGGATCCGAAATTCAATGACAAGTTGGTTACACGTTTCGTAAACAACCTGATGTGGGCCGGTAAGAAAAGTGGTGCTTACATCATTTTCTATGATGCCCTGGATAAGGTTTCCAAGCAAACCAGTGAAAACGGGTATGAAGTTTGGAAAAAAGCTTTGTCAAATATCACACCGGGTGTTGAGGTACGCAGCCGTCGTATCGGTGGTGCCACCTTCCAGATACCTGCTGAAGTTCGTGCCGACAGGAAAATATCCTTAAGCATCAAATGGATGATCAAATACAGCCGCGACCGAAATGGCCGCAGCATGGCTGATAAACTGGCCAATGAAATTGTTGCTGCCAGCAAAGGCGAAGGCGCCGCTTTCAAAAAGAAAGAAGATACCCACCGTATGGCAGAAGCCAACAAGGCATTTGCGCACTTCAGGATCTAATACACCTTTTAAAATATATTTTTAAGCCGTTCTACACCAGGATGGCTTTTTTGTTGTTTGTGCTTTGTAATTAAAAAAAATGGGCGTACCTTTGCGCCGCTAAAAGGCAGACGGCATTTGGATAGTGGAGCCGTACTCGTTTGGCATACTATGAGAGTATAAATATACCATATCGCCCCATCCCTGCCACGGCGGGGAGTTCTACGGGGAGTTTTAGCCTTAAGTTGGTATTTCAATAAAGATATTAAGTACAAGAGTGCGACGCCAATGAAGCTTAACGGCAATTCAATGGCCGGGCACATAGCAACAAACAATAAACATCAAACAATAAACATTTTAAAATGGCAGATTTACGTTATCAGAGAAATTTTGGGATCGCCGCTCATATCGATGCGGGTAAGACGACGACCACAGAGCGTATATTGTATTATACAGGTGTGAATCATAAGATCGGGGAGGTGCACGACGGTGCCGCTACCATGGACTGGATGGCACAGGAGCAGGAGAGGGGTATCACCATTACGAGTGCCGCTACCACCTGTTTCTGGAATTTTCCCATGGTGCAGGGTAAAAAAGTACCCGAGACCAAACAGTATAAATTCAACATCATTGATACCCCGGGCCACGTGGACTTCACCGTAGAAGTAGAGCGTTCCCTGCGTGTACTGGATGGTTTACTTGCCTTATTCTGTGCCGTTAGTGGCGTAGAACCCCAGAGCGAAACAGTTTGGCGCCAGGCCAACCGTTATAAGGTTCCGCGTATCGGTTTCGTTAATAAAATGGACCGTGCAGGCGCTGATTTCCTGAACGTGGTAAAGCAGGTAAAAGAAATGCTGGGCGCCAAAGCGGTACCCTTACAGTTACCCATAGGCGCCGAGGATCATTTTAAAGGCGTGGTTGACCTCATCACCATGAAAGCCATGGTATGGGATGACGCAACGCTGGGCATGACCTTTAATGAAGTGCCAATCCCGGATGATATGGTAGATGATGTGAAGGAATGGAGGCAACACCTGATCGAAGCCGTTGCTGATTACGATGATAAATTGCTGGAGAAATTCTTTGAAGATCCCAATACGATCACCGAAGCTGAGATACATGAGGCCATCCGCAAAGCGACGATCGATATTTCCATCATCCCGATGATGTGTGGTTCCTCCTTCAAGAACAAAGGAGTACAAACCGCCCTGGATGCCATCGTTCGTTATTTGCCCGGACCGATGGATATTGAAGCGGTGAAAGGAACTAATCCTGACACCGGCGAAGAAATATTGCGTCATTGCGATCCGAAAGAACCATTCAGTGCGCTGGCCTTTAAGATCATGACCGATCCGTTCGTAGGCCGGCTGGCCTTCTTCCGGGCATACAGCGGACGTTTGGATTCGGGTTCTTATGTATTGAATACAAGAACCGGAAAGAACGAGCGTATCAGCCGTATCATGCAGATGCATGCCAACAAACAAAACCCGGTTGATTATATTGAAGCCGGTGATATCGGCGCCGCCGTGGGATTTAAGGATATTAAAACTGGAGATACACTTTGTAACGAGAATCACCCGATCATACTGGAAGCCATGACCTTCCCTGAGCCGGTGATCTCCGTGGCGGTGGAACCAAAAACGCAGGCCGACGTTGACAAAATGGGCATGGCTATTGCCAAGCTGGTGGAAGAAGATCCTACCTTAAAAGTAAGAACAGATGAAGAAACGGGCCAAACCATCCTGAGCGGTATGGGTGAATTGCACCTGGAGATCATTGTGGACAGGATGCGCAGGGAATTCAAGGTAGAGATCAACCAGGGTGCTCCGCAGGTGGCGTATAAAGAAGCTTTCCAAAACACCATCGAACACCGCGAAGTGCTGAAAAAGCAAACCGGTGGTCGTGGTAAGTTCGCAGATATCATTTTTGAGATCGGCCCCGCTGATGAAGAATTTTTGAAGGAAGGTAAAGGAACATTCCAGTTTGTGAACGGACTCTTTGGTGGTAGCATTCCAAAAGAATTTGTACCAGCCATTCAAAAGGGATTTGAAACAGCTATGACAACAGGTGTTCTTGCAGGCTACCCGATGGTGAGCATGAAAGTGCGTGTATTTGATGGTAGTTTCCACCAGGTGGATAGTGACGCGATGAGTTTTGAATTGTGTGCCAAGCAGGGATACCGTGAATCCGGGAAAAAAGCAAAGCCGGTATTACTGGAACCGATCATGAAAGTGGAAGTGCTTACACCCGACCAGTACATGGGTGATGTAACGGGTGACCTTAACCGCCGTCGCGGTATGCTGGAAGGCATGGACAGCAAGCATGGTGTACAGGTGATCAAGGCCAAAGTGCCGTTGAGCGAGATGTTTGGTTATGTAACGCAGTTGCGCTCACTATCATCCGGACGTGCTACTTCTACCATGGAGTTCAGCCATTATAACCCGGCGCCGAATAATATTGCCGAGGAAGTGATCGCGAAGCAAAAAGGCAAGGTGAAGGTAGAAGACTAAGCCCCTCAGAAGACTCCCCTCAGGAGACTTTTAAAATACAACCCCATTCTGAAAAGGATGGGGTTTTTATTTGAAAAGTCATCGAAAATCTAACGGCCAAAGAAATATAAAATGAAGAATATTAAATGTAAAAGTTGAGCAGCTTTTATGTTTGCTGAATATTTTAAAATATAAAGTCTTTCAATTTTTTCATTTTACATTCTGAAAATATAGTTAATATCCGGCCTTCGCCCCGCCGATATTTTCAATGGGATGCCAGGTGGTCTTGATCTCCTGGAAGTCCATGATAAAATACGGTGATTGCGCGGCATCGCCTGCCCATTGTACTTTATCATACAACAAGATCCTTTTAACATTCAGTGCCGATTTTTCTTTTATCATTTGTTGCGTGGCACTATCCGCTTCACAGTAAGCCGTTGCGTTCACATCCATATGGTCGGCAAAGAAAGGAGCCAGTTCCGAAACTTTTCCTGTAAGGATATTCACCACGCCACCCGGCAGGTCTGAACTGTTGAGTACTTCGGCGAAAGTCACTGCACACAATGGTTTTGTGTTTGAAGCCAGCAGGATGCAGGTATTGCCACCTGCGATGATGGGAGCGATCAGCGAAACCAAACCGATCAGTGAATCATTTTGGGGTGCAATGGCTGCCACCACTCCTGTTGGTTCGGGTACTGAAAAATTGAAATGTGAAGATGCCACCGGATTTACAGAACTAT
>JAYWAZ010000175.1:0-13690 GCA_043781975.1 Bacteroidota bacterium
CGCTGATCTGGGTAAGGTCCTGAAAGGAATGGATGCCGTGGTACACCTCGCGGCCATTGTTGGAGACCCCGCCTGCAAAAAATATCCTGAAGAGGCTCATCAAACCAACTGGGGAGGTTCCCTGCTTTTATTTGACCTGGCGGAAGCTGCCGGGATAAAGCGTTTCGTTTTTGCGAGTACCTGCAGCAATTATGGCAAGATGCCCGATCCCGATTCTTTTGTTACTGAAACATCCGGCCTCAATCCCGTGTCCCTGTATGCCGAACTGAAAGTAAAATTTGAAAAATATTTGCTGGAAGAAAAAAAAGACAGCAATATGTGCAGTACCTCACTTCGCTTTGCTACGGTATATGGTTTTTCACCACGCATCCGGTTCGATCTTACCGTTAATGAATTTACGCGTAATGCCGCCGTACACGGCGAGCAGGAAATATGGGGGAAACAATTCTGGCGTCCCTATTGCCATGTAGACGACCTGGCCAGATCGGTGGTGCTGGTGCTGGAAAGTCCGGAAGAAAAAGTGAGGGCCAATGTATTCAATGTGGGAAGTACAGAAGAAAATTATAATAAGGGAATGATCATCGAAGAAGTTTGCAAAGTGGTGCCTGGAGTAAAAGTACATTATGTGGATAGCAGTGAAGACCCCCGCGATTACCGGGTTAATTTCGACAGGATAAAAAATGAATTGGGCTTCAAAATAACGAAAAAAGTTCCGGATGGGGTAAAAGAGATATATACCCTGCTGAAAACAGGGATTGTGACTGACCCGTTTGAACAAAAGTTCCGGAATATATAGGCATAACCGTCTTTTAAATTGAATTGTCCTGAGCTTTCAGTGAAATGCCCCGACCTTTAGGCCGGGGAATTTTTTTTTAATAGGTTTGCACAGAAAACCAACTCAGCGATGCTTTTACTCAGTGGCCCCAACATGGCCGGTAATGAATGGAAATATGTAAAGGACTGCCTTGATACGGGATGGGTGAGCAGTGTGGGCGCCTATGTAGATCAGTTTGAAAAGATGAGTGCTCAATTTGCCGGAACCCGTTATGCAGTGGCTACAAGCAGCGGTACCACAGCCCTGCATATTTGCCTGGTGATGATGGGAGTGAATGCCAACGATTACGTAATCACCCCCAATATTACGTTTATTGCTACCTGTAATGCCATTAAATATACAGGCGCTGATCCCATCCTGATAGATGCCGATGCCGGCAACTGGCAAATGGACCTGGACCTCCTGGAAACATTCCTGGCCGAAGAGACCGAACAGCGTAACAATACCTGTTATTACAAAAAGGATGGCAGAAGGATTCCCGTGCTGATGCCGGTGCACGTATTGGGTAATATCTGCGATATGGACAGGTTGATAGCCCTTGCAAAACAACATCATTTAACTGTGATAGAAGACAGCACTGAGGCCCTGGGAAGTTATTACCGCGATAAGCATGCCGGAGGTTTTGGCCTGATGGGAACCTTCAGTTATAACGGAAATAAAATAATAACCACGGGCGGTGGCGGCATGATCGTTACAGACGATGAGACACTGGCTAAAAAAGCAAAGCACCTAACCACCCAGGCAAAATGCGATCCTTTTGAATATATTCATGATGAAATTGGCTATAACTACCGCCTGGTAAATGTGGCCGCCGCCATGGGTGTTGCGCAGATGGAACTGTTGCCGGTATTCATCAAACGAAAGCAAGAGATCATCGCCCTTTATAAGGAAGCGCTGCAGGGAGTGGGGGATATCCGTTTTCAGCAGGTAGCTGAAGACGTTAGACCAAACTGGTGGTTGCCCACCATCATGACGGAGAAACAAAAGGAGATACTTCAAATACTGAATGACCATGAAATGCAGAGTCGCCCGTTCTGGAGGCCGATGAACCAGCTGCGGATGTTTACAGACAATATCTATTACAATAAAAATGACTGCTCGGATTATGTATATAAACGTTGCTTAAGCATACCTTGCTCAACAAATATAACGGATGAACAAGTCATTGCCGTAAGTGATAAGATAAAAGAAGTGTTTTAAAGCAGGTACCGGATAGTTACTGTTCAGCATTAACTATTCTCATTCAGAATCGCCCCCGGGAACTCCTAAAAAATTGTATGTACAAAATAACCAAACGCATTATTGACATTGTACTTGCTATCCTTGCGTTGGTCATACTGTCGCCGTTATTAATTCTTTCCATAGTCATTTTATTGGTCACCGCGGAGCATGAGGTTTTCTTTTTACAGCAAAGGCTGGGTTATAAAAGTAAACCCTTTACGATCTGGAAATTTGCCACCATGCTAAAGAACAGTCCCAATATGGGCACCGGGGCCATCACCCTTCGAAATGATCCCCGGGTTACAAAATTTGGCAGGTTCTTACGCATCACTAAACTGAATGAACTGCCCCAGGTCATCAATGTGCTGAAAGGGGATATGAGCATTGTGGGGCCACGCCCTCTTATGAAAGTGAGTTTCGATCATTACCCTCCTGAGATAAGGTCACTAATTTATAACTGTAAACCGGGTATGACGGGTATCGGGTCGCTCATATTCAGGGATGAGGAAAAGATCGTTTCGGAATCGCCTGATCCGACAGTGATGTACACAGACATCTATGCTTTTAAGGGAGCTCTGGAAATATGGTACCAGCAACATGCCTCCCTTTATACTGATTGCATGATCGTTTTCCTGACCGCATGGTCGATCTTTTCCCCAAAAAACAAATTGCCCAACCGGATATTTAAAGACCTTCCCAACCGGCCGTTTTAATCAATTACCACTATATTTGTTTATCTTTTTACCGTTTTATTTAAACATATTCTACTCAAAATTGTAGTAGTAGTGTAAAATCATCAGCATGCGTTCGTTTACTATAAAAGACCTGGAGAATTTGTCGGGCATCAAGGCGCACACCATCCGTATGTGGGAACAACGGTACTCTTTCCTGAAACCGGAACGCACGGATACCAACATCCGGTATTACAGCAATAATGAATTAAAGAAGCTGCTCAATATTGCCTTGCTGAACAAATACGGGTTCAAAATATCTCATATTGATAAGATGAACGAAGGGGAAATGAAGGAAAAGATCCTTTCGCTTAACCAGACGCAGGCTCATCAGGAAAGGGTGATCAACGAACTTATTCAGCATATGATGGACCTGGAACTGGAAAAATTTGAAGAGTTACTGGATAACTATATCATCACCCGAGGCATTGAAAGAACCATCACCCAGATCATATTCCCTTATCTCGAAAAGATCGGAATTCTATGGC
Organism: Bacteroidota bacterium; assembly: GCA_043781975.1. GTDB lineage: Bacteria > Bacteroidota > Bacteroidia > Chitinophagales > Chitinophagaceae > Ferruginibacter. The sequence goes on from JAYWAZ010000175.1 coordinate 3,276, forward strand.
TTACGAATCATATAAATCCGGCGCAGGAACACCTTGTAACCAATATCATCCGGCAAAAACTCATCGTGGGCCTGGAGCACAACAGCAGCACTGCGAAAGTGAATAAGACGGTACTCCTGTTCCTTCCCGAAGGGGAGTATCATGAGCTGGGATTGTTGTTCATGGCCTACCTGCTTAAGAGCCGGGGGGTCAACATCATTTACCTGGGTTGCAGCATACCGCTTGATGATGTTGAGTATGTTGTAAAACTGAAGAAGCCGGATTATATCTATTCCCATTTGACAACCATGGGACATAAATTCAATTTTGATAAGTTCATAGACTCCATTATCAAAAGATTTTCTAACATCCCTATTATTATTTCAGGACAGGTCACCAATAGTTATAAAAAGAAAATACACGCTCCCGTGAATTTTAAAAAATCCTATGGCGAGATCCTTGAATTTGTAACGGGGCTTTATGCCGCTTCCTGACCCCTCTTCCTTCCTAAAGTATTGAAACTCATATTGTTTAATCAATTTATAAAATAATTAAACAAAATTGTTGATTTTATAAATACATTTGTTTAACTTTGCCGTATGTTTTATTAAACATATCAATATGTCAACGCTAGAATTTAACCAGATACTTTTAAGCAACGCAGATTACCTGAAACCATTTGCAATTACCCTGACGAGGGATCATGAAACCGCAAAAGACCTGTTACAGGAAACAATGTACCGTGCCCTGGCGAACCAGGAAAAGTACAATGTAGGCACCAATATCAAAGCATGGCTATATACCATCATGCGAAATATCTTTATCAATAACTATCGTCGTGCAGCCAAGCAAAACACCATTTTTGACTCCACGCCCAATGAATATTTATTGAACTACAACCAGGTTACTACCGCCAATGATGCCGAAACCAATTTGATGATGAAAGAGGTGCAGGCAGCTGTTTTCCAGTTGCCGGAGATATTTCGCAATCCTTTTCAGCTGTATTTTGAAGGATATAAATACCACGAGATCGCTGAAATACTTACCGAGCCATTGGGCACGATCAAAAGCAGGATACACTTTGCCAGGAAATTATTAAAACAGCAGCTCACCAGGTATTGATCCCGGGATTTTATATACATAATTTTCCATTTTACTTATCAATAGCCGTATTTTTAGATCATTGAAAAAAGTAGTAGTAATAGGAAGCGGGTTTGCAGGTCTGTCGGCGGCATGCTTTATGGCAAAAGCCGGATGGGATGTTACCGTGCTGGAAAAGCATAATACTCCCGGCGGCCGTGCAAGACAACTGAAAGCAGCCGGTTTTACTTTTGATATGGGCCCAAGCTGGTATTGGATGCCGGGGGTCTTTGAGCGTTTCTTCCATTGTTTTGGAAAACAGGTCACTGACTATTACCAGTTGGTCAGGCTGGATCCGTCGTACAGGGTTTACCGTGAGGATATGTCGATGGATATACCCGCCGATTATAACGAGCTCAAAAAGTTATTTGAAAGCATAGAAACCGGAAGTGCTATCATGCTTGACCGGATGATGCGGGAAGCCGAATATAAATACGAAGTGGGCATCAATAAACTGGTACACAAACCCGGACAGTCGGTCACTGAATTTTTAGATTGGGAACTGGTAAAAGGAGTTTTTAAGCTGGACGTATTCACGTCTATGAAAAAACATATTGGCCGGCATTTTAAGCATCCTGCCCTCAGGCAGTTGCTCGAATTCCCGGTATTGTTCCTGGGCGCACTGGCAAGAGATACGCCTGCATTATACAGCCTGATGAATTATGCTGATATCAAACTCGGAACTTGGTATCCCAAGGGAGGCATGTATATGATAGTTGAAGGGATGCATTCGCTGGCAAAAGAACTGGGTGTGAATTTTTTATTTGATCATGATGTGGTTGAAATAAAAATTGAGCGGCAAATGGCGAAGCGTGTGATTGCAAAAAGGACAAATTTATCATTCGGAAATTCAACGAAGGAGGGTGATCAGCAACCAACGACAAACCATTCCTTTGAAGCCGATGTAGTCGTTGCCGCCGCTGATTATCATTTTGTCGAAATGAACCTGTTGCCCAAAGAAAGCCGGACTTATACGGAGCAATACTGGAATAAAAGAGTGATGGCGCCAAGTTGTTTATTATATTATGTGGGGATCAATAAAAAAATGAAAGATATTTTGCACCATACTTTGTTTTTTGATACCAATTTTGAGGTACATGGGGAAGAGATTTATACAACAGCCCAGTGGCCTACGGCACCGTTGTTCTATGTTTGTGCGGCATCGGTAACCGACCATACCATCGCCCCCGAAGCCTGTGAGAACCTGTTTTTCCTTGTCCCGGTTGCAGCAGGACTGGAAGGGGATACAGCAGCATTAAGGGATGAATACTTTGAAAAAATATTGAGTAGATTTGAGCAAAGGACCGGGCAGACGATCAGGGATTCGGTGCTGTATAAAAAATCTTACTCAGTCAGTGATTTCGTAAGTGATTATAATTCTTTTAAAGGAAACGCATACGGACTGGCAAATACATTGCAACAGACAGCGGTTTTAAAACCAACACTGAGGAGTAAAAAAGTAAAGAACCTATTCTACACCGGTCAACTGACCGTACCTGGTCCGGGGGTCCCCCCAAGTTTAATAAGCGGGGAAGTGGTAGCCAGAGAAGTGGTGAAACATTTTGGAAAGTAAATATAAAAATCAACAAGTGGCATGATCAAACTCTTTCATGAACTAAGCCAGCAATGCAGCAGGGCCACAACGGAGAAGTACAGTACTTCATTCAGCAGCGCCATTAAATTGTTGCACAATGACCTGCGTGCACCCATTTACAATATCTACGGTTTTGTTCGTTTTGCAGACGAGATCGTGGATACCTTTCATCAATTCCCCAAGCATGAATTACTAGCTGAATTTAAAGTAGAAACATTTGCCGCTATTGAGCGCAGGATAAGCATCAACCCCATTTTGCACAGTTTCCAAATGACGGTCAACGAATATTCGATATCACATGACCTGGTGGAAAGCTTTTTCGGGAGCATGGAAATGGACCTCAGCAAAACACAATATAACAGCAGCGGTTACCGGCAATACATTTATGGCAGCGCGGAAGTGGTGGGACTGATGTGCCTTCATGTTTTTTGTGAAGGGGATAAGGGACTGTATGATTCCTTAAAGCCTGCGGCCCAATCGCTGGGCGCCGCCTTTCAGAAAGTGAATTTCTTGCGTGATGTCAGGGCGGATTATCAGGAGTTGAATCGTACTTATTTCCCGGAAGTGGATTTCAATAATTTTACCCCGGCCATGAAAAGGCAGATCGAAAGCGACATTGCACTTGATCTCAGCAATGCTTATGAAGGGATTTTGCGCTTACCGACAAAAGCAAGATTTGGTGTTTATGTTGCCTACAAATATTATTTGTCACTTTTTAAAAAAATAAAAAAGACGGCACCCGATAATATACTGGAACAACGCATACGCATACCCAATTACGGCAAAGCCTATATATTGGCGAAGGCGGGATTAAGAAGCCAGTTCAATATACTTTAATTATCACGCTATTATGCACATTATTCTCGTAGACGAAATGGATAACCCCGTAGGGGAGATGGAAAAACTGGAAGTGCATCAAAAGGCCCTGTTGCACAGGGCTTTTAGCATTTTTATCTTTAACAGCAATGGCCAGATGCTGCTGCAGCAAAGGGCGGAAGGCAAATACCACAGCCCGGGATTATGGACCAACGCCTGCTGCAGCCATCCCTGTGTGGGACAGCGAACGGAAGACGCGGCTGAAAAAAGGCTACAGGAAGAAATGGGTTTTACCGTTCCGTTGTGCAAAGCTTTTGATTTCACCTATAAAGCTTCTTTTGAAAACGGGTTAACGGAACATGAATACGATCATGTTTTTATTGGGAAATATGACGGGGTGTTCGATCCTGACAGAGCGGAAGTAGAAGACCATTGTTTTGCAGGCATGGACGAAATAAAAAATTCCATTCACTCACATCCGCAGAAATATACCGAATGGTTCAAAATTGCTTTTCCCAAAGTGGAGGAGTATCTTGCAACAACGTCACTAATTTGACGTCATTTTTACCCATGCGATCCCAGAATGCGATAATAATAGGAAGTGGTATAGCCGGAATGGCAACCGCTATACGCCTCGCCGTACAAGGCTTTGATGTGCATGTTTATGAAAAAAATACTTATCCCGGTGGTAAACTATCCGCATTTGAAAAAGATGGATACCGGTTTGATGCAGGCCCTTCTTTGTTTACCCAACCTGAAAATATTACGGACCTGTTTGAACTGGCCGGGGAATCCATTGAAAACTATTTTACCTACCAGCCTGTGGAAGTGGCCTGCAAATATTTTTTTGAGAACAAAAAAACAGTGCAGGCATATACCGATCATGACCGTTTGGCAGATGAACTTGCAACCCAGGTATCAGAAGATCCAAAAAATGTGATCAACTATTTAAAGCGGTCAGAAAGAACCTATGATCGGATCGGCACTGTTTTTTTAAATCATTCATTGCATAAAACAAAAACATGGTGGCACAACAGAACAGCTAAAGCCTTATCCGCATTGCGCCTCGGATTTCTGTTCCGGTCACTGCATGATTATAATAGCAGGATGTTCTCTTCACCCGAAACGATCCAGTTGTTCGACCGCTTTGCCACTTACAACGGCAGCAACCCTTATAAAGCCCCGGCCATGCTAAACCTGATCCCCCACCTGGAACTGAATCAGGGAACATTTTATCCATCGGGCGGGATGATCAGTATTACCGATGCCCTGTACCGGCTGGCAAAGAAAAAAGGAGTGGAATTTCATTTTGGTAAACCGGTGCAGCGTATCATTCACCACGAGGGGAAAGCGAAAGGTATAGTGGTTAATGATGAAAATGTAAGGGCTGATATCATTGTAAGTAACGGCGATGTATATTTTACTTATAAAAATTTACTACAAAATAACCATCGCGTCAGTAAATTGATGCAACAGGAACGCAGCAGCAGTGCCGTAATATTTTATTGGGGCATAAAAAGATCGTTTCCACAGCTGCAGTTGCATAATATCCTGTTCAGCGCGGATTATAAAAAGGAGTTTACCTGCATCTTTAAAACAAAGCAATTGGCAGCAGACCCTACAGTCTATATAAATATCACTTCCAAAATGGAAAACGCACAGGCGCCTCCGGGATGCGAAAACTGGTTCGTGATGATAAATGCCCCGGCCAATGTGGGACAAAACTGGGAAATACTGAAAGCCGATCTGCGCAAAACGGTGATCAGCAAAATAAACCGTATGCTGGATACCGACATTGAGATTTTGATAGTAACCGAACAAACATCAGACCCGGTATTGATCGAAGAACAAACCGCATCCTGGAAAGGCTCATTGTACGGAACCAGTTCCAATTCAAGACTGTCGGCCTTTTTGCGACATCCTAATTTTACCGGCACTATCAAGGGGCTCTATTTTTGCGGAGGAAGTGTACATCCGGGCGGAGGAATTCCGCTATGTTTAAACAGCGCCCGCATCGTAAGCGAATTAATTCAGCAGCAAAGCAAAAGGAATTCGAATCGTGATAAGAACATTCACTAAATACGAAATGGCCACCGCCATTGCCGTGCTGTTTCATGCGATCGGCCTGGTGGGGATATCATTTGTCAATAAAGATTTTTTTGTACAGGTCACTTCGCTTAATATTTTACTGATGTTTGCCTTGCTGGTATGGACACAAAAAGAAAAGAACAGCTACTTCCTGATTTTTATTGGTGCGGTATTTTTCCTGGGCTTTGCAATGGAGATCATTGGAGTAAACACTGCGGCATTGTTTGGAGAATACCAATACGGCAATGCGCTTGGCTATAAATTTAAAAACGTGCCGTTGATAATTGGCATCAATTGGTTTGTGATCATCTATTGCTGCGGTATCAGCATGCATACCTTGCTGATGAAGGCCATCAACCGCATTGCATCCGATACGGGGAAAAAGCCTATGGTGTTGAAAGCTTTATCGGTGATCATCGACGGCGCCACATTGGCTGTTTTTTTCGACTGGGTGATGGAGCCGGTGGCCGTAAAACTGGGGTACTGGCAGTGGGAGGGAAACGGGTCTGTTCCGTTCTATAATTATATTTGCTGGTTCATGGCAAGCATCCTCCTGCTTACCCTGTTTCATTTCAGTAAATTCAATAAGCAAAACAAATTCGCAGTAAATTTGTTGTTGACGGAGCTGATGTTTTTCTTATTGTTAAGAACTTTTTTGAATTAATTATATCCAAATGAACTGGTTCATTTTTGTTATCATTGTTTTAACTACCTTCCTTATCATGGAAGGGATCACCTGGCTTGCCCACCGCTATGTGATGCATGGCTTCCTGTGGTACCTCCATGAAGACCACCACCGCAAGGGCACGGGTTTTTTTGAAAAGAACGATGCTTTCTTCCTGATCTTTGCCATCCCCAGCTGGCTCTGCATCATGCTGGGCTTACAAAAACATTTGTATTGGGTGGCTGCGATCGGGTTTGGTATCGCCCTGTACGGGCTGGCTTATTTTATAGTGCATGAAGTGATCATTCACCAGCGCTTTAAATGGTTCACACGCAGTAATAACCGTTATGTCCGTGGTATTCGCTGGGCGCACAAGATGCATCACAAGCACCTGGATAAGCGGGAGGGTGAAAGTTTTGGAATGTTGCTTGTCGCAAAAAAATACCGCGATAAAGTGCGAAAAGATAAGCAGCCGATAAACGTCACTACTTAATGAACATCCACCTTACATATTTTCTGATCCTTGGATGCACACTGGCAGGCCCACTCTTGCTGAGTTTTGACAGGAAAGTGGCTTTCTATAAAAAATGGAAACGTCTTTTCCCGGCCATGGTTTTGCCTGCCGTTTTTTATGTTGCCTGGGATATTTACTTTACCTCAAAAGGCGTATGGAGTTTTAATGAAGCATATATCACCGGCGCCAAATTATTCAACCTTCCTGTTGAAGAACTACTTTTCTTTTTCGTAGTACCTTATTGCGCTGTATTCATTTATGAATGCATCCGCTGTTATTTTCCCCGGGTAAAAAATAAAAAGAACGGCAACCGGGTATTGATGGTCCTGGCGCTGGTATTATTATCAGCCGGCATTTATTTCAGCAACCGGCATTACAGTTCCTGGACCTTTATCTTTAATGCTGTTTTCATTGCCTTGCTTTTCCTCTTTGCTGATTTCTTTAAAGCTTTTGACGCAACGGCTTTCCTCCTGTCCTTCGTCATCACCCTGCTTCCTTTCCTGGTAGTGAACGGGTTCCTTACTTCCATCCCGGTAGTGATATACAATGATGCGGAGAACATGGGTATCCGGATCTTTACAATTCCCGTTGAAGATGTTTTTTACGGTATGCTTTTATTGTTGATGAACATCTCTGTTTATGAAAAGCTGTTAAAGCGTAAATAACCGGTTCATTTTTTCCACTAATGGATATGCTTTATTTCATCCCACCGGGTACTGTACCGCGGGCTGCGCATTTCCTGCCGCATCTTCCAGTTCTTGGTGGTACCCGCCCTTGCGAATTTTATGACATCATCACGCATGCTGAAATTCACATTGTCCACCACGTTCATTAAACTGCGCAGATACCGGTGTTCGGGGGGAGTGAATAAATTGTACTGTACAGCGTCATCGGGAACGATGCCGCTCAGCATCACACCCCCCTTTAAATATTTTGAACCTTTTCGATAGAGCTGCTCGATCAGGGGAATTGCATGGGAAATGAGGTCATTCGTCAGGGAAGTGGGCATGGGTAAAGTGGCATAGGTTCCCTTTGTCCGGGGATCGTACCGGTAACTGCCGGTGTCGTCGTTTGTCACAACGAACACGCTGATGATGCCGGCCGCACCACCCTGGCGCCGTAATTTTTCAGCGGCCCTCGCGGTATAGGTGGCAATGGCTTCTTTAAGGTCTTTTAATTCAAATACGGGTTTGCCAAACATCCTGGTGGTGGCGATCATCTTTTTTTTCTCCAGGGGGTTCTTCATTTCAATGCAGGGTTCACCGCGTAGTTCTTTTATCAGCCTTACACCCACCACGCCGCCCAGGTTTTTGTGCGCCCATTCCTCGCTCATGTTGCGGAGTTTCCAGGCGGTATCGATCCCCTGCCATTGTAGTTTTTCTGTACTGCGGAAACCCACGCCCCATACCTCCCTTACGGGTGTGTTTTCCAGCGCATAGCGTATCTGCTCGGGCGTTAGTAATGCTACGGTACCCTGGGTGGCCAGCTTGTTTTTTTTGACGATATGGTTGGCTACCTTCGAAAGGGTTTTGGTGGGAGCGATACCGACCGAGACGGGGATGCCCGTCCATTGCTCAACGGTATTGCGGATGTACAATCCGTACGCCCACATTTCCGCTTCACCAATACCGTCCAGGTCAACAAAAGCCTCATCCACCGAATACACTTCCACGTGCTGGCAAAGCATGCGCAGGGTATCCATTACCCGCTGGCTCATGTCGCCATAGAGATGATAGTTGCTGGAGAATACGTTTACCTTATTTTGTTCCAGGATCACCCTGGCTTCATAATAGGGCCCGGCCATTTTTATACCCAGCGCCTTTGCTTCGTCGGTACGGGATACGATGCAGCCATCATTGTTGCTGAGCACAACAACGGGCTTGCCGTTCAGTGAAGGTTTAAAGACCCTTTCGCAGGCGGCGTAAAAACTGTTACAGTCGATGATCGCTTTCATTTTTTTATCTGAATCCGGATGAAAAAAATATTTTGATCAAATGGAATTATGGATCCCATGATCCCTTCGGTCTTCCCGGATCCCTGTTCAGACATTTTTTATTATATAGGTTACCACTCCCCATATGGTCACATCATTAAACTCACTGATATCAATGGGTGAAAGCTTGGGTGTTTCCGGTACCAGCCGCATCTTGTTCATGGTTTTTTCCAGGCGCCGTATCAGCATTTCACCGTCAATGACCGCGATGACGATCTTCCCGCCCACCGGCTTGATGCTCCTGTCCACGATCACGATATCACCGTCATGGATGCTGGCGCCGGTCATGCTATTTCCCGTCACCCGCATAAAGTAAGTGGCGGGTTTGTTTTTGATGAGTTGCTCGTTAAGATCGATCCCCCGTTCCATATAATCATCGGCGGCGGCAGTGAACCCGGTGGCATTGGCAGTGGGTACGTCCAGCTGCGTGAATCGCTTGCTGCCGCTGTACCCCGCGGCGAAAATTTTTTCCACTTCCATATAAAAAGATTTGCAGTAACTAAATTATTTAGTAAATTTATGCTAAAATAATTAGCTAACAAATTTAGTAATCAATATTTTTTATGCCCGCACTCCATATTCCGGGTTACCAAAAGCATGAATACCTGCTGGTGATCGATATACCTGAAGCCCTGCGCCATAAAATTGAAAAAGCGCGGGAAGAACTGGTGGATCGTTACCGCATCACCCAGCCAAAGACGGGCAGGCCTCACGTGGGATTGGTGCGCTTTACCGCCCTGCAGCAAACGGAGGAAAAGATCATCACCCGCCTCCACAATATTACCATGGCCCAGGCTCCCTTCCTCATCGAACTCAGCAATTTTGACGGGTATCCCATGCATTCCATATTCATTACTGTCAGCAGGCAGGAGAAGATCAAACAACTGGTGAAAGCGTGTAAGGAGGCGAGGCCGTTAATGAAGGCCAACGGCGATTCACCACATTTCCTGGATGACCCCGTGATGCCATTGGCAGCACGTTTGGATAAAGACATTTATTTATCCGCCATGAAGGAATATGCCGGTAAGCATTTCAGCGGGCGATTTGTAGCCGATGCCGTTTTGTTATTGAAACGAAAAGAAAAAAATGAACGTTACCAGGTGCTGAAGCGGTTCGAACTGGAACATTTGCCGGTGGGCACCCGGCAGGGTGAATTATTTTAACCCGGTCAGAACAGCAATTGTAATTCCGGGTAGCTGTGCCTTTCCAGCACTTCAGGAACATTACTGTCTTGCGTACGCGAAGTGATCAGTTTGGTGATGGTATGGTTTTGCATGGACGATTCGGGATAAGGTTGCAGCAAGTTCATGATCTCCTCGTTTGAAAGGCCGGGCTGTATCCATCGCTGGTATTGATCAGGGGCAAGGATCACCGGCATCCTTTGTTTCAGGTTGTGGATACGCGACATCATGGGATTGGCAGCGGTGGTGATTATAGAGAACGTAGACAGATGCTCGCCCGTTTCCCGGTCAGTCCAGATACTGTAAATGCCCGCGAAACAAAAAAGGGCATGGCCCTCCAAAAAAACATAATGCGGGTATTTTTTTTTCTGGAAGTCCTGCCACTCAAAAAAACCGTCGGCCAGGACCAGGCAACGCTGGTTGGTGATATAGCTCCGGAAAGAAGG
>JAYWAZ010000176.1:0-4972 GCA_043781975.1 Bacteroidota bacterium
TGGCTTTCCACGCCGCGGATCTTTGCTTTCTTCATGGTCATGGGTTCTCCGCCGATGGGATAAATGGTGGCGCCGATGGTGGCTACCACCACTTTTTGTCCTGCCGCCACATTGGGTGCGCCACATACGATCTGCAGGGGTTCGGCGGTGCCGATATTTACTTTGGTCAGGGATAGTTTATCGGCGTCCGGGTGTTTTATGCATTCCAGCACTTCACCAACCACCAGTCCCTGCAGCCCCCCTTTTATCGATTCGTATTTTTCAATGCTCTCCACTTCCAGGCCGATAGACGTGAGTATCCTGCCCAATTTTTCAGGTTCGATCTTTTCGGGGATCCCGGGCAATCCGGCTGGAAGGTATTCATAAAGCCAGTTGTAGCTAATGGTCATCTCTAAAAATAATTTCTTTTAAATTTCCCGCAAAGATAGTTTTTTGGAACCGAAGCACTGGAAATGCGCCCTGGCAAAAACTAACCATTCCCAACCAATTTTACAAGTGCTGAAAAATACCGGTGAGTGAAGAAAAAGAAAGCGTGGGCATAACCAGTTGTGTATAACAAATAATAAGTTTCGACTGCAATTGCATTTATCCTGTTAATAAACCTGTTCATAACCAGTTAATAAACTAAATTTGCCTGTGGGAATGCTGTGGAAAATGAATATAAAAATCAGGGAATAGGAGGGTGTTAATAAACTAGTCCTTTTTTGCCTTTAACTTAGCTTTCCTGCGACTAATAACCCTAACCAGTGTCAGGAAAATAAACATGGAACTTACTAACTATAACAAGGATAAAAAACTCCGCCGTAAATCACCCCCCGATCTCAGTTCAATGATGTATGGAAAGGTTCCGCCACAGGCCAAGGAATTGGAAGAGGCCGTATTGGGCGCCGTGATGCTGGAAAAAAGTGCATTCGATACCGTTGTGGAGATATTGAAGCCAGAATGTTTTTATGTGGATGCCAACCAGCGCATTTTCAAAGCCATGCAGGGACTGGCCATTAAAAGTTTACCGATAGATCTGCTTACCGTTGTGGAAGAATTGAAATTCAGGGAAGAACTGGACTTGGTAGGCGGGCCTTATTATGTCACTAAGCTTACCAATGCCGTCGTGTCCTCAGCCAATATTGACGCGCATTCCAGGATCATCCTGCAAAAATTCATTCAGCGCGAACTGATCCGCATCAGCGGCGAGATCATCGGCGATGCCTATGAAGACAGCACCGATGTTTTTGACATGCTTGACGAGGCCGAAAGCAAACTTTTTGAGATCACCAACAATCATCTGCGTAAGAATTTCGACAGCATCGATACGGTACTGGTAAAAACCATTCAGCGGATAGAGGACATGCGTAACCGGCAGGAGGATATAACGGGAGTGCCTACTGGCTTTCCTTCGCTAGACCGGATCACCTATGGCTGGCAATCCACCGATCTTATTGTGCTTGCCGCCCGTCCTTCCGTGGGTAAGACGGCATTGGCATTAAACCTGGCACGCAGCGCCGCCCTGCATCCCACCAAACCAACCGCGGTAGGATTCTTCAGCCTGGAGATGAGCAGCGGGCAACTGGTACAAAGGATACTGAGTGCTGAAAGTGAAATATGGCTTGAAAAAATAGCCCGGGGCAAACTGGAAGAACATGAAATGAAGCAATTGTACAAGCGGGGTATCGAGCGACTGTCCAAAGCGCCCATCTTCATTGATGATACCGCCGCGCTGAACATCTTTGAACTGAGGGCCAAATGCCGCCGGTTAAAGAACAAGCACAATGTGGGCCTCATCATCATCGACTATCTTCAACTCATGAGCGGCGCCGGAGAGAACCGCAACGGCAACCGCGAACAGGAGATCAGCCGTATATCCCGGGACCTGAAGGGGCTGGCAAAAGAGCTGCAGGTACCCATCATCGCCTTATCACAGTTGAGTCGAGAGGTAGAGAAAAGAAAAGAAGGCAATAAAATACCGCAATTGAGCGACCTGAGGGAATCAGGCGCCATTGAGCAGGATGCAGACCTGGTGATGTTCATGTACCGCCCCGAATATTATGATATCACGGCCAATGAATTTGGCGAAAGTAATAAGGGTGAGACCTTCGTTAAGATCGCCAAACACCGTAACGGCAGCCTGGATACAGTAAAACTAAAGGCATTATTGCATATCCAGAAATTCATTGAGGAAGAAGGAGGCAGTGATTTTGGCAAGTCCCTGCCCGGGGGCAACTGGAAACCGGTGAGCAGCGATGATGGCGACGGCGCTAAATTGTATATCCAGAAGGGAAGCAAGATGAATGACGGGGAGTTTGATGATGAAGCGCCGTTTTAGGCAACTAACAATTAAGAATTAAAAATTAAGAATGAAGAGTGAATGATGATTTTACTCTTCTTTTTATTTTCATGGCATTACCAGTTTTTCCCCGACAGCGGTTGCAAACCCTGTCGGCGGATTGCACCGGTAGAGGTATCCTTTCCGCATTTTTAATTACCGCGGTCGGGGTATTCAACCGCCAACCGGGTTGTGTAAACAAAAAAAAATGAACCTTCCTTTTTTTTATAGATCAGACCTTGACGCAAGTTCCGGTATTGTTATATTGGATGAAGGTGCAAGCAAGCACATCCTACAGGTATTGCGTATGAAAGTTGGAGAACAGCTGCAATTAACTGATGGCAAAGGGCATTTGTTTATCGCTGAGATAACGGATAACAATAAAAAGAACTGTACTGTAAAAATTCTCCAAACCACCAACCATCAACCTTCAACCGCAAACAAAGTAACCATTGTCATTTCATTGATAAAGAACAGCAGCCGTTTTGAATGGTTTTTGGAAAAAGCAACGGAGATCGGTGTTTCAGAGATCATCCCGCTGTTATGCCAGCGGACGGAGAAACAGCATTTTCGATTCGACAGGATGAAAAATATTTTAGTAAGCGCCATGTTGCAGAGCCAGCAATGCTGGTTACCGGTTTTGCATGAACCGATACCATATGATAAACTTTGGCAAAGTTCCAAAACATTAGCAAAGTTCGAAACTTTGCCAATGTTAGCGGACTACCAGCAAAAATTCATAGCACATTGTATTGATGCGGAAAAGAGAAATTTAACCGACCTCGTGAATAAAAACCTTGTTTCACAGGTTATTTTAATTGGCCCGGAGGGTGATTTTACACCCGATGAAATTGAATTGGCCATGCAGCAACATTTTATTCCCGTTGCATTGGGTGATACCAGGTTAAGGACTGAAACCGCCGGGATCGTTGCGGCCAGCCTACTTTGCCTGGTCTGAGTTCTCATCCACATCTTCTTCCAGTACCGGCTCATTGAGTTGCACCACATGGCTTTTTTTCAGCCTGCGCATCATGGTCATGTTCAGCACTTCCACGATGAAGGAAAAGGCCATGCCGAAATAAATATAATTCTTGAGGTGCAGTTGGTGCGCTGATTCCGAATCCCAGCCTTCGATGATGAGGCTTAGTCCGATCATGACCAGGAAGGTGAGGGCCAGCATCTTTAACGTGGGGTGTTTATGAATGAACCCGGAGATCGACGGGCTGAAAAGAAACATGATGATCATGGCGATGATGACTGCCGCGATCATGATCTCCACATATTTTGCCGTTCCGCCGGCGGTGATGATGCTGTCGAAAGAAAAGACCGCATCGATGATGAGGATCTGAATCAGCGCCTGCGGCAGGGACAGGCCTTTTTTGTTCTGGGCCAGGTTGGGGTCTTCGCCTTCCAGCTTGCCATGGATCTCTTTGACAGATTTGTAGATGAGGAATAATCCTCCCCCCAGCATCACCAGGCTTGCCAGGTCGAATCCTTTGCCAAACCAGCTTTCAGGCACAATATATTTTCCTTTTTGCGACAAGAGCCAGCCCAGCCCCAACAACAGCAAACTGCGTACGATCATTCCTGTTATCATCCAAAAGGTGCGTGCCTTTTTTTCATCTTTTTGAGGTAGTCGGTTCATGATGATACTCACGAAGATCACGTTGTCGATACCCAGTACAATTTCAAGTATGACTAGGATAAAAAAACTGATGATGCTTTCGCTCGTGAATAAATGATCCATTATTTATCTAAAATTGAATATTTAAGATTGAATATTGCTTATTGCCAATTGCTGATTTCTTTACAAATTCGTTTTACAATGCCAGGGCCTTCATAAATAAATCCTGTCCATACCTGTACCAGCGAAGCGCCTGCATCCAATTTTTCTTTTGCGTCTTCTCCTGTAAAGATACCACCACTTGCAATAATAGGTATTTGTCCGTTTGTCTGCTGGTGAATATATTTTACGAGTGCCGTGCTTTTTTGCTTCAATGGTGAACCGCTCAATCCGCCGGCGCCGATCTTTTTGCTTTTAACTTTTGACTTTTGACTTATTAATTCTTCACGCGATAATGTAGTGTTTGTTACCACGAAGCCTTCTAATTTTATTTCGAGTGCAAGATCAATAATATCATCTAATTCTTCTTTACTTAGGTCGGGCGAGATTTTTAAAAATATTGGTTTAGGGCTTAGAAGTTTAGGGTTTAGATCTTCCAGGTTGATGAAAATCTTTTTTAATGATGCTTTCTCCTGTAATTCCCTAAGACCCGGTGTGTTGGGGCTGCTAACATTCACTACAAAATAATCAACAAGATCATGCAGTGCCAGGAAACAGGTTTCATAATCTTTCCATGCGTCTTCGTTTGGTGTTAGTTTATTTTTGCCAATATTACCACCAATCACCAGTTTGCAGTTGGCAGTTTGCAGTTTGCCAGCTGCCAACTGTCTACTGCCAACTGCCAACTGCCAACTCCTCAACCTTCCCGCAACAACTTCCACCCCATCGTTATTAAATCCCATGCGGTTAATGAGTGCTTTATCTTTTGGTAACCGAAATAACCTTGGTCTATCATTTCCCTTTTGGGGCAGGGGCGTGACCGTTCCGATCTCTACAAAACCAAATCCCAAAACTTCCAGTTCGGTCAG
>JAYWAZ010000177.1:0-13648 GCA_043781975.1 Bacteroidota bacterium
GATGTTGATTTCCCGGTTTTCCGCTTGTCCGAAATGTACCTGATCTATGCCGAAGCATTCTTACGCGGCGGTACCGGAGCGGATGCGGTAACTGCCCTCACGTATATGAATAATATCCGTCTGCGGGCTTATGGAAATGCTACTGGAAATATAACTGCCGGACAACTGAATCTTCAATATGTTCTTGATGAACGCGGCAGGGAACTGTATTGGGAAGGCCATCGCCGTACCGACCTGATCCGTTACGGGATATTAACAAACGGCACTTATCTTTGGCCCTGGAAAGGCGGAGTTGCTTCAGGTTCTGCTGTAGATACAAAGTATAATATATTTCCGATCCCAACATCCAATATCGTGGCCAATCCTAATTTAACGCAAAACTCAGGATATTGATCTTAAATTATTAAAATTGTTTTATATGAAAAAAGTTATAAAATTATTATTTGGCGCAGTCTTGATGGCGGGATTGTTTTTATCCTGCACAAAACAGGAAAGCAAGGATTATTACCTGGGAGGAACCCCTCCGGTATTGGCAGCCTCCTCTACCTCTTCATTGGTTTTGTTGCTGCCAAATAAACTGAATACAGCCATCAGTTTTTCATGGACGAATCCCAACTATCAATTCAGCACCGGTATCAGCTCACAGGATGTGTTCTATACCCTGCAGATCGATACCACGGGTTCCGGTTTCACCAATCCTAAAAAAAGTGAGACCACCATTTCTAAGGATCTTGCCTATACTTTTACTGTTGGCGAATTGAACACCAAATTGCTGGCGATGGGATTGCTGGAAAATATACCGCATAACCTTGAAATAAGGATAAAGGCTGCCCTGATCAATAACACTGCGGTCTTGTATTCCAATATAGTGAAAATAGTTGCTACTCCCTATCTTGATGTAGTCTATCCTGTTCCGGCAAAATTGTTTATTACAGGAAGCGCTACCCCGGCAGGATGGCAATGTGGTTGTGGAGAACCTGATTTACTGACCCAAAAATTCACACAGGTGAGTTCTTCTAAATTCGAACTTACCATCACGCTTTCTGCAAATAATTCTTACCTTCTACTTCCTGTTTATGGCAGCTGGAATGCGAAATATGGCGGTACGGGAGCAAATAATAATAGCAATAATGTAACCGGTGATGATTTTAAACCCAATGGAAGCGATCTTAAGGCGCCGCCGGTCACGGGTTCATATAAGATCACCGTTGATTTCAAGACCGGTAAGTTTACCGTGCAATAAAGGTTTTAAACTTCTATTCAGTATAAAAAAGAAATATTATGAAACATCTTTCAAAATTCCTGCTGGCAACTTTAGTATCAGCTACCTTCTTTGCTGGATGCAGTAAGTTGGATACGGCAGATCCATTGCCAAGTTATGCGGGCGGAATGGCCCCGGGCCTTAACAGCTCGGTCACCACGCTTGCTGCGGCGCCTTCCGACTCTGATAAAGCGGTGATCACTTTTTCCTGGACTACGCCCAATTACGCCAATGACCCTGCTACCACCAAGTATGTGATACAGATCGATTCAGCGGGAAGGAATTTTGCAAAAGCCATATCCACCACCGTTATAGGTGTATACAGCAAATCTTTCCTGGCAAAGGAGATAAACAACATGTTATTGAGCCTTGGATTCGCATTCAACATCGCTTACGATGTGAACGTAAGACTTATTTCCTCTTACGGGAACAACAACGAACAGCTTACCTCCAACATACTTACTTTGAAGATGACGCCCTACAAAGTGCCGCCTAAGATAGCCTTACCGGCTTCCGGAAAATTATTCCTGGTGGGCGACGCAACTCAGGGTGGTTGGAATAATCCTGTACCGGTTCCCATGCAACAGTTCGGGCAGATCGACGAAACTACTTTTGTTGGCGTATTTAACCTTATTGGTAACAAACAATATCTTGTATTGCCTGTAAATGGTGACTGGAGCCATAAATATGCGATCGCTGATGGTACCGTACCTGCAACAGGCGGCGATTTTGGATACGATCTATCTACCAATTTCAATGGCCCTGCAAGCAGTGGCTGGTATAAAATAACACTGGATTTCCAGCGAGGTAAGTTTTCAGTTGTGCCTTACACCGGTCCGGCCATTCCGGCAAATCTATACATCGTTGGTGATGCAACGCCAGGTGGATGGAATAACCCTGTACCGGTACCTTCACAACAATTTACCCGGTTGAATTCTGTTCAATACCAATTGTCGACATTACCCATTGCTGCAGGTAAGCAATATTTGTTCCTGCCTGTAAATGGTGACTGGTCTAACAAATATGCCGTTAGCGATAATACATTGATAGGGTTGGATGCCGGTGGCTATTTTGGATATAATTACAGTCAGAACTTCCCTGGCCCTGCCCTTGCCGGCAATTATAAGTTTGAAGTGAATTTCGCCATTTCCAAACCACAAACCACTACGCCTGCAGACCCGGCGACTGGTTGGTTCAAAACAACAAAATTATAAGATCATAATTTTTTTAAAAGGTTGCCATCCAAAAAGATGGCAATTTTTTTTGCTTATTTTTATACGGCATCATGGAGTAGGTTGACTTAAAATTTTTATATGAAGATCATAAAGATTGGTATAGTTTGTTTCCTGTTTCTTATCATTAATGCAAGTACCTGCAAAAAAAACAGCACTTCGGCAAGCGGAGGAAATGGCGGCACGACCGTAAATTTTATCAAGGGTGCCGATATTAGTTGGGTAACGCAAATGGAAAGTGCCGGTATCCGGTTTTACAATAGGGTGGGTGCTGATCGGGATTGCTTTATCCTAATGAAGGAACTGGGTATGAATGCCATAAGATTGCGCGTTTGGGTAAACCCGGCCAGTGGGTGGAATAATATTGCGGACCTTGTGGCAAAAGCGGTCCGTGCAAAGGCCGCTGGCTTAATGCTGATGATCGATTTTCATTACAGCGATTCCTGGGCCGATCCGGGTCAGCAAAACAAACCTGCAGCCTGGGCTTCACAGAACATAAGCCAGCTGCGATCATCATTGTATGACCATACCGTTACCGTATTGAATGCATTGAAGTCGGCAGGAGTAACCCCGGCATGGGTGCAGGTGGGCAATGAAACCAATGACGGCATGTTATGGCCAGAAGGCAGGGCCTCTGCCAATATGCAGCAATTCGCCTCATTGATACAATCGGGCTATAATGCGGTAAAATCAGTGGATAGTACCATCAGGGTGATCGTGCATATTTCAAACGGCTATGATAACAATCTTTTCCGCTGGATATTTGACGGGCTAAAAACCAACCAGGTAAGTTATGATATTATTGGCATGTCTTTGTATCCTTCTTCAGCCAACTGGCAAACACTGAACCAGCAATGCCTGGCCAATATGATCGACATGAATGGCCGCTATGGCAAACCGGTAATGATCTGTGAAACGGGGATGCCCTATACAGATTCTGTCGCCTGCAAGGCATTTATTACAGACCTGATGGACAAAGTAAAAACTGTTCCGGCAAATAATGGATTGGGTGTTCTGTATTGGGAACCTCAGTCTTATAACAATTGGCAGGGGTACACGCTTGGGGCCTTCAACAATTCCGGCAAGCCCACTATTGCTCTCGGCCCTTTCCAATAATCCATTGCAATAGGCTTGTATAAATCAGGTTAATTTGGATGTATTTGATCTGCTTTACAATGGACCTCTAATTCTTTCGTATAAAAAATTTACTGAAAATCAATAAGTTATAAAGGTGCAAATAAAAATACTCCCCCATTTCTTTGGAACATAAGCCTATTTACAATTACCTTCGCCGTCCATTAAAAAAGCCATCGGGATAGCGAGGGCATCACTTAAATAAGAAATAACATGAGCAAATTACATTTCACCACAAAACATGCGAACGAGGCTACCGTTAAACACAACTGGTATGTTGTTGATGGTACTAATCAAACCGTTGGTCGTATGTGCGCCAGGATCGCGGCCATTCTTCGCGGAAAGAATAAAGCCTATTACACTCCACACGTTGATTGCGGAGATTTTATTATCGTTACAAACTGCGAAAAAATAGTTTTTACCGGTAAAAAATTAGACGACAAGGTCTATGATACTTTCAGCGGGTACCCCGGTGGCCGTAAGGAAGAAGTTGCCAAAAACTTACTAAAACGCAGACCCGAAGTAATCATTGAAAGAGCCATCAAAGGCATGTTACCAAAAAACCGTTTGGGCCGCCAGATGTATAAAAAATTATTTGTTTATGCTGGCTCCGAGCATCCACATAGCGCGCAACAACCAAAAGAATTAAAATTTTAAGGCCCCTCTAACTCCCCGAAGGGGAGAACTGGTGTCTGATAAATTAGAAACTTTCAAATCAACAGGTTCTTCGGAAGTCTCCTCTTCGGGGAGATTTAGAGGGGCCTACAAAAGCAAATAAATGGAAAAGCAAAAAAATGCAGTCGGCCGCAGAAAAGAAGCGGTAACCCGTGTCTTCCTTTCCAAGGGCGACGGAAAGATCACCATTAACGGCAAAGACTATAAAGTGTATTTCCCGCTGGTGTATTTACAGAACCAGGTGGAAGCGCCTTTGAAAACAGTTGAATCCGCCGATAAATTCGACGTGGTGGTGAACGCTACCGGGGGCGGGGTTAAAGGTCAGGCCGAAGCGGCCAAACTGGGCATTGCCCGTGCGTTGCTAGAAGTAAGCATCGATTATCGCCCTGCACTGAAAGCTGCGGGTCTGCTTAAGCGTGACCCCCGTTCGGTGGAACGTAAAAAACCGGGACGTAAAAAAGCGAGAAAGAGCTTCCAGTTCAGTAAGCGCTAAGGAAGCAGATACAAGCAATCAGCTACAAGGGACAAGGTTTTATACGCTGTCTTGCTGCTTGGGCCTTGCAGCTTAATAAAAATAATAATAACTAACTTAATAACATACAATGGAAAATACTTCCTTACAGCAACAGTTACTTGAAGCAGGTGTACACTTTGGCCATTTGAAAAAGAAATGGAATCCCAAGATGTTGCCTTACATCTTTGCCGAAAAGAAAGGCATACACATTATTGACCTGAACAAGACCGTGGAAGGTCTCCAGGAATCCGCAGCCGCACTCAAGGCCATTGCACGCAGCGGAAAAAAAATAATGTTCGTGGCTACAAAAAAGCAGGCCAAAGAGATTGTAAGTGAATGTGCAAAGCGGGTGAACATGCCCTTTGTTACAGAACGTTGGTTGGGCGGGATGCTGACCAATTTCAACACGGTACGTAAAAGCGTGAAGAAAATGCAGAGCATTGAAAAAATGCTGGCAGACGGCAGCGCGGAAAGCCTTACCAAAAAAGAGCGTTTAACCCTAACCCGTGATAAGGATAAGATGGAGAAGGTATTGGGCGGTATCGCCCAGATCAGCCGCGTACCGGCAGCCCTCTTCATGGTGGATATAGGCCATGAGCACATTGCATTGGCAGAAGCGAGAAAACTCAACATCAGCACTTTTGGCATGGTCGATACCAATTGCGATCCCAATAAAATTGATTTTGCGATACCTGCAAACGACGATGCTACCAAATCAATTTCCATCATCGTAAATTTCCTGACCGCAGCCATTGCTGAAGGTTTGCAGGAGCGCCAGGCAGATAAGGATGAGGAAGAAAGTTCTGATACCGAAGAAAGCGCCGAAGCCAAAGCAGCCCGTTTCGAGCAAAAGGCCGATGGTGGCGATGATCGCAATAAACGTGGTGGCGGCAGGGGAGTCTCTTCCCAGCCAAAACGCCGTATTGCCGGTCCGGGTGCAGGCGGCAGAAGGCCGGCCGGTGGCGGTGGAGCGAGATAAAGCCCCCTCTATCTCCCCCGAAGGGGGAGGAAATGGAGAAGATTGGTGATTGAAATTATTTGGCTGATGAGGAAGATAAAATGTTTGGATAAGTTTGATGCATCGCTTCCTCTCTGTTGGAAAGGGAGAAGGTGGGTGAGGCTTTTTGTATCAGGCATTTAATTTTTTATCAACTTCACAGGCTCCCGCTCTTTTACTATATATTATTTTTCAGCAGACTGCAATGGAGTTTGAATAAGCCTTCTGTTGCATAAATTCTTAATTTTTAACCCGCCTGCCGGCTGGCAGGTTCATAATTTTTAATTCATCATGAGTGTAACAATAACAGCAGCAGACATCAATAAATTACGCCAGGCAACAGGAGCAGGTATGCTTGATTGCCGCAAAGCATTAACTGAAAGTAATGGCGATTTTGAGGCAGCCATCGATTGGTTGCGCAAACAAGGACAGAAAGTGGCCGCTAAACGCAGCGACAGGGAAGCGAAGGAAGGAGTAATAATAGCACAAACCACAGCAGATCATAAAAGCGGTATCATCATATGTATCAGTGCTGAAACGGATTTTGTGAGCCGCAATCCCGAATTCGTGGCCTTTGTACAAAATATAGCTAATGCAGCTATTGACCGCAATGCACAAAGTGTCGAAGAATTAAATGAAGTGATGGTAGGAAACGAAAAAGTATCCGACATGGTCAATGATAAACTGGCTTCAATCGGCGAAAAGATAGGCATCACCCGTTTTGAAAGGGTGAATGCGGATTATGTGGCCAGCTATATTCACGGCGCCTACAGGATGGGTGTACTGGTGGGGATGAACAAACATGCTTATGAAGTAGGCAGGGATGTGGCGATGCAGATCGCGGCGATGAACCCCCTGGCCGTGGACGAAACATCGATCTCTGCCGAAACCATTGCAAGGGAAAAAGACATCGCCATTGAGCAGATCAAAGCGGAAGGTAAACCGGCTGAGATGGCCGAAAAGATCGCGATTGGCAAAGTGAATAAATTCTTTAAAGAAAATACGCTGATGGCCCAGGCCTTTGTAAAGGATAACAGCAAATCGGTTTCCGATTATTTAAAAAGTGTGGATCCTGAACTGAAAGTGAACGAATTCAAAAGAGTGGCATTGGGATGATCGGAATTTAAAATACATTTGGAACAACCTTATAATTAATTTTGTAAGGTTGTTTTATTTTGCGCCATACCGAAGAACGAAGCATCTCCACATTAATTAACCAAAGATACTTGTATCATGAATGATCAGCAATCCTATTTTGCCGCCAATAGGGAATTGTGGAATAAACGTACCGCCATTCATGCTGCTTCCTCTTTTTATGACCTGGAGGGTTTCAAAAAAGGCAAATCATCACTCAATAAAATTGAACTGGAGGGATTGGGCGCCGTAAATGGAAAGTCTTTACTGCACCTGCAATGCCATTTTGGAATGGATACCATGAGCTGGCAAAGGCTTGGCGCCCAATGTACCGGTGTGGATTTCAGTGATGAAGCGATTGGGCTTGCCAAAACAATAAATGATGAATTAAATTTAGACACGGTTTTTGTATGCTCCAATATTTATGACTTGAAGGATGAATTGAAGTTCACATCCGAAGGGAAAGTATTAAAAGGATCCTTTGATATCGTATATACCAGCTACGGCACCATTGGCTGGCTGCACGATCTCGATGAATGGGCCGCGATCATTGCTTATTTTTTAAAACCCGGGGGAATATTTTATATCGTCGATTTTCATCCGGTGATCTGGATGATGGATGAAAAATTTGAGCACGTTAAATACGATTATTTCAATTCTGCTGTTATCGCAGAAGAGCATACAGGTACTTATACAGACAGGAAAGCCCCGATCAAATCAAAGGAATATGGCTGGAACCACCCTTTTTCAGAGATCATCCAGGCATTGATCAATAATGGGTTATTTGTTCTTCAGTTTAATGAATACCCCTTTTCTCCCTATAATTGCTTTGAAAACCTGGAGCAGGGTGCAGACGGGATGTGGAGGATCAGGGGTAAGGATGAGAAAATACCCATGCTTTATTCCATAAAAGCGGTTAAGAATCCCGATAGCTATCGGGAATAAAAATATATCTTAGCAAAAATATTCAAGACCCATGCTTCCCAGGTATAAACGAATTTTATTAAAGCTTTCCGGCGAATCTTTAATGGGGGATAAGAATTTTGGATTGGACAGTGATGTGATCGCCCGGTATGCTCAGGATATTAAAACTGTTATAGAGATCGGGGTTCAGGTAGCCATTGTCATTGGAGGCGGTAATATATACCGGGGCATGAACGAGGCTGAGACTGGAATTGAAAGAGCCCAGGGCGATTATATGGGCATGCTGGCAACCGTGATCAACGGAATGGCTGTACAAAGCGGACTTGAAAAAGCCGGGGTTTATACCCGGTTACAGAGCGCTATTAAAATGGAGCAGATCGCGGAACCATACATACGCCGCAGGGCTATGCGTCACCTGGAGAAAGGGAGGGTGGTCATATTTGGAGCGGGTACCGGTAACCCTTATTTCACTACCGACACGGCGGGTTCACTACGCGCCATTGAAATTAAAGCAGATGTGATATTAAAAGGTACCCGTGTCAATGGCATTTATTCTGCCGATCCGGAAAAAGATCCCGGCGCTACAAGATATGAGACCATTTCATTTGCAGACTGCATTCAAAAAAATCTGAAAGTGATGGATATGACCGCTTTTACCTTGTGCATGGAAAACAATTTACCCATCGTGGTATTTGATATGAATAAACCGGGAAACCTGTTGAAAGTGGTTACCGGCGAAAAAGTGGGAACCCTGGTAAGCTAGGTCTGCAGTACAAACTTATACTGATCAAAAAAGCCCCGTTACAATACGGGACTTTTTTATTAAAAGTAAACCTGTTATAATGAATTAAGAAAAGTGATGATCTCGGCCAATGATTTTTTGACCGGCTTCACCAGAACTGATTGTTCCGCCGGGCCCGATGTTGGTGCCACAGTAATCGTACTTTCGGTTCCCAGGAAATAATCATTGCCCTGCTTTGAGATGACCACCACGGTTATGGCCTTACCAACAGGAAGCTTACCCGTACTGAATTTTCTTGTATTCACATCGCCATACATGCCCACGACAGAACGGAAATCTTTAAAAACCGTATAGACAATGGTATTGGCATTGGTAAAATAATTGGCGAGATCAGCCTTTACCGTTACCCTTGCAATGCTGGTGGTGTCATAAAAATAATCGCAGTTTATCCAATGAAGGTGATTACTGGATATTTCATAGAACTGTGAGCCGACTGAAACGGTGTTGCTGGAAGTATTTGATTCGGGCAGCCAGTTAAATCTTTCGGCGTTGGATTCATCGCCTATGAAATATTTCATCAGCGGATTTAAAGGAACATCAGGGAATCTCAAAAATATTTGTATGCCCGGCGCAAGCAGAACGGGATTTCCGTTCTTATTTGCCCTGATAAACACTTCACCGCCGCTTACCAGGAGCCGGTTATAGGAAGTGGTAGGTGTATTCATGCGGATCATATCCCCTTTCTTCTTGATCAGCATCGTTTCAATATGTACAGTACCGGTTATTGTTTGACCCGATGTGCTTACAAAGCTAAGCGGGGGGAAGCCACATTGCAGTCCGAATGGCGTGAGCACATAAGCGGTACTGGTATTCGCCTGTATACTGTCGGTATAGGTTGCCAGCGACAGGTCGCTTTTTATTTGCGAAATAGGCATCGAGGAACTGATCGTACTGTACCAGCTCGTATCCGGCCCGTTGAGCTGACCGGCCTCTGGTACAAAAACGTCGATATTTTTTTGGCAGGCGCTTAAATAGAATCCGGCAGCGATCAAAAAGGATATGGTTACTTTCTTGTTCATCATTTTATTTTTTGTGGCCCCTCTGTAAATAGATACTTTGATCGGTAATAGTGCTGCCTGTTATTTAAGGTCAACACGCACTCCCAATCTTAGGCCAAGGGTACTATATTTTTGTTTCAGGGTTAAGTTCTCTTTGTTCAATTGCGATAAATTGTATCGGAAATAAGGTTCGGCCATTACATGAATCCGGTCATTCAATTTATAATAAACAGATACGGCGGTCATGAAACCGATCCCCGCATTTGTTTTGAACTGGTAAGGTGAGTTTCCCTTTCCGGTTGTAATGGTAACCGGTTGGTTCGCCGTATCCAGCACATCTCCTTTTTGCCAGCTGTACACATTCACTACGGCGCCCGCATTAATATTGGCGTGTAATTTTCCGTTACCGACCTCAAAGCCTACCAATAAGGGCACATCAATACTGCGGTATTTATTGTAGGTTGTTTTATAGCGGGTACCCCTGGTGATATAGCTGCCCGTGGTATCCCCATTGGCATCTATGATATAAGTGATCTGTACCAGGTTGCCCTGCACAAAAGTGAACTTCTCATTGATCTGGCTGTAATTGATACCCGTCCTTACGCTCATGGAATTACTGAATACCCTTGTAAAACGTGCACCTGCACTATAAGCCGATGAAACTTTGGTACTCTCTTTTCGCTTTTGCAGGTAAGCCGAGTTTCCGGTATCGCTCATACTGCGCATGGCCATATCAGGCCCGGCATACAATTCAATATATTTTTTATTGCCTGCGGCGTCTTTTTCCAATGCCGGACAGTCGGGCAAGAGGCCAAAAGGTAAAAGCGGGGCCTTCGGCAATGTTGCTGTTTTCCTGTTTGCGGAAATTTTTTGTACACCGAACATCAGCCTGCCCAATAGACTTCCTTGTAACGGACTATTATCATTTACCGATACGTTATCATCTGAAGCAATATCATTTATTCTATTTATAACGCCTGTATTCCCGGGTTTTTTTTCATCCTTAGCTGCTGTTACATTAGTTGGCACGGAGGACCGGTCCGGAGCATAAACCCTGATCCGGGAAACAGCGGACGCGTTGATCGTGTTGTTGGAAACAACAGGGGAATTGGTTGCTGTTTTATTCTCATTGCTGTTTAATGGTGTCGTTGTTGCCGTTGTAGCGGTCTGTTCTTTATTACCCGTACTGTTATTATTTTCGCCCGGGCGACCGCTTTTATCTTTGTTCAAAGTGTTTTTTCCTTCGATAGTTTGAGCAACACTTTTTTCAGAATTAGCGGAACTATTTTTACTAAAGAATATCCATGCACCCGTGCCTGCCGCAAGTAAAACACCCGTCATCAATAAAATATTTTTGCCGCTAAGGAGGGTGAACCAAAAACCTGCGGGTTTTCTTCTTTCCCTTTGGGCAACAATATTTTCCCAGATACGCGGGTGTACCTCCGGCGCATAGTCGCTGAATTGCTCTCTTATATGTTCGTCAAATCGCAGGTTGTTGTTCATACCGCAATTTTTTGCAATGCTAAAATCTGTTTCTGTAACATAGTACGCGCTTTTACCAATTGACTCCTGCTGGTACCGGGTTGTATGTTCATCATTTCTGCTATTTCATCGTGCTGATAGCCTTCAATCACATATAAATTAAAAACCATACGGTATCCTTCAGGTAAGTTATTGATCAGTTCCAGTAATTCTTTTTGCGTTAAATGTGAATAGGCCGAAGGCTCCATCCCGCTTTCATCCCTTTCTTTTATTTCGTAGCTGCCGACCTCTTTTTCATATCGCCTGAGTGAATATTTTTTTAAAGCCGTATTTACCATGATCTTCCTTATCCAGCCTTCAAAAGACCCTTCGAACTTAAACTGGTGCAGCTTTTCAAAAACCTTGATGAACGCATCCTGCAATATATCTTCGGCATCCGCACTATTACGGGCATAACGGTTACAGACACCCAGCATACGGCCGGCGTAGCGGTGAAAAACCTCCTTTTGACAGAAAGCTTCTTCCTGTATACATCCTCGTATGAGTTCTTCTTCCGTCAATTATATGCAGATTTACATCGGGCATTTATTCAGATAGATACCCAGACTGTTCTATACGCTGCCTATCCGTCGTTTATTGCATAAAAGGTACAAAAAACGGAGGATTTTCTTGTTTTTAGTATCTAAATCTCATAATTTGAATGAATTACCTGAAAAAAGGGTCGTCCATATGTTATCTTCCGAACAGGTCATCAGACAGTTAATTGCTGAAAACACCAGCCTGCAGCTCCAGGTACAGGAATTGAATTCCATTCTTTCAGAACGGGAGCAGGAACTTGTTTTGCTGAGAAATGAGGCCGCAGCGGCCGCTGAATTACAAAGCCGTTTCGAGGTTCAGCAGGATGAACTGCAAAGTATGCAGGACCATATCGGTAAAAAACAGCAGGAAATGGAAGGGGCTATTGAAAGGGAAGTGGAACTGGAAAATGAACTGACAGCAGCAGCCAGGATGCAGCAGCAATTCAATGACCTGGCCCGGCAGTATGGAACTGTTCAAAGCCAGCAGGCGCATGTGCAGGCTTTGTTGCAGGAAGAGATGGATAAAAATCTTGAATTGCGGAAAACGGCTAACAGGATGGGGGAACTGGAAAGCCAATTAGCCAATACCGTTATGGAAAGAGATGAATTAAGAGCCCGAATGACGGTTTTAATGAACACACCTGTTGCCCCCGAACAGTGAAGTCTAGCATATCAGCAGAAAAGGCTGTGAATTTCTTTTTAAAAATATTACGACAAACACTTGCATACCTGCAATCAATTTTCTATTTTACGACTCTAAAACTTATTGCATATGAATATTATTGAAAGAGTAAAAAACATCCTGGTTTCTCCAAAAAAAGAATGGGGTGTAATCGCAACCGAAGAGCAATCACTCTCGTCTGTGTTAACAACCTATGTATTACCGCTATCCCTTATTGGTGCTGCAGCAACCCTGATCGGCTGGGGTCTGATCGGTAAATCCTATAGTTGGGGATTTGGCAGTTTTACTGTTAAAGGCTGGGATATAGGCATTAAATATGCCATCATATCTTTGGTTTCTGTTGTAGCGGGTTTTCTTATTACAACTTTTGTAGTAGATGCATTAGCGCCCTCCTTTGGTTCAGAAAAAAATCTGAACAAGTCTGCCCAGTATGTTGGCTACTCTTATACACCTTCATTGGTTGCTGCTGTTTTTACCATTATCCCAAGCATCGCTTTAATAGCCAGTCTGATTGGCTTATATAGTCTTTACTTAATGTGGTTGGGACTTAGCCCGATGAAAAAAACACCCGATGATAAAAAAGTGGTTTACCTGATCGTTAGCATCGTGGTCCTCATTGTCGTGTATATCGTTTTAGGTATTATCCTGGTATCCGTATTGGGTCTGGGAACCATCGGCGCAGGAAATGTCAATTTGGGTTAATTTATTTCAATAAAAAAAGGGCTGTTCCGTTTTTCCGGGACAGCCTTTTTTATTTGCGTTAATTGACGGACTTTTACAAAACAAATATTTCATCATGGCAAGTATTGCTGACCTGCGTAAGGAATATCAACAACATAGCTTATTGGAAAAAGATGTGGAAGCCGATCCCATCCTGCAATTCGGCAGGTGGTGGAATGACGCGGTCAAAAGCAAGATCGAAGAGATCAACGCCATGACACTGGCCACGGCCACGGCCTCCGGCATCCCTTCTGCTAGAATTGTATTATTGAAAGAATATGGGGAGCAGGGGTTCGTTTTTTTTGGGAATTATGAAAGCAGGAAGGGAAATGAATTGGCTGAAAACCCTTGTGCATGCCTCGTTTTTTTCTGGAAAGAACTGGAAAGGCAGGTGCGCATAACTGGAACGGTGGAAAAAATAAGCAGCGGAGAAAGTGACGCCTATTTTTTATCGAGGCCGGCCGAAAGCCGCATCGGGGCCTGGGCATCCCCACAAAGCAGGGTCATTAACGGCA
>JAYWAZ010000178.1:0-34089 GCA_043781975.1 Bacteroidota bacterium
AGTGCCGCACGGAGCATGTACCCCTTGGCGTTGTTGCCTCCATCGTGCCTTTCAATTTCCCGAGCATGGTGCCCAACTGGACCTTACCCAATGCCATCGCATTAGGCAACTGCATGATCATGAAGCCTTCGGAAAAAGTTCCTTTGAGCTGCGGGCGCCTGGCCGAATTATTAAAAGAAGCCGGTCTGCCCGACGGTGTATTTAACATCGTACACGGTGATGTGGAGATCGTGGAAGCCATTTGCGATCACCCGGGCATTGAAGCGGTATCATTCGTTGGCTCCACCAAAGTAGCGAAAATCGTTTACCAGCGTGCCACGTCAAATTTTAAAAGGTGCCTGGCACTGGGCGGGGCAAAAAACCACCTGATGGTATTGCCCGACGCCATACCCGGAATGACCGCACAAAATGTGGCTGCCTCCATGAGCGGTTGTGCGGGTCAGCGTTGCATGGCCGCTTCTGCGATGATCGGCGTGGGCAATGTGGATGCTATCATTGATAAAATCTGTGAGGAAGCAAGGAAAATAATACCCGGAGAAAATTTAGGCGCTGTGATCAATAAAGCATCACAGGAACGCATTGAAAAATATATTACCGAGGCAGAAAATGACGGTGCAAAGATCCTGGTAGATGGCCGCAATACTAAAGTGAAGGGAAAGGAGAACGGAACTTACGTGGGTCCTACGGTGATCGATTTTGTAAAACCAGAAATGAGTGTGGCACGGGAAGAAATTTTCGGACCTGTCATTTCCATCATGCGTACCAATACAGTGGATGAAGCACTGGCCATTGAAAATGCAAATCCCTATGGTAATGCGGCATCGGTGTTCACACAAAACGGCGGTATGGCACGTTACATCATTGACAGGGCAAGCGCCGGCATGATCGGTGTGAATGTGGGCGTGCCGGTGCCGAGAGAACCCTTTTCCTTTGGTGGATGGAATGAAAGTAAATTTGGCGTAGGCGATATTACCGGGAAGAGTTCCATTGAATTCTGGACCAAATTGAAGAAGAGTACCACGAAGTGGAATGCGGAGGCGGGTGTTAACTGGATGAGTTAGACTCCCATCTTGAGGTCACAAATTGTGACCTCAAGGTCAATAATATTGGTTATGGCAAAAAGAACGAGTAAGAAAAGTATTTTACCGGATGAAGTAATCATCAAAAAAATGTATAGGCCGGGGTGAACTGGATGAGTTAATACTTTATACAAAGCCGCAAAGATGCGCAAAGGTTATTTGCGACTTTGCGATTCCTTGACGCCTTTGCATGAAATGAAAAAACACTAAATATATTTTATATGTCAGCAACAAATACATTATCTGAAGCAACAGAGATAATTCAGAACAATCTTGATTATACCTTGTTCAGCTGGAGCAAGCAAAAAGGTATTGCACCCATCGCCGTTAAAAATGCCGAAGGCGTATATTTATATGACTACGATGGTAAACGCTATATCGACTTCTCCTCGGGGCTGATGAACGTGAACATCGGGCACGGCGACCAGCGTATAACCGACGCCGTGGTGAAACAGATGCAGGAAGTTGCCTATGTAACGCCAAGCTGTGTTACAAAAGTGCGGGGTGAATTGGGGAAGAAACTGGCCGAGATCTGTCCGGGGGATCTTAATAAAGCATTCTTTACGTTGTGCGGTGCCACCTCCATTGAAAATGCCATCAAGCTGGCAAGATTATACACGGGACGTCATAAGATAATAAGCCGTTATCAATCCTACCATGGCGCTTCCATTGGCGCCATTGCTGCCAGCGGCGATCCACGCCGGCTGCCGGTGGACGCCCAGCAGGCGCCCAATTTCGTGCATTTCGACCTGCCTTATTTATATCGCTGGGAATATGGAGAAGCCGCCTTATTGAGTGAAGCAGTATCACAACTTGAACGTTTGATCGCCTACGAGGGACCGGGTAATATTGCCGCCATACTGCTGGAAGGCGAATCCGGATCATCCGGCTGTTTGAAATACCCGGTTGGTTATTTAAAAGCCGTACGGGAAATTTGTAACAAAAATGGTATCCTGCTCATCATGGATGAAGTGATGAGTGGCTTTGGCCGAACTGGAAAATGGTTTGGCTTTCAAAATCATGACATCATCCCCGACATGATCGCCATGGCAAAGGGACTGACCTGCGGTTACCTGCCGTTTGGATGCCTGATGGTGAGTGATAAGATCGCTTCAAAATATGATGATTCGGTGCTGTCACTCGGACTTACCTATTCGGCGCACCCGGTAAGTTGTGCAGCCGCATTGGAAACATTAAAGATCTACGAAGCGGACCAACTTATCGAAAATGCCGCTGCCATGGGACAATATGTAAATGAGCAGGTGGAACTGCTAAAACAAAAACATCCTTCCATTGGGGATTTTAGAAATACGGGATTACTGGGTTGCATTGAACTGGTGAAGAACCGCACCACGAAAGAACCCATGGCTCCATTTAATGCCAGGCCAGATGAAATGGCGGTGATGAATAAGGTAGCCGCAAAAATAAAAGAGCTGGGTATGTATACTTTTGTAAGATGGAGTTATATTTTTATAGCCCCGCCCCTTTGTGTTACGAAAGAACAGATAGATGAGGGGCTGGCGATCATCAGCGAAGCGATAAAGATTGCTGACAAGGCCCCCTAAATCCCCCGAAAGGGGACTTTGCAAGTTCAATATTTTAAAGTGTATGCTAAGCAGCTGAATGTGGAAGTTATTGTTGATTAAAGAACAAATGAAAATGTGGAAGAATAAAAGTTTGGCGGAGGTACGAAGCACCGTTCCCTCTCTTTCGGAGAGGGAGAAGGAGGGTGAGGCTTCCCTCATCAACGAAGACCTTGCGCCCATACCGCAAAGCAAACGCACCTGGGGCACATGGAATTATGCGGCCCTGTGGATCAGCATGAGTTTGTGCATACCCACCTATATGCTGGCCAGTTCACTCATCGATGGCGGTATGAACTGGTGGCAGTCCATCCTCACTATTTTTATCGGTAATACCGTGGTGTTGATCCCCATGCTACTGAACGGCCATGCCGGGGCCAAATATGGTATTCCTTTCCCGGTCTTTGCCAGGGCCAGTTTTGGAACCCGGGGGGCAAACATCCCGGCCATGTTACGGGCCATTGTAGCCTGCGGCTGGTTTGGCATACAAACCTGGATCGGGGGCTTTGCACTGTATCAAATGTTACGGTTATGGATACCTGCTTTGGAATCGCTGCCGCAGGTCTTCCCGGATTCATTTGGTTTACAAACAGGTCCCGCCATCACTTTTTTCCTTTTCTGGTTGCTCAATATGTTCATCGTTTACCTGGGCGTGAACAGCATAAAAAAATTACTGGTATTTAAAGCCTTCTTCCTGCCATTAGCTGCACTGGCATTGTTATTTTGGGCCATTAATGCAGGCCATGGGCTGGGTCCCATCCTGGCACAACCCGCCAAACTGAGCGGTGCGGCTTTCTGGGCTTATTTTTTTCCGGCACTAACGGGAATGGTTGGGTTCTGGGCGACACTTTCACTGAATATCCCCGACTTCACCCGTTATGCAAAGAATCAGAAGGCACAGATCAGGGGGCAGATCATTGGCCTTCCGCCCTCCATGACCCTGTTTGCATTCATCGGCGTGGTAGTCACCTCTGCCACTTTTATCATTTATGGTCAAACCATCTGGGATCCAGTGGTGCTGGCCGGAAAATTTGAAAATAAATTGCTGGTGAGTGTGGCCATGATCGCGGTGACCATATCTACGTTGGCAACCAATATCGCTGCGAATATTGTCAGCCCGGCCAATGATTTTTCTAACCTGTCTCCCAAAAAGATCAATTTCAGAACGGGTGGATATATAACCGGCATCATCGGCATATTGATATTCCCCTGGAAATTGATCGCTGATCCCAGTGGATATATCTTTACATGGCTGATCGCCTATTCCAGCCTGCTTGGCCCTATCGGCGGCATCATGATCGCGGATTATTATTTTATCCGCAGGCAGCAATTGAATGTAGAGGAGTTATATCAGCACAAGGGACGCTATGGTTTTACAAATGGTTTTAATAATATTGCTATCATTGCATTGTTATGCGGGATATTACCCAACGTGCCAGGTTTCTTATTGCAGATCAGGGTAATTTCATCTGCCGCATTCCCGGAATGGATATCGCATCTGTATAATTATGCATGGTTCGTAGGATTTTTTGTGAGCGGATTGGTTTATTATTTAACGATGAAGAAGAAGCAATAAATTATTTTAGATGTTGAATTTTAAATTTTGAATTAAATGAATCGCTTAATTTAAAATTCAACATCTAAAATTTAAAATAACAGCGATGAGTATCTTAATCAAAAACGGAAACATCATCACTGCCGCCGATAATTACGTGGCAGATATCTTCATTGTAGGCGAAACCATTTCGGCTATCGGTAAAGATCTTACGTTAAATGCCGATGAGGTTATTGATGCAACAGGATTACTGGTCTTTCCCGGAGCCATCGATCCGCACGTGCACCTCGAAATGCCTTTCATGGGTACTTTCAGCAGCGACAATTATGAGACCGGTACCCGCGCCGCATTGCATGGGGGTACCACCACGGTGATCGATTTTATTCTACAAAAACAGGGCAATTCATTGTATGATGCATACAGGGAATGGAGCGGCCGTGCCAATAACAACGCGGTAGGCGATTACAGCTTTCATATGGCCGTGACAGATTTCAATGAAAATACCTGCAAGGAAATAGTTGACCTCATCGAAAAAGAGGGGATCACTTCTTTCAAGATATTTATGGCTTATAAGGGCGCTTTGATGATCGATGACAAGCAGATGGTAGGGCTGATGAATGAAGTGAAGCAAAGAGGAGGCATGGTCACCGTGCACGCCACCAACGGCGATATGATCGATTTCCTGATCGCGAAGCACCGGGCCGAGGGAAAGATGTCGCCACTTTATCATTACCTGTCTCAACCGGAAGTGACGGAAGCCGAGGCATCGGAACGCTTTGCAGGCATCGCGGGATATACGGGCTGCCCGGGTTATATCGTACATATGAC
This sequence comes from Bacteroidota bacterium, assembly GCA_043781975.1. Taxonomy (GTDB): domain Bacteria; phylum Bacteroidota; class Bacteroidia; order Chitinophagales; family Chitinophagaceae; genus Ferruginibacter. The sequence continues at coordinate 5,046 of JAYWAZ010000178.1, forward strand.
CTGCGAAGGGGCATTGAATGCTGTACGTAACAACAATGCAAAAAATCAGAAAGTATTTGTAGAAACCTGCATACAATATTTATTACTGGACGCTTCCCTGTATGAAAATAATTTTGACGGGGCGAAATGGGTAATGAGTCCGCCCTTGCGTGAAAAGAAGGACCAGGCTGCCTTGTGGGCAGGTATCAACCAGGGCATCGTGCAGGTGGTGGCAACGGATCATTGTCCGTTTACCTGGGAGAAAAAATTATTGGGTAAGGATGATTTTTCTAAAATACCCAACGGCCATCCCGCCATTGAGCACCGGGTTGAATTATTGTACAGTGAGGGCGTGCGTAAAGGAAAGATCACCCTGAATAAATTTGTGGAAGTTTTGAGTACCAATCCGGCAAAGATCTTTGGCATGCATCCCCGTAAAGGCTGTATTGCGCCGGGATCGGATGCAGATATTGTATTGTTCGATCCCAACAAACAACATGCCATCAGCGCGGCAACACATCACATGAACACCGATTACTCTGCTTATGAAGGATGGACGTTGACCGGTAAATGCAAAACGGTTTTATTGAGAGGAAAGAAAGTGATCGATGGTGGAAAATGTTTGGTGGACAAAGGGAATGGGAAGTTTATTAAGAGAAAGAAGGTTTCACAGATGATATAAGGCCTCACCCCAACCCCTCTCCGAAGGAGAGGGAACTGGAAGAATGCAGCGATTCAAATAGTTGATGCATAGGGAAACGATGAAGGGTAAAAAACAAATGTTCAATATTTATTAATAGCCTGGCCTCCCTCTCCTTGGGAGAGGGATCAAGGGTGAGGCGCTAAACTATAAACTATTTCTATGCCAAGAATGATCAGATCAGGCCTCATCCAGATGAGCCTGCCCAAAACAGAAGGTGAAGGAACCATTGAAGAGATCAAGGATGCAATGGTGCAAAAACATATCCCTCTTATCGAAGAGGCTGGGAAAAAGGGAGTGCAGATATTATGTTTCCAGGAAATTTTTAATACGCCTTATTTTTGCCCGGGGCAGGACAAGGCCTGGTACGAATCGGCTGAAACCGTTCCTGGACCTACCACAGCGCGGATGCAGGAATATGCAAAGAAATACAATATGGTGATCATCGTGCCCGTGTATGAAAAAGAACAGGCTGGAGTGTTATACAATACGGCCGCTGTGATAGACGCAGATGGAACCTATCTGGGCAAGTACCGGAAAAATCATATTCCGCATACCAGCGGTTTCTGGGAAAAATTTTTCTTCAAACCCGGCAACCTGGGTTATCCCGTTTTTCAAACCAAGTATGCAAAAGTGGGCGTGTACATTTGTTATGACCGTCATTTCCCGGATGGTGCCAGGTGCCTGGGGTTGAATGGCGCCGAGATCGTTTACAATCCTTCGGCAACGGTTGCGGGTTTATCACAATACTTATGGAAACTGGAACAACCTGCACATGCCGCCGCCAACGGCTATTTCATGGGATGCATCAACAGGGTGGGAGAAGAAAAACCCTGGAACCTTGGTAAATTTTATGGCAGCAGTTATTTTGTGGATCCACGCGGACAAATCTTTGCACAGGCATCGGAAGATAAAGATGAACTGCTGATCGCGGATTTCGACCTGGATATGATCGAGCAGGTACGGAGTGTTTGGCAATTCTTCAGGGACAGGAGGCCGGAGACTTATGGGAAGCTTACAGAGTTATGAGTTTAAAATTTAAAGTTAAGCGTAGGAAGTTTTGCATGAGCTCTTAACTCATAATTCTTAATTCTAAACAAAAAAAATGATTCAGAATAACAGATTATCCAAAGCACAATACGCCGAAAACTTCAGCGATATCCACCCACCGTTTGAAACAAAGGATGCCGCGCTGGTGGAAGCCAACCGTTGTTTATATTGTTATGACGCGCCCTGCACAAAAAGTTGTCCCACGGGCATCAACATACCAAAATTCATCAAACAGATCGCGAGTGGAAATGTAAAGGGATCTGCGCATACCATTCTTTCCAGCAATATTATGGGCGCGGGTTGCAGCAAGGTTTGCCCGGTGGAAAAATTATGTGAAGGAGCCTGCGTTTTTAATTTAATGGAAGAGGAAGCGATACCCATTGCAAAACTGCAGCGCTACTCCACTGAAAAAGCAATGGAAAATAAATGGCAATTGTTTGAACGGAAAGATCCTACCACCCCCTCAGGAAATGGGAGCAGGAAAAAAGTTGCTGTTGTGGGCGCAGGACCGGCCGGCTTAAGTTGCGCGCATGTGTTATCGAGAGAAGGGATTGATGTGACCATTTATGAAAAAGAAGCAAAGGGTGGCGGGCTCATGACCTACGGTATTGCCGCTTATAAAGTAACCCCTCAGTTTTGCGAGGATGAAGTTAATTATATCTTATCCATTGGAGGGATTGAAATAAAGTACAACCAGGCATTGGGGAAAAATATTTCTTTGGCCGACTTGCAAAAAAATTATGATGCCGTGTATCTTGGAATAGGCGTGGGTTTGGCGAGGCAGCTGAATATTCCGGGAGAAGAACTGGAAGGGGTGGAAGACGCGATAAAATTCATTTATGATATACGCAACAACGGTTATGATAAAGTTGCCGTTGGCGATAAGGTTGCGGTGATCGGTATGGGCATGACGGCCATTGATGCGGCCACCCAGGCAAAGCGTTTAGGTGCAAGCGAAGTCACACTGGTGTACAGGAGAACGGAAAACGAAAAACCCTGTACGCAGGTGGAACTGGATATCGCCAAACTGGATGGTTGTCATATTATCTGGCTGGCAGCGCCAAAAGAAGTGGTAGGAGAGGGCGGGAAAGTAAAAAAACTGATCTGCTCCAAAATGCAATTGGGTGAACCCGATGCAAGCGGTCGTCGTTCGCCGGTGGATACGGGAGAGACCATTTCACTGGACGTGGATATGGTGATCAAGGCAGCCGGGCAAATGCCTTTCGATGAATTGGTCAATAATAATAAGTTAGAAAATAAAAATGGCAAACTGGCAATAAAAGATAAAGCCACAACAAATATCAAGGGTGTCTTCGCCGGGGGTGATTGTGTGAATGGGGGCAAGGAGGTTGTGGATGCAGTCCAGGCGGGGAAGGATGGGGCTGCTGCAGTTATTAAATACCTGGCCCCTCCTATCCTCCCCGAGGGGGAGAGAAAAGGCGAAGATTAAAGCGAAGATTTTGTTGCACAAAAAAATACTTTTGCATTGTTGATGAACCAAAAAAATAAAGAAGGTATGAAGATAGGATATGTGATAGGGTGTACAAGAGTTACTGATTATAATCGGAACCAATGAAGCTTAATTTAAAACTAATGACAGCAAAAAAAATATAATCTTCTAAACAATCTCCTCCATTTCTTCCCCCGTCGGGGGAGATAGAGGGGGCTTATTTATTATGGCTAATATTTCATCAAATTTCCTCGGCATAAAATCTCCCAACCCATTCTGGTTAGCGAGTGCGCCGCCAACAGATAAAAAAATAAATGTGCTCCGCGCTTTTGAAGCCGGCTGGGGCGGCGTGGTTTGGAAAACACTGGGCAGCCAGGTAAAGAATGTTTCCTCGCGGTATTCTTCTGTGGACTATGGCGGAAAACGGATCATGGGTTTCAATAATATCGAGCTCATCAGCGACCGCCCGCTTGACCTTAACCTGAAAGAAATTAAAGAATGCCTTACACTTTACCCCGACCGTGCCATGATCGTTTCACTGATGGCCGATAATGACAGGGAAAGCTGGCATGAACTGATAAAAAAAGTGGAAGATACCGGTGCGCATGGACTGGAACTGAATTTCGGTTGCCCGCATGGCATGACGGAAAGGGGTATGGGCGCTGCTGTTGGGCAGGACCCCGAGATCGCCAAAATGGTGGTGGAATGGGTGATGGAAGTCGCTACCCTCCCGGTCATCACCAAACTTACGCCCAACGTACATTCGCCCGTACCTACCGGCAAGGCCTGTGTGCAGGCCGGTACCAATGCCCTCTCGCTGATCAATACCATACAATCGGTAACGGGGATCGACCTGGATAACCTGGTACCGAATCCTTATGTGGCGGGGAAATCCGTTTTCGGGGGCTATTGCGGCCCCGCGGTAAAACCCATCGCATTGAAGATGCTCACTACCATTTCGCAGGATTCCGTTACTTCAACCGTTCCCATTTCGGGGATCGGCGGTGTAAGTAACTGGAAGGACGCGGTTGAATTCATGCTGCTGGGTGCGTCCAATGTGCAGGTATGTACGGCAGCGATGACCTATGGCTTCCGCATCGTGGAAGACATGTGCGAAGGGCTCAACAACTGGATGGATGAGAAAGGATTTAAAACACTGGAAGACTTTATCGGCAAATCGGTTGAAAAGATCACACATTGGGAAGACCTTGATATCAATTACCATATCATCGCCCATATCAACCAGGATAAATGTATCCACTGCGGCTTATGTTATATCGCCTGCGAAGATGCATCACACCAGTCTATAAACCTGGAGTATGGTAATCCTTACAACAAGTATACGATCAAGGAAGACGAATGTGTAGGTTGTAATCTATGCAAACTGGTTTGTCCCGTTAATGATTGCATTACCATGGAAGAGCACCGGAAGGGTGCTGAATACCTTAACTGGAAAGAGTTTCAAAAGAGAGGCCTGCCCCTTAATGATCATTAATGGGTCTTAAAGCGGATAAGTCTGGTCAACTGCCAGGTATCAGTTTATCTTATCACCGGTTCAATGGAGAGCTTTAATGAAGACCGTGGCTTTTTAAATACCGTTAGTTCATACATGAGCAAAATCATATGTATCCTTCCCGATATTTAACAACACCTTTATAGTACTTCTCATTATTTTTTTATACTTTGTCCTATTGTTTTTTATACCGGTAACCATTCCCGGTAAACGATTGCTAAAAAAAATAAATCCTGCTATATGATCGCAACACAAAAGTCGGCTATCGAAAGGTTCATGCAATTGGTGGAAAAACGTAATCCCGGCCAGCCGGAATTCCACCAGGCGGTTTACGAAGTGGCCCAGGCCATCATTCCCTTTATTGAAGCGCATCCCCAATACAAAAAAGCGGCCATACTGGAACGCATCATTGAAGCCGAGCGTATCATCATTTTCAGGGTGCCCTGGATGGATGACGAAGGCAATTATCGTATCAACCGCGGATACCGGGTACAGATGAACAGCGCCATCGGCCCTTACAAGGGAGGGCTGCGTTTTCACCCTACGGTTACGCTCAGCGTGTTGAAATTCCTGGCATTTGAACAAACCTTCAAGAACTCGCTGACCACATTGCCCATGGGTGGTGGCAAGGGCGGCGCTGATTTCGACCCTAAGGGAAAATCCGACAATGAAGTGATGAGGTTTTGCCAGAGTTTTATGACGGAGCTTTTCAGGCATATCGATAAGGACACGGATGTGCCCGCCGGCGACATGGGTGTAGGCGCCCGTGAGATCGGATTTCTTTTTGGCCAGTATAAAAGATTAAAGAACGAATTCAGCGGAGTGCTTACCGGTAAGGGCTATCCGTTCGGGGGCAGTCATATCCGACCCGAGGCCACGGGTTACGGGTTATTATTCTTTGTGGAAGAAATGCTTAAGGCCAAAGGGGAAAATATCAAAGGAAAAAAAGTCGTGATCTCCGGAAGCGGGAATGTATCGCAATATGCGATAGAAAAAACAATACAGTTGGGTGGTATACCCATCACCGCATCCGACAGTGATGGTTTCATCTACGACCCTGCGGGAATAGACGCTGAAAAACTCGCGTACCTGATGGAACTGAAGAATGTAAGACGCGGTCGCATCATTGAATATGCCGAAATGTACGGGTGTAAATACTATGCCGGCAAAAAGCCCTGGATCATACCCTGTGATATTGCCCTGCCCTGCGCCGTTCAGAACGAGCTTGAAGAAACGGATGCGCAATCGCTGGTGAACAATGGTTGCCTGCTGGTGGCGGAAGGGGCCAATATGCCCAGTACACCGGGGGCGATTGACGTATTGCAGAGAAACGGTGTGGCCTATGCGCCGGGAAAAGCTTCCAATGCCGGGGGCGTGGCGGTATCAGGACTGGAAATGTCGCAAAACTCAATCCGCCTGAGCTGGACCCGGGAGGAAGTGGAAAATCGATTGCGGGTGATCATGCAGGATATCCACATGCAATGCGTGCAATATGGCAAGAATTCAAATAGCGAAATTGATTATATGAAGGGGGCTAATATCGGTGGATTTGTCCGCGTTGCTGATGCCATGCTGGCCCAGGGGCATGTATAAAAATTATCATTTATTTTCAATCAGATTAGGTAAAGGACTATAAAATATGCTATTTGCGTATAATCTATAGTGGATAAAACTTTGCCCATTCCGTTATTTTTTTTGAACTTGCATGCTTATCAAAACTTTAGACATGAGACTATTACTACTCATTTTATTATTCATTGCATTAAATAAACAGACCAAAGCACAGGGTTGTGTCGCTATTAAAGGTACTGCAGGTATTTGCAGCCGGCCTTCTGATGCAAAAGGCTGGGAATTGAACCTCAACAACCGTTATTTCAGATCGTATAAGCATTTTGTAGGAACCGTTGAACAAAAGCAGCGCGTTGATAACGGCAGCAATGTCATTAATCATGCTTACGAGCTGGACATTACCCTTACCCGGACCCTGAATTCAAGGTGGTCACTTGCCACAACAATACCCATCATGGATTTCTCACGTTCCTCACTGTATGAGCATGATGGTAAGACAAGGAATACAACCCATTCATTTGGTATTGGTGATGCACGCTTTTCTGCGTACCGTTGGATGTTCGATCCTAAAACATCACACAGGGGAAATGTTCAGATTGGTATGGGAATAAAATTGCCAACGGGTAATTACAATTACCAGGATTATTTTTATAAGAAAGCAGACTCAAGCGTGCTTGGGCCCGTTGACCAGTCCATTCAGCCCGGGGACGGTGGTACCGGAATCACTTTTGAAGTAAACAGCTTTTATAATATTAATTACAGATTGGGTGTGTATGGAAGTTTTTTTTACCTGAGCAATCCACGGGAGGTTAATGGAACATCCACGACAAGAGGAGGTACTGCATCCGCTACCGCAAAAAAATACAATACGGATGTGATGAGCGTGCCCGATCTTTTTATGACCAGGGCAGGCGTAAGTTACATGGTAAAACAGTTTAACTTTTCCGGAGGCATTCGTGTAGAAGCACTTCCTTCAAAGGACCTGATCGGGGGCAGTCGTGGTTTCAGGAGACCCGGCTATATTATTTCCGCAGAGCCGGCAATTACTTATGTGGCAAAAAAAATAAGTTTAAATCTTGCTGTTCCTTTTGCCCTGAAGAGAGACCGTACGCAGAGTAATTCTGATAAACGTATCACTGCGGCAACAGGTATATACACCCAAGGCGATGCGGCCTTTGCTGATTACCTGATCAGCGCAGGTATAACCATTAAATTATAGGTTTTAGTATACATATCTGCGAAAACACCAAACAGACGAAACACAACAACATTGATCTTTCATAAAAGGCATTTTTTTTCCGGTCGGCGACTACGCCGACCAGATCACTTAATAGTGATATGAAACTATATGGTGAGTAAAGTTTCCGGCAAGGAAATCCGCAGTTAAGATATTTTACCTCAGCAGCAACACGGTCCCCTTCTGTGTTTTTATCATTTGGCTGTTGATGCTGTAAGTGGCGAACCAGCCAAATGCGCCTGTGTTGTACCTGCTTCCTTTAATTGTGCCATCCCATTTTGTATAGGGATCTGTAGAATAGAATACCAGCTGCCCGTAACGGTCATACACCCGGAAACTATAATTCTTTACGGAAGAAAGATTACCCAGCGGCCCAAAATAATTATTCCACAGGTCATCATTGGGCGTAAAGGCGCCGGGAAAATGAATGTCTGAACAATCCACGATTACCTGTATGGTATCTGAGCCGGTACAACCGGCACTATTGGAAACTTTTACCCAATAGGTTCCTGAGCGTGTAACCGTATATGTTGGGTTCGTGCTATTATCCTGCCAGCGATACGATGCAAAAAGGCCCGGATTCAGCAAAACCTGCTGACCGTTGCAGACGCTGGTGTCTTTCCCAAGTGAAACCGCTACCAGTACCACCAGGTTACCCACAGCGATATTGTTTTTTGAGAAATTGCAGCCCCTGGCATCGGTAATACCCAGCGAATAATTTCCAGGGGATAGGTTACTGATCGACGCCGTACTACCGCCATTGGACCAGTTGTACAGGTAGGGTGCCGTTCCCCCGCTAACCGTAGCCGTTATGCTTCCATTGGCGGCGCCGCATGTTGCCGGGGTGGTAGGAGTTGCTATATTGAAAGGAGCCGGCTCAGTGAGCACATAGGTGGCCGAGGTGCTGCAGGCGTTGGTGCCGTTCACCATCACAGTATAAGTGCCGGCGCCGATATTACTTAGGTTGTATGTGGTTTGAGGTGGACTTGTACTCCAGCTATAATTATATATTCCGCTGCCCCCCATCACCATAGCTTCTATGCTACCCGTTGGAGCACCATTACAGGATATTGGGTTCACTAAGTTAATAGCGACGTCAAGAATTTCTAAATTATGGGGTATCACAACCTGTAGACCAGTTGAAAAGTCAATGGTTAATGTAACCGTATAAGGTCCTGCTGCCGAAAAAGTATGCGTGGGATTGGCAACCGATGAATAGTTATTAATACCCGAAGACGGGTCACCAAAATCCCATGCATAAATAGTAGGACATAATGAAGTAGTACTTATAAAAGAAACATTATGACTGGCATTACAAGTATAAGTAAAATCACCGCTGTTGGGTGGGGCTTCACCAATTTGTATATCATCAATCGCAAAGCCATCATAGGCGTTACAGGTTGTTCCTGCACCAAATAAGAACCGGAAAATGACGCGCTGTCCTGCTAAAAAACTAAGGTCATGCCGGGCAGTGAGCCAGGTGCCGCTGCCATTACCTCCCTGGCAGGAGCCGACCGTTGACTGAATATTTCCCGACCAGCCATTGGAGCCGCCAAGATAAGTGACTGCGTTATTATTGTACCAGTTTGACGCAATACAACTGTTATCAGCAGACGAACCAAGTAATTGCCAGGTTGCACCGCCATTGGTTGAATACTGTAAGGCTGCACCATCAAATTTTCTTTCTGTTTCCCAGAAAATGGAAAAACTGATCTGGGGATGAACCAGCAAAGTGAAATCAAAACAAGGGCCAAGGAGTATGGAAGATTCACCATTATTATATGAACTGCCGGTAAGGCCGCCCGTTATCCAACATTTGTTCCCGGTTGCAGCACCCGTAATGACGGGTTTTGCAGGTGTTCCCCAGGCCCAATCGGATGCCGTACCGCCCGGCATCCAACCGCCATCATTGAGCTCAAATCCTTCGTAATAGGGAAAACTGCTTATCGGTGTTGCACATTGAGCCAAGGCACCAGGTAATACACCCAATAAACAGGCGACCAAACAAAGTATGAGCCTTAAAAATCGAATTTTATACATCCTAAGCATTCGGATTGAAAATCAATTTGTAAAAGTACGATAATCGGGCTTTGATCAGCATGTAAAAGCGGTTAGCGGCAGGAATAATCATATTAAGTAATAATATATCCTATGCCCTTTTATTTCATGACAGATTCCCAATGATGCCCGGAAAACGGAAAAGGCTGCTGAACACTTCGGAAAAATTTGTAACTTCAGTGTGGATTTTACAGTAGGATTGAAGTAACAATTTTCAAGAAAAGAACAGTTATGAAAGTCTCAGACATTTTACTCGTTAAGGGAAATAATATCTATTCGGTAGTGGAAGATATTTCTGTGTATGAAGCGGTCAAGGTCATGGGGGAAAAGAATATAGGCGCTCTATTGGTAATGAAGGGCGAAAAATTGTCGGGCATTCTTTCTGAAAGGGATTACGCCCGGAAAATAGTGTTGAAAGGAAAATCTTCCCGTAATACTTATGTAAAAGATATCATGACGGAGCAGGTGATTACCGTTGACCCCGATGACCTGATAGAAAAATGCATGGAACTGATGACCACCAAACATATCCGGCACCTGCCGGTTGTAAAAGATGGTAAGGTTACAGGCATGATCTCCATTGGTGACGTGGTCAATGGCATCATTGAATCACAAAAACAAACCATTGAGCACCTGCAGAATTATATTTCGCAATAGCATATATTCTATGCGCACACTTCAAATTTTGGCAGCAACCACCTGAATTTTGTGAATAGGAAAAACAAAACCCCTGTATGAACAGGGGCGATTGTTTCAATTATAAAACCAAAAAAACTTTTTTATACAACACCTGCCAGCTCCAGGCTTCGCTTGCTGATCTTTTTATAATCGATCGATTCAATGACGGGTTCCGGACAAAGTATCAATGAAATACCGGGTTGCTTCCACCAGTCGTAATAAAATAATTTATCCGCATGAATGACCCCCGTGAGCCAACTGTACCTGAATCCGTTGTGCCATTCATCAATCCATTCAAAATCATTCTTATTGATCTTAGAGATATCATCAACGCTGACGAATACCTTTAAATAATAATCATTGGTCAGTGTTGTACCTGCCAGGTGACGGATCTTTTTATACTCGTATTTATAGTTGTATCGCAGGGCCGAGATATCACTTAATACGGCAGATGCGGTGGGAAAGGCGCCTGCTCCCTTGCCTTTAAAAAAATGTTTATCGGCAAAGGCGCTTTCAGTGGTTACCCCGTTGAACTCATTCCGTACATGGTACAGGTCATCGGTGGAACTGATGAACTGGGGCAATACAAAGGCGACTAATTTTCCATTACTCAGTTTTTTCGCGTCGGCTACCAGCTTGATGCCGTAATTTTTTTCTTTGGCAACGCGGGCATCCTGTGATGAAATGTTTTCAATGCCGTTGAAAATTAATTCATCAGGCCTGGCTATTACGCCAAAGGAATGTGCGAGCAGGATGCTGAGTTTATTGGCCGCATCAAAACCGCCCGTGTCCAGCCTCGGGTCGCTCTCCGCAAAACCAGCGCGCTGTGCCAGCGATAAGGCCTCATTGAATTCAAGTTGATCTTCAAATATTTTGGTAAGTATGTAATTGGTGGAACCATTGATAATGCCACGGAATGACCGCAACAGATCATTGTCATAATATTCTTCAAGGTTGCGTACAATGGGCATACTGGCGCAACACGCGGCCTCATAGAGGAAGGGCGTTTGATATAATTGCTGTAACCGCAGCAGTTCTTCAAAATGCTCCGCGATCATTTTCTTGTTGGCGCTTACCACGGCCTTACCGCTCTGCATGGCCGCTCTTACAATTTCAAAGGCAGCATCGGCATCGTCAATGAGCTCAACGATCACATTGATGTCTTTGTCATTCAGTAATTCGGAAGCATCGGTTGTAAAATAGGTTCCCGCGATGCTTCTTTCCTTGCCGCCATTTTTGATGCCGATCTTTTTAATGGTTGATTGCAGGGTGGGAGTGCCGTGCAGCACATCATAGAGTCCTTTGCCTACGGTGCCGAAGCCAAAGAGGCCGATGGTTAGTTTGTCTGTTGATTGGTTGATCGGTTTATAAGTTGACAAGTGTTCTGAATTTAAGGCGATGAATAATTATTTGCCATAAAACCCCGACAGCGGCTGCAAGCCCTGTCGGCGGTTTTGGAAAAGAAACGATAATTTCTTTTTAAAAAATTAAATCTGGTGCTAATAAAAACCGCTGACAGGAATATCTTTTTACACCGCTGTCGGGGTTTGCAACCGCCGACAGGGTGATGTCACTTTTTCAAAAGCCTGTGCCAGGTCTGCGACCAGGTCTTCCGCTTCTTCCAGTCCAACACTTAGCCGGATCAAACTGTCAGCCACGCCCGCGGCCCTTCGCCTTTCCAACGGAATACTTTTATGGGTCATTTGTGCGGGATGGCACAAGAGGCTTTTAACACCGCCTAAACTTTCTGCGAGTTTAAAATATTGCGTACCGGTTACAAAAGCGGTCGCTGCCGCTTCGGTATCATTTTTCAAACTGAATGAAACGATGCCGCCAAAACCCCGGCTTTGTTTTTTTGCGATATCGTGATTCACATGGCTTTTTAAACCGGGATAAAAAACCTTATCGACAGCAGGATGTGTTTCCAGGTATTCAGCCACCACCTGTGCATTGCGGCAATGCTGTTGCACACGAAGGTGCAGTGTTTCGATACCGCGGATGACGAGCCAGCTATCGAATGGGGATAGGATGGCGCCGCTGGCATTTTGTATGAATTTTATCTTTTCACCCAGGGTCACATCTTTTGCTACAACCAAACCTGCGATGAGGTCACTGTGTCCGCCCAGGTATTTCGTGGCACTATGCACTACAAGATCAGCTCCCAGCGAAAGAGGTTGTTGCAATGCGGGTGACGCAAAAGTATTATCCACGCAAAGTAAACAGGCATTGGCCCTGGCTATTTTAGCGATCGCTTCGATGTCGGAAACCTTGAGAGTTGGATTGGTGGGTGTTTCAAGCCAGATCAGCCTGGTATTGGGGGTGATGACATTGAACACATGCTCTGCCTCAGTGGTATCAACATAATTTACTTTGATGCCGAACTTTTGATACACCTGCGTGAACAAGCGGAAGGCGCCGCCGTAAATGTCATCTACAGCTAATATCTCATCACCGGACTTCAGCAGTTTAACGACTGCGTCTATGGCTGCCAGTCCGCTGCCAAAAGCGATGCCTACGGACCCTTTTTCCAGTTTTGCGATAAGCGTTTCCAGCGTGGCCCTTGTAGGATTGTTACTCCTTGCATAGTCGTATCCTTTGTTGATACCCGGCGCTTCCTGTACAAAAGTGCTGGTTTGATAAATGGGAACGGAGATGCTTCCGGTTAAAGGATCTACAGGAATGCTGTGGATCAGTTGTGTTGCGTTGCTCATCTTTGTTGATTTTACCCCCTCCAACTCCACCTGAAAGGGGAGGGAAAGGCAGTGATGAAATTTGTTAAACAGTGTTCTGTTCATCAACTTACCAGGAGCGGGCTTTACCGGGGAGATATTTTGTTAACCGTAAGGTTTTTTAACCGCTGTCGGGGTCTGCGACCGCCGACAGGGTTAAAACAAAAAAGCTCACCCGATAAATCAGATGAGCTTTTAATATTTTGGAAGATATTTTTTAAGCTTTGAATCTGACTTATCTGTCCCAACAGTAATGTTGGGGTGGAATTGGCACCTTTGCTGCGATTCGTGAGACACGAACCACGGCTGGTTGTCAAGGCTTCATCGGGCCATTACCCTCTGCCTTTCTTGATAAGTGATAACTAAAGAACTGCGGCAAATATATGATCCTAAACATTTAATTTCCAAATATTTTTTAGCAGATATTCCGGCAGATGCGATGAAATGTACTGCCATAAAGCATTTCAGACGAAAAAATATTTTTTACGGAGCGATATGGTTTTAGAAACACGAAGGGAAATATGCAGCCGTTACGATTTTTTTGGAATATTTTTTTCCATCCACCTTTCCTGTGAATCCGCGGATTGATCCAATGTAACAAGGGTCGCGATCTTTTCCTGGGCTTTAATGATGGATTTGGATACCATGGCGTGTTCGATGGCTTCTTCTTCTTTCATGCCCAGCATTTTCATCAGCGGGATCATCTTTTCGCTGCCAAAATGTTTGAAGAGTGGTTCATCCATGGCACTGTATACAACAAACTCTTTTTGCGGCCAGTTCCTGACCAGTTCCATTTCCTTTTCGTGCAGCGGGTAATGCTCGCAAAACACGGGAATCTTATTTTGTAACATAGCGGAATGAACATGACGGGCTTCCATGATGCGCTGTTCCTCAACTCCCTGTTGAATGAAACATGCTTTGAATTTGCTAGCGGTGTCGCTGAACCAGGCGATGAAAACAACATCCGGCTGCTTTATCGCCAACTGCAGGCAGGCATTCATCTTTGCGGCGGTGCTGATATAGGTCCTGTCGTTAAATATACCAGCCGGCATATTTTTTTCTTTCTTTCTGAATAAATTAAATGGCATCCCTGAATATTATGTCTGCAAATTAATAAAACTAGACCGCATCGGGCGAATCGCCTTTCATTTTGTTTGTATCTTTACCCGGTTAGTAAGCACTATGGCAAAAGCAAAGCAGTCAGTTGATCAGGACATCGCTGAGAAAAAAATAAATAATGATGTTATCGGGATATTCGGCGCCAGGGAGCACAACCTGAAGAATATCGATATCCGGATCCCCAAGAATGAACTGGTGGTATTCACCGGTGTAAGCGGTAGCGGTAAATCCTCGCTTGCATTCGACACCATCTATAATGAAGGCCAGCGGCGCTATATGGAAAGTTTCAGCGCATATGCCCGACAGTTTATAGGAGATATGGAGAGGCCCGACGTGGATAAGATCACCGGGTTGTCGCCGGTAATTTCCATTGAACAAAAAACCACCAATAAGAATCCTCGCAGTACAGTCGGCACCGTTACCGAGATCTATGATTTCCTTCGCCTCTTGTATGCCAGGGCGGGAGAGGCCTTCAGTTATAATACCGGAAAAAAAATGGTGCAGTTCAGCGAGGAAGAGATCGTAGCCAATATCTTTTTAAAATTTGGAAATAAAAAAATAACACTCCTGTCACCACTGGTCAGGGGAAGGAAGGGCCATTACCGCGAACTGTTTGAAGACATCCGGAAAAAAGGATACCTGAAAGTGAGGGTGGATGGCCAGGTGCTTGACCTTACACCGCGGATGCAGGTAGACCGGTATAAAATACACGACATAGAATTAGTGATAGACCGACTGGCGGTTACGGAAGACATGAAACTGAGGCTGAGCCAAAGCGTTCAAAAAACTTTGCAGTTGGGTAAGGACCTGATGTTCCTGTTGATCAATGATGAGAACAAAGTGGTTCAGTACAGCCGGCAGTTGATGTGTGAGGATACCGGTATCAGTTACGAGGCTCCGTCGCCCAATGCCTTTTCCTTCAACTCGCCCTATGGGGCCTGCCCGGTTTGTAAGGGATTGGGCAATGTTTATACCATCAGCATGGAAACGCTTTTGCCGGATAAAAGTTTATCGGTTAAAGCAGGCGGTATTGCGCCACTAGGAGAAGAAAGGGATGCCAGTGTTTTCCAACAGGTGGTGTTATTTGCAAAGAAACATAAGATCAGCCTGGACAAGCCCATCAAGGATTTAACCAAAGCACAGCTTGACCTGCTTTTATATGGCGACCAGCAAATCAGTCCGGAGCTGGAAATGGACCTGAGCGATGATACCGTTCCCCAGGTTTATACCGGCAGCTATGAGGGGATCATCCCGATGCTTAAACGCTGGTTCACTTCTGCTCAAAGCACGGAAGCGTTGCGGGAATGGGTGGAAAGATTTATGGAACTGAAAGCCTGTGATTCCTGCAAGGGCGCGAGATTAAAAAAAGAAAGCCTTTGGTTCAAAGTAGATGAGCGTAATATCGCTGAACTGTGTCACATGAATCTCGACAACCTGGCCGCCTGGTTCGACGGGATCGAACTGCGGCTGAGCAATAAGCAAAACAAGATTGCCAAAGACGTATTGAAGGAGATCAGGGAGCGTTTACAGTTCCTGCTGGATGTGGGGCTTACCTATCTTTCGCTCGACAGGCCCTCTAAAACATTGAGTGGCGGCGAATCGCAGCGCATAAGGCTGGCCACCCAGATCGGTTCACAACTGCAGGGCATCACTTATATCCTGGATGAACCCAGCATTGGATTGCATCAGCGGGATAACCAGCGGCTGATCGGTGCCCTTAAAAACCTGCGTGACATCGGTAATAGCATACTGGTGGTGGAGCACGACAAGGATATCATGCTCGCCGCGGACTACCTGGTCGACATCGGTCCAAAAGCGGGTAAGCATGGGGGTGAGATAGTGGCCAGTGGAACCGTACAGGAAGTGCTGCATTCGAATTCCGAGACGGCGCAGTACTTACTGGGAACCAAAACCATTCCTGTGCCGGCGGAACGCAGGAAAGGAAACGGTAAATTCATCGGTCTTACGGGTGTCAGCGGCAATAACCTCCGGAATGTGCAGGTTAAATTTCCGCTGGGAAAACTGATCGTGGTAACAGGGGTGAGCGGAAGCGGAAAATCAACACTGATCAATGAAACGCTTTACCCGCTGATGAGCAGGTTTTGTTATAACTCCAAAATGCAGCCACTGCCCTACAAACAAATTACCGGGCTTGAACTGATCGATAAAGTGATCGAGATCGACCAAAGCCCTATCGGCCGCACACCCAGGAGCAACCCCGCCACCTATTGCGGTTTCTTTACCGATATCCGGACACTTTTTGCCGCGGTGCCTGAGGCAAAGATCCGTGGCTACACCGCAGGACGTTTTTCATTTAACGTGAAAAGCGGAAGGTGTGATGTGTGTGAAGGAGGCGGTATGCGGGTGATTGAAATGAATTTTTTGCCGGATGTTTACGTGCACTGTGAAAAGTGTAATGGCAGGCGTTATAACAGGGAGACCCTGGAGATCCGCTACAAGGGAAGATCGATCAGTGATGTACTGGACATGACCGTTGATGAGGCTGTTGAATTTTTCCAGGCGGTGCCGTATATCTTCCGGAAAATAAAAGTTTTGCAGGATGTTGGCCTGGGTTATATCACACTGGGACAAAGCGCCGTTACCCTCAGCGGGGGAGAGGCCCAGCGGGTAAAACTTTCAACCGAACTGGGAAAAAAAGATACTGGCAAAACATTTTATATCCTCGATGAACCCACTACCGGACTGCATTTCCAGGATATCAGTCATTTGCTGGAAGTGCTGAACAAACTGGTGGACCGGGGCAATACCGTGCTGGTAATCGAACATAATATGGATGTGATAAAAGTGGCTGACCACATCATCGACATCGGCCCTGAGGGCGGTGATGGAGGCGGCTCGATTCTTTTTGAAGGCATACCCGAAGACCTGGTGAATATTAAAGAAAGTTTCACCGCTCATTTTTTAAAAAACGAATTAAACGAATTAAAAATTAATAATTAATAATTCCCTTAACTCGGTTGTTTATTCCTTTATCACTTACGCTATGAGATGAAAAAAATTCTTAATTCTGAATTTTTAAATGCCCATAAGCGGGCATAAAAAAATCCATGTCTCATAACCATGGATCTTTAAAAAAGTGTAAAGGATCTCAATGAAATCTAAAAAATGTGGTTTCAGGGGTAATCTGTGAATATGAAAATACTCATAGCTATCCTCGGGGGTTGACTTCTATCGGATCATTTTACACTTTATAATTTTAATTGACTGTTACGGGTATGCGTCATTTGGAAAAAAGCGCTACCAGCAACAGGCAGGTTAGAAAAAGCACTGCTGCCAGGCCAGTGGATTCAATAGTAAATTTTCATTCATAGGGACTTAATATTTTAATACACAGACGGGCATCTTGTTTGCCTGGCCGCTCTTTTTGCAAATGAACTTGATTCAATGGGC
Organism: Bacteroidota bacterium; assembly: GCA_043781975.1. Lineage (GTDB taxonomy): Bacteria > Bacteroidota > Bacteroidia > Chitinophagales > Chitinophagaceae > Ferruginibacter. The sequence continues at coordinate 22,539 of JAYWAZ010000178.1, forward strand.
CCAAGCCGGATCCCGATCTTTGCCAACATGGAAAAATAAGCATCACCATCCTTCTTATCGCCGCGTTGTGTTCCGGAAGGCCACCTGGTCATACCGGGAAAAATGATCGGGATGGTCTTATCCGATATTTTTGTGGCGATCGCCGCGTCTTGGGCCGAAAGGTATTTTACAAAGACCTTCGGGTCCACATAATTCTTACTGACATCATCTATATAATCCGTAAAGGTTTTCCTATACATCAACTCCATGCTGAAGTTCATCCTGTCGGAAACATAATATTTTATGCCACCTCCTATGGGTATGTTCAGCTGTGTCAATTTGTAGGGCTTGCTGTAAGGATACTCGGCCATTCCCTGTCCTTCGGTGCGCAGGGGCTGCAAGTAGTACCAGGTTTTGTTCCCATTGGCATCCGTAAGCGAACCCTGCGGGTTGAAGTGAAATATACCAAGCCCGATCAGCCCATAAGGCCTAAGCCGGGGTTCAAATTCAATTCCCCTGTTAAAGAACATGCTGGGATAGATCTCCACACATCCATAAGCTTCCAGTACGGTGGTCTTGAAATCAAGGTTTCGCTGTTTACGCCAGATCTCATCAATGCCATTCGTTTTAATGATATCGTCTCTGCCTTCCAGGTAGGTTACGTTGGCGCCTATCCGAAAACCTAGCCAGGTATTGGGATAGAGCGTGATAAAAGCACCCTTTACCATTTTGGTCAGCTTCAGGTTCAGGTCCTTTAAAAAACTGGTTCCCTTTCCGCGGTTGCCGCCCAGGTCGCCTAAAAAGAAGCTTGGACCGAAATAGATACCAGTCTCCAGCTTAACATTTTCATTTCCAAAAATAAATGCCTGGGAATATGCTGAATGAAGAAGTGAAATGCAGATCAGCAATACGAATATACTTTTACCAACATAGTTGTGTAAACGTGGTTTCATCAGGAATCAGATTTAGTCTTTCTTCTACAATTAGGATATTGGTTCAACCGGCCGCTTAACCGGGACTTCACCCGGTAATCATTCGATTTAACCTTTATTAAACGGTTAAGCGCTTTCCATATTGCCCGAAAAGGCGAATTATTTCACTAAAAGCATCTGGATATGGGGTATTCCATCCTCCAGGTATTCATCGCTGCAGCGGCTGAAACCCAGTGTGGTATAGAATTTCTCGAGGTAGGATTGTGCGCCGATACGGATTGGGCTTACCGGGAAAAGATCAAGAGACATCGCGATGGCCTGGTTCATCAGTTCCCTTCCCTTGCCTGTATTCCTATGACGTTGAGAACAGACTACCCTGCCGATACTGCATTCTTCATAAGCGATGCCCGGGGGAATGATACGGCAATAGGCTGCCAGCTCACCTTCTTCCCATCCCGCAAGATGCAGGGAGGCCTGGTCCTTATCATCCGCATCCTGGTAAACGCAATCCTGCTCCACCACGAAAACTTCATTTCGCAGACGGAGGATGGCATATAATTCGGCTGGAGTCAATGCTTCAAATTTTTTCAGTATCCAATTCATGGGTATCAGCCGGAGGGTTTATTGTTTTACCGGCGTTGTACAAAACAGTTAAGCATTCCCGTTTGAAGGATGCCTTTTATGATCGTTCAATTCGCATCAATGCACATTGGCCGTCAGGAATGCCTGTATCTTATTAAATGCGTCGGTATAGGTCGCAACATCCCAGTCACCATGTCCGCCGGTTGGATAAAAAACATATTGATTGGTGACATTGAAAAGCGTCAGGAGATTTTTTACATTCACCGACTGGGAAGGGCTTACCAAAGGATCCAACCCGCCATGCAATAATATGGTAGGCGGTGAGGTGGGCCTGATAAAATTGATGGGGCTTGAATTCAAATATAAAACGGGGTCCTGTATGGGCGTTTTGCCAACAGCCGATGCAAGGGCCAGCGACAATAAGGGATTGCCACCAACCGGGTTGAAATACATATCTGTGAGGTTGGATGGGCCGAAGAAGGAAACAATGGCTTTTGGTTTTACAGGAATGGAATCTTTATATCCCTGAAGCATGGCCAGGTGTCCGCCGGCGCTGGCACCCAGTAAAACGATCTTGGTACTTATCTGGAAATCGGTGGCCTTGCCGATGATATAATGCACGGCAGCATATACGTCCTGTTCCTGTGTGGGGAAAGCCGTGGTGCTGCCATTTGACAACCGGTAGTTGATATTGAATATGGCATAATCCGGGAGCCTCTTTTTCAGGGTATCTACCGCAGCGGTAAAATCCGATTTGTCACCGGAGGTCCATCCGCCGCCATGGATCATCACCATCACCTTAGTGGTATCAGATCGCCTGTCGGCGGGAAGATAGATATCCATGACCTGGCTGGGATTGGTGCCATAGGCCACATTCAGCATAGTTTTGGCGGCGACCGTACTGTTGAATCCAGTATCTGTTTTTTTACAGGAGATCATTGCTGATATCATGACCAGCGCAATCAGGAATCGGTGAAGTTTCATACAAATGTTTATTTTTAATACGAAAAGATAAGAAGATTTGTGTTAAGGGCGTCTTATTTCAGATTCAGTTTTATCTGCAGTTCCTTCAGCTGTTTTTCATCGATGCCTGCAGGCGCGTCCAGCATCATGTCGCGGCCGCTGTTGTTCTTCGGGAAAGCGATGAAATCGCGGATGCTTTCGCTACCGCCCAGGATGGCGCATAACCTGTCGAATCCAAATGCGATCCCCCCGTGCGGCGGGGCACCGTATTCAAAAGCGCCGAGCAGGAAGCCGAATTTATGTTGTTGCTCCGCGGCGTCCATACCCAATGCCGCAAACATTTTTTCCTGCAATTCGCGCTGGTAGATGCGGATCGAACCACCGCCGATCTCATTTCCATTCAGCACCATGTCGTAGGCATTGGCCTTGATATGGGCATAAGGGTGTTCTAAATATTTTGCAGCATTGTCAATAACAGGGTTATTGCCGATCATCACCTCGATCTGTTCGGGTTTGGGCGATGTAAAGGGATGATGGCGCGCCACCCAGCGATTGCCTTCCTCATCGTATTCGAACAGCGGGAAATCCAGCACCCATAATAATTTAAACTCCTCCGCCCTGCGCAGGCCCAGTTTATCGGCCATGTACATACGCAGATCGCTGATGGCTTTTCTTGTTCTTTCTTCAGCTCCCGCTACAATCAAAATGAGATCACCCGCCCTGGCGCCGGACGCAGCGGCGATCGCTTTTAATTTTTCTTCGGAATAAAATTTATCAACGCTGCTTTTAAAACTTCCATCGGTATTGCATTTGATGAATACAAGTCCTTTCATGCCGATCTGCGGGCGCTTCACCCATTCGGTAAGTTCATCCGTTTGTTTACGGCTGTATTCACTGCATCCCGGAACAGCAATGGTCAGTACGGTTTCGGCCTCATCGAATACTTTAAAATCCGCACCGTTGATGAGTTCTGCATTGTCTTTTTTATTGAGGAAGACCGTGGCGGGTTTTTTAAGGTTGCAAAGTTTCAATTCAAAACGGATATCGGGCTTGTCATTCCCATATTGCCACATGGCGTCTTCCCAGCTCATGCGGGGAACCTGTTCTGGATAATCGATATGCTTTACATCCTTAAATATCCGTTTGACCAACCCTTCAAACATGTTCAAGATATCTTCCTGCTCAACAAAGGCCATCTCACAATCTATTTGCGTGAACTCCGGCTGGCGGTCGGCGCGAAGGTCCTCATCGCGGAAACATTTTACCAGCTGGAAATAACGGTCGTAACCGCTTACCATCAGCAATTGTTTAAAGGTTTGGGGCGACTGGGGCAATGCGTAAAACTGACCGGCATTCATCCTTGAAGGCACCACAAAATCCCTGGCGCCCTCGGGCGTGCTCTTTATCAGGAAGGGCGTTTCAATGTCCATGAAATTGTTTTCATGCAGGTAGTTCCTGGCGCTCCTGTTCACCGCATACCGCAATTCCAGGTTCTTCTTCACAGCATTCCTGCGCAGGTCGAGGTAGCGGTACTTCATCCGGATATCATCGCCTCCATCGGTATCATCCTGGATGGTGAATGGGGGAACGGCCGACCTGTTCAGGACCGTAAATTCAGTAACATCGATCTCGATGTCACCGGTAGGCATATTCGCATTCTTATTGCTGCGTTCATTAACGGTTCCCTTTACCTGCAGTACGAATTCCCTGCCCAGTGGATTGGCGTCAAGATCAGCATTCAGGGCCTCGGAGAATAATAACTGTGTGATGCCATACCGGTCGCGGAGATCGATAAAAGTGATGCTGCCGAATTTGCGGATGGTTTGTACCCAGCCGGCAAGGGTGACTGATTGAGCCAGGTCGCTTTTTCTTAATTCGCCGCAGGTATGAGAACGATACATTGCTTAATGGTTTAATTGCTGAAATTATTGATGCGGTATAAGTGAGTGACACAACTAAAGCTGATAGCAGCACCGAGGCGGGTCACAAAAAATACCACTCAAAAATTTGAGTGGCAAAGATAATTTAAAAGCATTAGAAATGCCTCACCCTCGGTCCCTCTCCCCTTGGGGGAGAGGATAGGTGAGGGCTTTATTCAACATTCACCCTGATCCCTTCACTGTGTGAAGTAAATTCAGGTGCGTACATGCATTGAATGGTGGTGATGCCATTGCTGAAATTACCGGCATGGGTTACAAAGAGTTCGTATTCGAAAACATAGGTTCCTTTGGCCAGCCAGCCAAAGAAAAAATTGGTGCTGGCGTCCTTGGTGCTTTCATAATAGCCGAGGCCACCCTGGTATTTGTACTGGCTGATCACATTGGTGGGTTCCATGCAGGCGGCCCGCATGTCTTTCATGTGCACGTATTCCATGTCCCTGTCCACTCGTAATTCGATCCGCACTTTTACCTTATCACCCACTTTTAGTTCAGCGCCATCGGCAATAGCAACCAGTGCCGGGCCCTTATCCGTATTTTTCTGGATGAATAGTTTTTTATTCAGTTTCAACGGGGTCTCGGCCTGGGTGATCTTATCAAGGTCTTCAAAGTATTGCCAGTAAATGCTACCCCAGCTTCTTCCTCCGCCCCCTGAAGGAGGAACTTTGGACCCTACTGAATTTGTCGTTACTGTTATGTTGCCCATTTCGGCTTTTACTTTATCGGCTTCGAAACGTTTTTTGAAATAACCCGTTCCTGCTTCCGTTGTTGCATCGGTGCTTTTAACGACAGTGTTACCGAGGTTAATGGTCACTTCTTTTTCTTCGGATAGCCAGTTGCTGCCACCGAGTAATAAAGCGTAGCAGGCTTCTGCGGTGGCTTTGGTGGTTTTCCAGTTGGTGGTTTGCTTGTTCTTCAGCAACCATGTCTTCAGGTCATCCACCGTGGCGGTATTCTTTTCGATATCTATGAAGGCCTCGATCATCATGGCCTGACTTTCAATGGGCGACTGGTACCAGTAATAACCGCCGGTGTTCCATTCCTTCCAGTACATGCCAAGCTCTTCATTACTGATCGAATTTTCTTTTAAAGACCTGATAATGGCGTTCGGGGTCTTTTCATCTTTGGTACGGTAGAGCGACAGGGCGATCATGGCCTGCATGTACTTGCTGTTGTCGAGCCAGTATTTCTGCGACTGACCACGGTAATAGTTATACGCTGTTTGCGAGGCCACGGCTATTGCATACTCGGGGAAGAAACTCCGCATATACAGGTATTGTATCTGGGTGCTGCCCAGGTTATTGTTTTTCAGGATCGCCTTGTACTTCAGCAGGTCGTCATAATCCTCTTTTATCTTTTTGTCAAGGTATGGAACGGCCTTGTCCACCATGGCCTTTATTTTGGGGTAGCTGTCGTCCGATAAAGCGTTCAGTTTTCTCAAATGGCCGATACCGGTAATGATGTATTGCGTCATGTAACGGTCATCGGGCCCTCCCTTGAACCAAACGAAGCCGCCGTTCGAACTCTGCATTTCCTTCAGTTTGTTCAGGGCTTTGTTCTGTTCATTGCTCATGCGCACCAGGTCAAAGAGCAGGGCGATGTTCTTCTTTTGCTGGTGCTCATTCTGCGATTCCAGCACCCAGGGGGTTTCCTGTAATAAGGCGGACTTAAGCTCCTCATTTTTTTGAAGGTTGCTCAGTAATGCAGCGGTATCAACGTTCTTCCATTTTTCAAAAACCGATCTGATCTTTGGAATGGAATTGCTGATATAAGTGGCCAGGGTATTGGCGTAATAACGATTAAAGGTTTGTTCGGCGCATTCATAAGGATATTCCATCAGGTAGGGCAATGCCTGCACGGCGTACCAGGCGGGGTTGCTGGTATATTCAACCGTTAGTGCGTGATTGCTGATGGTATTGCTGACGCCGCTGTTCAATAGTTTTTCGAACCTGAAGCCTTTTGTGTTCTTATTGCGGAGATTGATAGGCATCGATTCGGTCACCAGCATCCGGTTGGTGAGTATGGGCAGGGCCATTTCCTCACCGTCGGAAAAAGTTTCACCGGCCTTATTGGGTTTGGTGATGGCTTTGATCCGGTAGGTCATTGCTGAATTGAAATTAAAAGGGATCTCAATCGGAAATTTTACGGCTGCACTCTGCCCGGCCGCGATGGTGAAGTATTGCATGGGGAACATGTTCTTGAACCAGCCGTCAATGGGCTTGTTGGTGGCCGCATCCAGTAATTCCAGCTGAGCCATGCCGGTCACTTCACTGTCTCCGAGGTTCACGATCTTTGTACTGAACTCCATGCGGTCGCCCTCCCGCATGAACCTTGGTGCATTGGGTTGCACCATCAGCGGTTTTTGCGTGATCGTTTTCTTTTCTGCGTATACGCTTGCCAGTTCGGTGGTATGCGCCATCGTCATCAGCTTCCATTGTGTGAGCGCTTCGGGCATGGTAAAGGAAAATTCCACATTACCATCGGCATCTGTTTTAAGGTCGGGGAAGAAGAAAGCGGTTTCATTGAAATTCTTACGGACCTGGATATTGCCGTTGCCGGCGCCCGTTTGCCCGGTTGAAACCGTGTCTGGAGTCTTATCTACTGCATCCAGGATGCCGTCCTTATCTGTTTCTACATTTTTTTGTTTTTTATCTCTTTTGCCGGCAGATCTTGTTAAAGTAACTTCTTCCATCACGGACGAAGGAGGAGGCGGCGGCGGCATTTTCATGTGCCTCATATCTCCCGCGCTGAAGTAATAGTTGCTATATCCCTCTTCATATCCAAAGACGGGGTTAAGCGCATCATAGGATCTGTAGGGTACGGGTAAATTGGTATAATCCCTTTTATTGTATTCTTCCGAATTGGCAATGGTAAATCCATTCTCTGACCAGTTCACGATGTTATAAAGGCCCGGCCAGATGTTCAAACTGTTCCAGCTATGGGGCTTGAACTGGTCAAGGCTTGCATCATACATGCCGGCCAATAATTCCGCTGCCACTTTTTCGCCTTTGTTCCCGCTGATCTTTACTTTCCATTTTTCTTCGCTTCCCGGCAAAAGTTTATCCCTGAATGTTTCATAACTGATCGCCAGTTCCTTGTTGTTCCAGGGAATGCTGAAGCTTTGATTGCCTTTATACACCCGGTTGTGCTGCACAAAAATATACGACATGGCCATACCGCCGCGGTCAGCCTCTGTTACTGCTGATTGAAATGATCTCGATGACCTGTTCAATTCATAATAATTTGTTTCGGCCGCCTTATTCACTTTGTTCAGCGTATGGATAAGCCATATCTTATCAAAACCCGTGCTGATGGTATAACTGACCTGCTCCCCAGGTTCCGCGATCAGTTTTTGTGCAGTAACACTTACCGCTTTATTTATTTTTTCATCGGGCAAACCGCTTTTAAGTTCTATGAATTTTTCCGCCCTTACTTCTTCGCCGTACTTATCCTTTGCGATGGCGATGATCTTGTACCAGCCGGTTTCCCATTTACTGCTGCCCAATCCCCAGTCGCCGTTCTCCTTTGTTGAATCCGCCTTGTCAAAGACCCTGTCTCCCAATGTCCAGCTTTGCACTTTGTCCTCGTTCTTGTACACGTCGTAAGGAAAGTAACCATAGTATTCTTCTTTGCTCATCGTGAACTGGTCGGGCATATCCCATAACCTGTCGCGGAATATTTTTGAAGGTGATCTCACTTTTTGTATGCTCACCTGCACTTTTGTCTTTTCAAAAAGATCATTCAGGTTGGTACTGGATATGGACAGCCGCTTCAGACTGTCGGCCAATATCTCATCCGGCATGCTGATGCTGAGTTGTAGCATCTGGTACGCCACGGCTACGGAAGTGCTGCCACTCCTGGTCTCGCCGTTGATGTCTGAAATGTCGGCGCTCACTTCGTAATGAAAAACGGGCTGGTCTTTTTTGTCAACGCTTTCATCGGGCATGGCTTTGAAAGTGATGGTAAATTTGCCCTTCGCGTCTGTACTCATCTCTCCATTGGTGATCTCCGTTTCCTCATTTTTTCCAAAACCTCCGCGGTAATAGAACCAGTCCCACCAGACGGGGTACTGTATCTTACGTACCACGCGGAATTTTACCTTCGCGCCGTCAATATTATTTCCCGCATATGCTTTGGCGGTACCGGTCACTTTGATGCTGTCATTTAAACGATAAGTGCCTTTTGGTTTTTTAATGTCGACAAAGAATTTGGGACGTTTATATTCTTCTACGCTCAAATATACCATGGCATTGGTAGCCGTATCATATAAACTGAATTGACCGTTCATTAATCCTTCGGGCAATTTGAATGAACCCTTGTAGCTGCCGAAATCGTTGGTGGTTAAGGTAATTTCAGCGGACTTCTGTGCATTGGCATCCCTTAAAAAAACCCGGGTGGTAAAATTGGGAATGACCCTGCTCCTGGCGGCGTTGATCTCTCTTTGTATAACGATGCCTTTGAAGTAGATCGTTTGCCCGGGGCGGTAGATCGAGCGGTCTGTAAATAAAAAAGACTGGGGCTTTACTTCGGGCGTATAACTGTTGTAAACATTGTAATAATTATTTTCGTCGAGGAACAGTTCATCACCGCCATAATTGAGCTGGAATAAATAGCTGTGATAATCTTTGTTTTCCCTTAATTTGAAGAAACCATTCTTATCGCTCGTATACTTTTCCGCCTTTCTTTCTTCGTAGGCGCTGGTCTGGTAATTGTACACCGTTTCCCACAATTGTACCTGTGTATTGAAAAGGGGCTGCCCGTTATCGCGGTTGAGTACATAATATTCGTTGCTGTTATTATGTACATAGCTGATATTACTGATATAGGTGACCTGGCGGGCCATGATATTCTTTGAAAGCGAAAAATTTTCATCAATGCTGGCCAGGATGAAATAAAAACCATTTGGCAACCCGTCTACTTTTATTTCAGTGGCGTGTTGCTGAAAATCCTGCAGGTCGGGCAGGGAAATGCTCCAGCTCTTCACCGGTTTCATGTCGGTGTAATATTTCCAGAGTTTGTCGTATTCCCTCCGGTCTATCCTTTTCATTTCATCGCGGGTTGTTTTAATGACGCGGAAATAAAGTGTTTTGATGTTCTTATATTTTACCAGGGTACGGAAGGGCTGTCCGGGGATATTCACTTTCTCCGTTTCCAGGTTCAATGCAGGCAGTAATAACTGGTTGATGAAATTCCTGGCTTTTACACCGCCTTCCGAATTGGGGAAGCGGGCCGCCGTTGTTTCAAAAAGTTCTCTGGCCCTTTTAATCTCATACTGATTATCTGTTTTGGTGACAGGATCATAACCCTGACCACGGTTATAGTAGATGGATCCGCGTAAGAACATGGCTTCCGCGATCGCCGGGTTATCGGGATATTTGTTTTCAATATTTTTCAGTGCCGCTTCATACCATTTTTCCTTATCATCCATTACGCCATATAGGTTCACGAAATTCAGGCGGACGAGGTCGGCATCGATAAAGGCATCGGGTTTCGCATCCGAAGCATGAAATTTCAGGATGTCCTGCAGGAGCAGCAGGGCCATGTGTTGCAGTGATGCGGTATCTTTTGTTTTAAAGGAAGCGTTGATGAATTCCGCGGCGGGCGCCAATGCCAGGGCTTCCCGGATCTTGAACTGGTAGGCAGGTTTCGTAAGGTCGGCTTCGTCGTTCATAAAAAAAGCCAGGGCGCGGTGCGTTAAGAAATCAAAGAGTGTGGGCCGTAATTGACGGGTATACTCTCCCTTGATGATAACGGGGTCGAACTGATCCACAGGCGTTGATTTTAAAACCGGGCCATTGTTCAGCGAGGCTTTATATAACCTGGATACCGTGGCATAGAGTTTATCCATGCTCCAGGTAGTGATGTCCCTGCTTTTTTCATTGGCCAGTTTAGTGCGGTCCTGGAATTTCCAGCGGTTGTTTTGCATGTAGTGCCAGAACATCTCGGCCTGCATGCTTTGCAGGATATTTTTTGCAGGAACCTTTGCCTTTTCGATCAGGGTGTCCACAAAGAAGATATTGTTCTCCTGGCTGTTCTCTTCGATCATGTTGCGGTACTTTACCTGGTACATGCAACTTTTTATCTGCTGGGCGTCGTTATTTTCCTTCACGGCCAGGTTGTAAATGACCAGCACTTCCTGAAGAGCGCTTTTAGGAAGTTCCTTGTTTTCAAAGGCCTCCACTTTTTTCCAGTTCTTTATATAATCATCTTTTTTTTGTGCCATCAATACCTGGGAGATGCAGATCAGCAACAGGGCCACCGGCAATATTCTTCTTAAAAACATGGTTGATCAATTTTAATTACAAGATACAATATGTTGACAGCAGTGCCTAACGGGAATTCAATTTTAAAGGCCCAACCAATAGGATGTAGAAGGGGAAGTATTTGCATAAATGCCGCCTTTTTTTTTCTTTAACTTTTTATTAAGTACCCGATCTGTGGTAACGGCACAGCATTTGAATTTAACTGTAAAACACAGGTATGAAAAAAACATTTACACTTTTAACTGCAATGATCCTGTCTGTTACGCTCTATGCCTATTACGGACCATCAAAGCTCAGTATCTCATCCACGGGTAATTCCAATTTCCGGGTAATGGTGGATGGCAATAAATACCGGAGTAACAACAACACCGTCATGATCAGTGACCTTAGCGAGGGCTATCATACCATCAGGATATTCCAGGTTAAGAACGGGCGGGGTGGCTTTGGTTTCGGCAACGGCTACCAGTTGGTGTACAACAGTAATCTGTATCTAAAACCACAGTATTTCGTTGACATCGTCATCAACCGTTTCGGCAAGGCCTTTATTGACGAACAACCCCTGGGAAAGGATTATTATAACGAAGAAGAGGATGACTGGGGCGATAACCGGGACAACGGGAACAACGTTTATGGCATCCGCGCCATGGACGACAGGACCTTTGATCAGTTCCGGCTGAGCCTGAAGAATGAAACCTTCGATAACACGAAACTTAGTCTCGCAAAGCAGGTGATCGCCGAAAATTATTTTACCACGGCACAGGTGAAACAGATCGTGCAGCAGTTCAGTTTTGAGAACAACAAACTGGAGATCGCCAAATACGCCTACAAATATACCGTGGATAAGGGTTCCTACTTTTTACTCAATGACGCCTTCAGTTTCAGCAACAGCAAGGAA
>JAYWAZ010000179.1:0-4961 GCA_043781975.1 Bacteroidota bacterium
CATTGAACATTTTTTATGCTCCATCAACAAACACAGGGGCGACCTATATCGTAACCACCACTTCTATCACCTGGGTCTTGTCGGCGCTTTCCCAGCGAAAGCGGACGATATAACCTTTCGGCGGAGCGGTCTTTAAACGGAAGGGTATCTTTAATGTATAATCGATATTGCTGTTCTCCAAAGCGCCTGCCACCTGCTTCAGGAGTATATCGGTTATTTTTATTTCGTTGAGGTTAAGATCGTACACCCAAAAACTTTCCTTTCCCTGGAACATGTCGCCCAGGCTCGATCCCACGATCTTTAAAATATCCAGGCTGGCATAGGCCATCTTGCGATTTTCCTTCATCGTTGTATCAATGGCAAACACCATATTCCTGGCACTCAGGCCGGCGATGATACAGTTCGCGTTGGCCGGTGATTTGACCGGTTTAACGTTCACAACTTTCGTAAGCCGGACCGTTTCCCCATAGCGGATGGTATTTACCGGGAATTCAAGCCGCAGTTGGTTCTTCCCTTTGAGATCATATACGCGGATCTTGATGGTACAAGTGGAATTGTATTTCACCAGGGCCTCATTGATGCCAAATTTCATGCTCAGGGTTTTAAAATCCTTGACGGCAAAACCCTTGGCTTCATTCAGTAAAAACAGGTTGGGATTCTTTATTATGACATCTCCTTTCGCGGATACCAGCGTGTACTCCGCCCCGGCGAATACGGCCCTTGTCTTCTTGTCGGCGGTAAAACCAGTTGGTTGCACCAGGCTAATCTCTATTTCCTTATTCAGCGGCAGGCGGTTGTTCAGAAGCCGGTCGCCGTCAATTTTAACCTCGATCGATTTCGCCCATATGCCTTCGTTGAAATAACGGATGCCCGATAAGGGTAAGATGCCCATGTTTTGCGCCATGCCGCTATTCAGCCAAAAAAAGAGTGTGACAAATAGAATGAATAATCGTTTACCCATATAACGGAAAGTAGAATACAATATAGCGATAAAAATGAAAAAAGGTAAATGTTTGGTGCCCGGGTTCGTGACTGAAGAACCTAAGCGGCAGAGATTGATTGGAACATCTATAGCAGGAGGATCATTTGCAAGCTTTTGAAATAAATAAAAAAAATCTATTTTAGACAGGTGTAAAAAAAATTATCGGCTCAAAACCTGGCCATCACCAGGATATATGATCAATATGTTGAGCCCATTCAGCCTTCTTCAATATTATCTTTGCCGTGTACTGTTCATTTTAACCTGATCAATTCTTAAAGCCAACCATCTTATGAAGCAGGGCGGGATCATATACCTGGCCATCCCTGATCACCTTCCATACCTTGCGCAGGTTGCGGATATTTTGCAGGGGATCCGCACTAAGTATAAGTATATCGGCTTGTCTCCCGATGCGTATCATACCCGTTTGTTTTTGCATGTTCATCACCTGTGCAGGCACAATGGTGGCGCTTTGTATGGCTTCCATCGGACTAAGGCCTGCCATCACGTAAAGTTCCAGTTCCCGGGCCAGGCTATAACCGGGAAAGCCCATATCCGTGCCGGCAACAACCGGAATACCCTTATCATACAGGGCTTTTACCAGGCCAAGCATACTTTGAAAGCGGGGCTGCTGGCCCTTTGCCTGCTCGGGCGGCATGCCCGTACTTGCAAAAAGGGACTGCAGGGGTTCCGGAAGGTTGTAAAAATTAGGCTCCATGTCCAGTATATTATCCTTGACGGAACGAAATATCATTTCATATACGCCCATGGTGGGGTCAATGACCACGTTATTCCTGAGCAGGTAATCCAGTGCGGCGATATTGGCGGAATCCTGCAGGTCAACCGATCTGTCGGGCTTCTTCTTCATCATGGCATAAACAAATTGCATGTGATTCACCATGGTCATCCCCGAATCGATACCCGCCCGCGTGCTCATATTCTGCGGGATATGCCCGGTAACGCTAAGGCCCAGACGATGCGCTTCGTCGCAAATGGCTTTTACAACCGGGGGCGTTACGGAACTGTATATCTTGATCTGCGCAAAGCCGTTTTCCTTGTACATGTCCACGGCCTTTATTGCTTCTTCCTTCGTGCTTGCCCTTACAATGCCAAGTCCCAGCGGGCCTGGCCCGTCAATGATACCCGCCTTGATTATAAAGGGGCCCAGGCCCTGGTGTGCGTCGATGGCCGACTTCACCGCATTGATATAAACGAATTCATTGCCGCAGTCCCTTACCGTGGTAACGCCGGCCGCCAGGTAGGCGGGCCCCCACTCCGCCTGCTCAAAATGGGCATGCATATCCCAAAGTCCGGGCAGGATGGTCTTGCCCCTGGCGTCTATCACAGTCGCGCCCGCAGGCACCTGGAAACTACCGGCCTGGGCTAACTGCTTAATGATACCGTCCTCGATGAGGAGGTCGTAATTATTCAAGGTGCTACTGCCTTCCACGTCAACGATATTACCACCCGTGATCACCAATACCTTGTTCTTGGTATTATCCGCATTAAAAGAGGAACTGAACAATTGCATGCCGTAGGTAGCGGCGCGGCTAAGGAATTCGGGCAGCAGAGGTTCAAGGTCAGTCCGCATCATCTCCAGTTTATCCCCTTCCGCATCATTGGTGATGAGGCAGACCAGGTTGTCATTTGGATCCGTCCAGATGATCTCGTTACCCCAGACCAGGCCACTCAATACATAGCGCCGGAGCACCGTGATTGAAGGCATGGTATTGCTTTTTATCGTGTCCATCCCCTGCCTGCTGATGCTTACAGTTCCGGATGGCAGCATGGAAATATTCCTGGGTTCGCCGTGTTTTTTCCAGTACCGCAATAAAGCCACCTGGACCGTGCCGGGAGAATAACCTGCAACGGGAAATGTCATGGGCTTCAGCACTTCGCTGTGCACCGAGTCGTCCACCCTTATGGATACGCGCTTATTGCGGATGCGAATGGTGTCATTGATCACGGAAAAGCGGGATGTATTTCCTCTGATGAAAAGGCTGATGGGTTCAAGATCATTTGTGGTAACCAATTGCGCTTTCAATGGCACCGGGGTGCCGCGGTCGGTAAACTTAAAATCAATATCATAGGTTACCCTGTCCCCATTACGGGAAAGCCTATAGGTTTCCTTACCGATGTTCTGCGCAAACTTATGGAGGTAGAAACTGCCGCTGTCGGCTGTTTGGGCAAATGCCCCGATGGAACAGCACAGGCAGGCAGAAAGTAAGGTGGCTCTGAACATATTTTTGGCTTTATACTGCCAAATATAAAATTATTTTGCGGCTTTTAACCGATATGGTATCCTGGATACACTCCAGGATATTGAAGACCTTTTCACTGATTGAACTCCATTCAGTATCAGGGATCCATTACTGCTTCAAGGCCTTCAGCACTTCCCTGCAACCATCATCCAGGGCCTTACCGGCGGCATCATCCACCTTTCCCTCATATTTGCCGTCTACTTTTTGTTCGGTGCGCAAAGAGCCATCGGCAAGGGCCTTCAACGCGATACTGGCCTGTATGGTAAAGGTACCGGGTGCATTGGGGTCGGCGTTTTTAATGGCCTTAAGTAGGTTACCGATCTTATTGGCCGATTTTATTTTTGTAAAGTTGGTGCCGAGGGTGTAATCGCAGTTCAGTTTCCGGGCCTCGGCTTCCGAGGCGATGGCCACCGCTTCTATTGTGCCGTCATTGAGCGTGCCCACCATGCGCTGCTGGAGCACGGAAGCCTGTACCTGTTCATCTCCCGTTGGTGCATAAACGCCGATACGGAGGATACCGGGCTTCTTCACTTCATTGATGACCCTGGTCTCATTGTTCTGTTTGGCCTTATCCATGATATCCTTCATGAAGTCATTGGCATTCATCTTGTCCTGCAACTCATTTTCTGTCTTTGCTTCCTGGTAGCCGGGCGGTATCTCAAACAGCATGGAATCCAGTTTGGCCGTGGAAAGGTCCAGCGTTTCAATTGAGGTCTGCATTTCACGCGTCTCCCTGTTTCCACCCATTGTAAAAGTGGTTGTCTCGCTGAGTGGAAATCCCAGTTTTCCCTTGCCGCTCCGGTGGGTTACAAAACGGTCCCTGCAATCGGGTTTTACTTTTTCATTCGGTGGCCGCATTGCTCTGGCAGGACGGTATTGCACCGGGCAATTGAACTGGGGAAGGTCGATATACCAGCCGTCCGTCTTCATCATCATACTATCTTTCATATTGCAGGCGTCGGGCGAGGGTTTCATTTTCTGTATGGTCCACACATGCCGGGCGGTAAAGCCGTAGATTATTTTGCGGTCGCCGGTATCGTGGATGCTGTACCACATGGTAATGACCCCGCCTTTTTTTATATCTGCTACGTCAATGTCCTGGTTTTTGGGTACCACAGGTTTGTGCTTTGAAGAAGGGGTTGCATCATCATCGATCACTTCTTCTTTTTCTTGAACAAAAGGTTCAATAAAATACAATTTTTTCTTGTCATTTAACTTCACTGTACGCTGCAGGTCGCATTGCTGGATGGTAACAAGGTTGGCGCCCATCCCCATCACACCTCCCCCTTCGGTGCGTTTGCGCATACCCTTGACATAGATGGTCGACTCTGATTTCATACCCATCATATTGTTCACCTGGCGCAGCTTGTACTGCTGGGCGCCAGCGGAGTTGCATAAAAATAGCATGGCGATAAAAATACCTGTGAAGGATAAAAGCAACTTTTTCATAAGAAGTTTTATTTAAAATATGTTAGGTAATAATGCAACTACAAAATAGTGAAGAAGAAAGAAGAATACAAGGACATTTTGTATCAGGCGAAAAATATTTAATTACGTAAATACCGGCAACTGCCCTTGCCCAGGTTCGTGTGTCACGAACCTGGGCAATGTGTGTCACGAACCAGGGCGATGATAAAAAAGGAAGGTGGTAAAAATTACCACCTTCCGGTATTGAGTCAAATCGTTTATCTGCGCAGGGTAGGCAGCACTGTAAACTTAAA
>JAYWAZ010000180.1:0-4926 GCA_043781975.1 Bacteroidota bacterium
TCATCGGCATCCACTACGGTACCTTCACGGCTTTTCATTTTACCGGTGGTCAGTTCAACCATACCGTAACTTAAATGATAGATATTATCGGCATTGGGCAATCCCAGTTTCTTGCAGATGAGTTGCAGCACTTTCATATGATAGTTCTGTTCATTGCCGATCACGTAAATGCTCCTGTCGATCTTATATTCTTCATATTTCTGTAAGTGCAGGCCGATATCCTGTGTGATGTAGACCGCCGTGCCATCCCTGCGCTGTACTATCTTTTCATCCAGCCCATCGGCAGTAAGATCGATCCAGATACTACTGTCCTCTTTTTGATAGAATACCTTTTTATCCAGGCCCTGCAGCACAATGTCTTTACCCAGCAGGTAAGTGTTGCTTTCATAATAAATGATATCTAAATCACTGCCGATCCTTTTGTAGGTCACGTCAAAGCCTTCGTACACCCAGCCATTCATTGTCTTCCATAATTCGATCACATCTTGTTTCCCTGCTTCCCAATCCAGCAACATCTGCTGCGTGGCTTTCATGATGGGTGCCTCTTTTTCCGCTTTGTCTTTTTCCATTCCCGCAGCAATAAATTCATCCACCTGCCGATTGTACGCATCGTTGAATTGTACATAATATTTACCCACAAAATGATCTCCTTTCATTCCGGTGGATTGCGGCGTGGCCCCGTTTGCAAACATTTGCCAGGCGATCATACTCTTGCAGATATGAATGCCCCGGTCGTTTACAATACAGCTTTTAATGATCTCAAAGCCATTGGCCCTTAAGATCTCCGCCACGCTCCATCCCAGGAAATTATTCCTCAAATGGCCCAGGTGCAAGGGCTTGTTGGTATTGGGTGAGGAGTATTCCACCATTACCTTTTTACCATTCATTTCCTTTTTTCCAAAACAGGTGTCATCATAATTCTTTTGAAGGAATTCAAGCCACCAGTCATCCGTTAGCGTAAGGTTCAGAAAACCCTTGATGATATTGTATTTTGAAAAAAGTTGCGGGCTGTTTTTGATCAAATGCTCTCCCAATTGCCGGCCAATCACATCGGGTGATAATTTCAATGTTTTCACCAATGAGAACATCACCACGGTATAATCCCCCTCGAATTCAGGTTTGGTTTGGTTTACCTGGAAATCTTTTTCCGTAAAGGCCTGGTTGTATAATGCCGATAAACCATCGATCGTGCTCTTCTGTAAACTGCTTATGATTGACATATCCTTTTGATTCGATTGCGGCAAAAATACTTAATTCCCCGGCAAGCGGATGCGGGGATTCAGAAACAGGTGTGAATGGCCTTTTAATAATTGCTGGGGATCTTATTTATTAACGATCTTGATCTCCACCCTGCGGTTAGTGATACGTTCTTCATCAGTCGTCTCGGGATAGGGGATGATGGGAAACCGGTGGCCAAATCCTTGATAAGACAATCGCCTTGCGGCAATGCCGTTCCTGATCAGTTGTTCGTAAACCATTTTTGCCCTCATCTCTGATAAATTATAAGTGCCCATGTCAAAGTCCATACCGTCGCTCTTGTCGGGCAGGCAGCATACATGACCTTCAATGGAAATTTCCAATGGGGGATTTTTTTTCATCAGGTCAACCAGTTCCTGGATAACTGGCATGGATTGGGGCAGGAGAAAATGCCTGCCGCCTAGGAAATTCAGGTCACGCAAAGTGATCTTGCTGCCGATCTTTGTTGCGGTGTCTTCCACGATGGCCGTGATGGTCTTTTCCACGGGCTTTTCTTCCCTGATCACCACCGGTGCTTCATGACTGTTCAGGGCGACTTCCACTCTTCGGTTCAAAAACCTTTCATATTCCGTGGCATTATCATTCAGAGGTTCCCTTTTACCGAGGGCCTGTTCCATTACAATAACGGCCTGTTGAAACCCCTTACCGGTCAAATAATTTTTTACGGCCATGACCCTTCTCTGCGAAAGGGCATCATTGTATTCATTGGTTCCCACGCTATCGCAATGCCCGAACAATTCAATGGTATAACTGGCCGGTTTTGATTGCAGGGCAATTATAAAACTGTCTAACCTTGCGGCTGTTGCCGGCGTTATATCATTTTTATTAAAATCGAAATTAACGGTGAACTTATCGTGTTTTTGAGCGAATAAGGCCGGCGCGGTAAGGGCCAAAAGCAGGCCGAAGAATATTTTCATGCGTTTATTTGAGGTGATGATCATTTCGTTTTAAAAGATAGCTGCATAAATCTCATACATTTAATGCAAATAATTTGATAAAAGATATTATCCCCGGCCTAACCATTTTTATTTGACCATGTTTTTTTAAATCTGTTCAGACCTGGGAAAGCTTACTTACTTACGATCTTTATTTCCACCCTCCGGTTACTGTCCATTTCCTGAACTGTTTTTTCGGGATACACCGCGACAGGGTACTGGTGTCCATAGCCTTTATAAGATAAGCGGCTGGGAGAGATCCCATACCGCACTAAATGATCGTACACATATTTGGCGCGCATTTCTGATAAATTAGCAGTGTTGTAGTCCAGGTCAATACCGTCGTTGCTACCCGGAATGCAGCATACATGCCCTTCTATGGAGATCTCGAGTTTGGGGTTTTCGTTCATCACGCTAAGCAGTTCCCAGAGTACGGGATACGATTCAGGTACCAGGAAATGCCTTCCTCCAATAAAGATCAGGTTTTTCAGGGTGATCTTATTTCCCACTTTTGTTGTTGAGTCAGTCACAAAAGCGGTAACGGTCTTTTGCACCGGTTTGTCATTTATTTTTTCAAAGGGTTTCTTTTGCGGGATTGTAACAACCGATCTCCCGGGGATTGTTACCTCAACGACTACCCGCCGGTTCAGGAAACGTTCATAATCGGTGGCATTATTATTCAGGGGCTGCCTTTTCCCCAATCCTTTTTCTTTAAAGACAGAGAAGGAGGGCAATCCTTTTGCAGCCAGGTAATTTTTTACCGATTCCGTTCTGTTCAGGGAAAGCACATCATTGTATTCGTTACTACCAACACTGTCGCAATGGCCATATATATCAATGGTGAATGAAGTGGGTTTTGACAGGATGGTGGCTACAAAACTATCCAGCCGCGCAGCCGCCATCGGCGTTATATCATACTTATTGAAATCAAAATTAACGGTGAAGGTCGTTTGCTTTTGTGCATATAATGCCTGGGTGATAAATAGAAGTACTATGCTGAATATCGTTTTCATGTTATAATTAGCAAGGCTGACACCGGAACATTCAGGATTGAGTTATAAATTTCTGACATTTTTTGCAAATTGTTTAATAAAGTATTTCGGTAATGCCCATCTCCCGAAGGGGAGCATTAAATTCCCCACTTCCCACTCCCCATTAACCATTGCTCATTATCCGCTATCTTTGCACACTTTTTAATAATTATGATAAGTGCAAATAATATAACCCTGGCCTATGGCAAGCGGGTTTTGTTCGATGAAGTGAATATCAGTTTCACTAAGGGCAACTGTTACGGGATCATTGGTGCCAACGGTGCGGGCAAGACCACCTTCATGAAGATCATCAGCGGCGAGATAGAACCCAACAAGGGTACCATTGATATCACTCCGGGTGAACGCATGGCGGTACTGAATCAGAACCAGTTCGAGTTTGATGAAGTGTCGGTATTGAATACCGTGCTCATGGGGCATAGTAAATTGTGGAAACTGATGCATGAACGCGATGCCATTTATGCCAAAGAAGATTTTACCGAAGCCGACGGCTTGAAGGCCGGTGAACTGGAACACGATTTTGGCGAGATGGGCGGCTATACCGCCGAAAGCGACGCGGCGACCCTGCTCAGTGAACTGGGTGTGGACGACAGCATGCACCAACAGCTGATGAAGGATATTGCCGCCAACATCAAAGTGCGGGTATTGCTGGCGCAAGCGCTCTTTGGCAACCCCGATATCCTGTTGCTGGATGAGCCTACCAATAACCTTGACGTGGAGACGATATCCTGGCTCGAAAATTTCCTGGCCGACTACCAGAATATCGTGCTGGTGGTAAGCCACGACCGTCACTTCCTGGACAGCGTATGCACGCACGTTGCGGACGTTGACAAGCAGAAGATAAAGATCTATACGGGCAACTACACGTTCTGGTATGAGAGTTCGCAACTGGCGGCCAGGCAGGCTTCGGATAAGAACAAGAAGATGGAAGACAAGAAAAAGGACCTGCTGGAATTCATCGCACGGTTCAGCGCAAACGCTTCCAAATCCAAGCAGGCCACTTCGCGGAAAAAGGCACTGGACAAACTGGTCTTTGAAGACATCACGGCCAGCAACCGGAAATATCCGGGTATCATTTTCAAGCAGGAGCGGGAAGTGGGCAACGAGATATTGCAGGTGGATAATCTCTCCAAATCCATTGACGGCAAAACCCTTTTCAGCAAAATAAAGTTCGATATCCAGAAAGGCGACAAGATCGCATTCATCAGCCGTGACCCCATCGCACCCACCACTTTCTTTGAGATCATCAACGGGAAACTGAAAGCCGACAGTGGCACCTGCGAATGGGGCACCACCGTCACCACGGCCTACCTGCCCAATGACAACAGCGAATATTTTGAAGGCAATAAACTCAACCTGATGGATTGGTTGCGGCAATACGTGCCACCCGGTACAAAGGATGTGGATGAAGATTTCTTAAGGGGTTTCCTGGGAAAGATGCTGTTCAGCGGGGACGAAGTATTAAAGAAGACCAACGTACTGAGCGGGGGTGAAAAAGTGCGCTGCATGGTCAGCAAGATGATGCTGCAGAATCCCAATGTGCTGATGCTGGACGAGCCTACTAACCATCTCGACCTGGAAAGCATCATCGCTTTTAACGACAGCATGGTGGCTTTTTCGGGGATCGTTTTGCTGACCACACATGATCACCAGTTCATGCAAACCGTTGCCAACCGTATCATAGA
>JAYWAZ010000181.1:0-4913 GCA_043781975.1 Bacteroidota bacterium
GCCAAGTTCAACTGGCTGGAATGGAGCGAAGCGGATACGAAAGGAACTTTCATCACCTATCCTGAAAGGGAAAGTGTTCCTGAGAATATCAAGGAGCAACTGATCGTGGAATTGTATAGTAAGTAAAAAGTAAAAAGGCAAAACCTAAAAGTTTGGCACCCGGTTTTTGGTTTTCAATTTTGACTTTTGACTTTCTTTTAATCACTAAAAAATTAAAAATTTAATATGGGCATTTTAAATTTTGTTAAACCAGATAAGATAGTTCTTCAGAAAGCAACCGAGTTTGAGGCTCAATTCGAGTTTCGTCCGCTGGAACCTGGTTATGGCGTTACCATCGGTAACTCCCTGCGCCGGGTATTGCTCAATTCACTGGAAGGGTATGCGATCATTGGTATCAATGTGGCAGGCGCCGACCATGAATTTGCTACTTTGAAAGGCATCACTGAAGACGTAACGGAGATCATACTGAACCTGAAACAGGTGCGCATCAAAAAGAAAGTTGAACATGAAGTGGCATTAGAGAAAGTGACCCTTTCTATCAAGAATAAATCAGAATTCACGGCAGCCATGATCGGCGACGCTTCTCCTTCATTTGAAGTGATGAACCCCGAACTGCTGATCTGCACCATGGATACCAGCGCCAAGCTTGACATAGAGATCACCATCGGGAAAGGCCGTGGCTATGTAACTGCGGAAGAGAACAAAGAAAAGAGCTCGCATTTCGGTTATATCCCTGTTGACGCGATCTATACGCCGATAAAAAATGTCAAATACGCTATTGAAAATACCCGTGTGGAGCAACGCACCGATTTTGAAAAACTGATCATGGACGTGGTTACGGATGGCACCATTCAACCCGAAGAAGCGGTTAAACAAGCCAGCCGTATCCTGATACAGCACCTCATGATCATCACCGACGAGAACATCACTTTCGACAATAAGGAAGAGAAGAAAGAAGACCTGGTGGATGAACAAACACTGCAACTGCGCAAGATATTGAAGACACCGCTGGAAGACCTTGATCTTTCCGTACGTGCCTTCAATTGCCTGAAAGCAGCCAAGATCAACTCATTGAGCGAACTGGTACAGTATGAGCAGGAAGACCTGATGAAGTTCAGGAATTTCGGACAAAAATCCCTCAGCGAGATCGAACAGGTATTGCACGAAAGGGGATTGAGCTTTGGAATGGACCTGAGTAAGCTGAAATTAGACGACGAGTAAAACGAGTTGGCAGCCGGCAGTTGGCAGCCAGCATCATTATATCACAAGTACCTCACAAATCCTGACACGGTGTGAGGGAATTAAAACTAAAACGTCATGCGTCACGGAAACAAGAACAACAACCTCAGCAGAACGGCTTCCCACAGGAAAGCCCTTTTAATGAACCTGGGCTGCCAGCTGATCACCCACAAAAGGATCACTACAACATTGGCCAAAGCGAAGGCTTTGCGTGTTTACATCGAGCCACTGATCACCAAAACAAAGCATACATCCACCAAGGAAGCCATCATGCACAATCACCGTATCGTGTTCAGCTACCTGAATGATAAGAATGCGGTAAAGGAATTATTCACCGTGGTTGCTCCTAAAGTGGCCGCCCGCCCGGGTGGTTATACCCGTATCATCAAATTGGGTGCCCGTACCGGGGATAACGCCGAATTGGCCATGATCGAGCTGGTTGACTTTAACGAGGTATACGGTAAAGGAACGGAGAAGGCTGGTGCTGAACCGGCCAAGAAGACACGCCGTGCAGGAGCCGCCAAAAAGAAAACTACACAAACAACTGAAGTCGCCACCGAAGCCGCCACCGAAACACCAACAGAAGAAAATAAAGAAGCATAATCCGGTAACGGATAAAACCAACTGTTTATAAAAAGGCTCCGGTGTAATGACCGGAGTTTTTTTTATGCGTCTTGACGGTTCTAAACCGTCTGACGCATAGTTCGTGGGCTTAAAACTAAAATGTGAGCAATTTTATTTGTTCAATTCGCAATTGAATTCTTTTCTTTGCACAACCTTTTGATACATGTCGCTTTCAACATCATCTCCCGCAGTTTTAATATTGGATGACGGAACCGTTCTATATGGTTCTTCCTTTGGCAAAAAAGGAAAGGCCACCGGTGAGATTTGTTTCAATACCGGGATGACCGGCTACCAGGAGGTATTCTCCGATCCCAGCTATTTTGGACAGGTACTCATCATGAACAGCGTTCACATCGGTAATTACGGTGTGAAGGCCTCTGATGTGGAAAGCGATGGGGTGAAGGTCAGGGCTGTCATCGGGCGAAACCTGGAAGACAGGTATAGCCGCTTCATGGCAGACGCCTCCTTACAGGAATATTTTGAGGCCCAAGGCGTGGTGGCTATTGACGGTATTGATACCCGTGCCCTGGTGACGCATATACGCAAACAGGGTGCCATGAACTGTATCATTTCTTCCCTGGGAACAGATATCGACGCACTAAAAGCAGAATTGCAGCAGGTGCCTTCCATGGCCGGACTGGAACTGGCTTCCGCCGTCAGCACAAAGGAGGCATATTGTTTGGGCGACCCTGAAAGTAAATTGCGTATATCCGTGCTGGATTTTGGCATCAAGAAAAATATTTTGAATTGCCTGGTGGAAAGGGGCGCCTATGTGAAAGTGCATCATGCAAAGACGCCATTTGAAGTATTGGAGCAATTCAAGTCCACCGGGTATTTTTTAAGCAACGGCCCCGGTGATCCGGCCCCCATGGATTACGCGGTGAAGACAGTGAAACAGGTGCTCGCTTCGGGCAAGCCTTTATTCGGCATTTGCCTTGGACACCAGTTACTGGCGCTGGCCAATGATATCCCCACTTTCAAAATGCACCACGGTCACCGGGGATTGAATCATCCCGTAAAAAATATCATCAGCGGTAAATGCGAGATCACCACGCAGAACCATGGCTTTGGCGTAGACCCCGATGCCGTGAAAGCCAACGCGGCAATCGAGATAACCCATGTTAACCTGAATGATGAAAGCATTGAAGGCATCCGCCTGAAAAACAAGCCCGCCTTTTCCGTGCAGTACCACCCCGAAGCCACGCCCGGCCCTCATGACAGCAGGTATTTGTTCGATGAATTCATATCGCTGCTGCGCAGCAATTGATGGAACGCTGATGAAACTGATTTAGCGGATTCACGCAGATTTTTGAAACCATTCCTGACAATTTATGTAATTTGTAACCATGAAAATCGCAATAATAAACGGGCCAAACCTGAACCTGCTTGGTAAGCGTGAAGTGGATATTTACGGAGAAGATTCTTTTGAATCATTTCTCGAAGTCCTCAAAAAAAAATACCCCAAACAGGAGATATCTTATTTTCAGAGTAACGTGGAAGGCGAACTGATCAATGAGATTCAGCGTGTTGGATTTGGCTTCGACGGTATCATTTTTAACCCCGGCGGCTACACGCACACTTCCGTGGCTATCGGCGATGCCATTGCCGCCATTAGTACCCTGGTCATCGAGGTACACATCTCCAATATTTTCGGCAGGGAGGAGTTCAGGAAATTATCCCATGTTTCGGGCAAGGCCAAAGGCGTTATCAGCGGACTTGGGCTGAAGGGATACGCGCTGGCCCTTGAATGGTTCAGCGAAATGAATTCCTGAGCAGGAAAAAAACGGCGAAAGCCGCTCCAAACAACACGATGGAATAAATGATGATGGCATTCGTATTGGACCGCCGGGTCTTGCTGTTGAAACAATACTTACATTCTGTAAAGCGGGTGTGATGAAATAATTTGGGCCCCAGAACGCCACTCCACCAGGTGAACTTTACCGGTTCGGTCAACGGGCTACCGCATTTGGGGCAACCTGTTTCATTGAAGATCTCATTCAGTTGATCGGGTATAAAATTCATTTTTATTTTTTACAGGATGACCCTCAGCATCAGTGCATAACCCGTATCTTCTTTCGGGTTGTCGGCGATCTTTACGATATGCAGGCCTGCTGGTGACCAGACCTTAAAGAGTTCGCCCTTCTTGTGTTTTGTGAGTTCCTTGTCCATTTGCGGCAATAACACACCCCTTACGAACCAGCCCAGGTCGCCACCTTTTGAAGCGGTTATATAATCGGCGCTATAGGTACTTGCGGCGGCTTCGAAACTGGTGGTACCGGATTTTACTTTTAAAATGATCGAATCGGCCAGGCTTTCCGCAAAACGGGGCCGGTAAATCGAAGTATCGAGTACGATATGGCTGATATGATAAAAGGTATTGGGCGCTTTGTAGAGGATCTTGATCAGGATATTATCCTTTTTAAACGGACCGTACACTTTGCCCACTTTGCCGTGATAAGCAAGACTGTCGGCCTTTCCCAGGAAGGAAGCCGTACTCATCACGGCCACCGTATCAATAAAATATTTCTTTTTCAGCACATATTTTACAAAGCCAATGGGGTTGCTGGTGGTATCCAGCGTGTATTTGATCTGCGCCAGGGTTTGACTTTTGGCAGAAAGCAGGGAACCCCAAAAAAGCACAATAGAGACTATTTTTTTCACGTACAAAAATTGATGGGTAAAGATAGGATTTTAAAAGTGGCAGGTTATTCCGATAGCACGATAAAAGTGTAGGCAAGCTATGTTAATTTCATTTTCTTTACTACAGCTTTGACCTGTTTTTTCAAGGTATCCAGTTCGGCCATCTGGTCCTGGATGAAGCTGGTCTCGTCGAGTTTTCCGATCACCTTATTCATTTCTTCATTGGTCTCATACACCATTTTCCGGAAAGGGTTGCTGTAGTCCTTTGCCCTTGAATCATAAATGCCCTTGCAGATCCAGGCCCTGGTATCCAACGCCTGTTCCAATAATTTTTTGAAGAGGGAAGGGGTGAACTGTCTGGGGGTGATATTCAAAATTTCCAGCAATGCGGTATAACCATGATCTAACTT
>JAYWAZ010000182.1:0-4907 GCA_043781975.1 Bacteroidota bacterium
CATTTCTTGCTGGTACCGGGTGTCGGTTTCCAGGGAGGCAACCTGGAAGAAGTTAGCAAATACGCCATGAATGCGGATTGCGGACTACTGGTGAACGCCTCCAGGGCCATTATCTATGCCGGTGAAACCGAAAATTTTGCTGTTGAAGCGAAAGCCATCGCTGAACAATATCAATCAGAAATGGCAGGGCATCTTTTATAACCCAGAATTTCTATTTGATGCAATTTATTATTTTCATCCCAACGATTCCATAGCAAAAAGAAGGTTTGAATATTGACCGGTCATATCCTTTTTTGAATAATTCCCTCAGCCATTAACTGGTCTAAAATTTCCTGGATGCTGTCCGGATCACTGGTTCCGATCTGCAACAGCTTGCCGTCTTTAAACTGCAGCTGCAATCCCCTGCGGGAGGAGGCGGAGGTATTGATGGCCCTGCCTGCTTTCTGAGTGCCCAGTCGAATGCCCCATCCCCCAAATTCATAAAAAGAATTATATTCACGGATATAAGCGTCACTCAGCTCCTGCCAGGCAATGCACGTGGTTTTGAACTGGAAAGGATAATAGCGGTAGAAGATTCCCTTTTCATTGAAGGAAGTTTTTAGCCTGATGGAAAAAACAAACAATAATAACAATAACAGAAATGCTTCAATCAGTAGTAGAACCATATCTGGAGCCGGCTTATTTCCAAAAGGATTGCCCAGTATCACCTGCTGAACGATGGCATAAAGAATAAGACCGTTCAATGCCAGCACCGCCAGCCATACCCACCAGCGATGTAAACGTTGTACTTCATTGAATTCTGTGATCGTCGTCATGTCATTCCTTTTATTACTTCACCATATAATTTTTTCGCCCATTTCGCATATTCGGCACCGGAAGGATGTAGGCCATCTGTAGCTAGAAATTCCTTCTTATCACCGTCCTGCCTTTGTAATGTGGTAATATCAATGAATACTACTTCGTGTTGTTGACAGATCTGTTCTGCGGCCGCGTTATAAGCATCAATGGCAGCGGCAATGGCATGCCTGTCCTTCCTTTCGGCGAAGGGCGTAACGCCCCAATCCGGTATCGACAAAACAAAAACGTTGCTGGTTTTATTACCGGCGAAATGCAAGGCCCTTTGCAACAGGTGGTCGAACTGGGTCTTGTATTCACTCACACCACGGTCGCGGTATTGGTTATTCACTCCGATCAGTAAACTAACAAGATCATAATTTTTTGAAACAGCCGCCGCATCGATAGCGGAATCCAGTTCATCCGTTGTCCACCCGGTTTGTGCAATGATCTGGGGTGCTGCAAAACCCTGTCGGCGGCCATCGGCCCCGACAGCGGTACTATTTAAAAGCCCCACCGTTTGTGAAGGAAAATTCTCCTCCGGCAAAACGCCTTCACCGATGGTATAGCTATCGCCCAATGCCAGGTAAGAAAATGCCATGTGTACAATTTACTGAATTAACTTTTACCTTCACGCCTTAATACTGAAAATGTTGATCACCTTAAAAAGGTATTTGACATTTATGCAAAAGGCCCGCAACGTATTGCGGACCTTTTATGTGTCCTGGCTATACTGAATTTATGATGTCCGGGATTTTGATTTTGACTTTTCCTTATCCTTTATATCATCCGGACCTGGTTCTCCCAGGATCACTTTTCCAAAATTGGTATTCACTTTAACGGGAATGGAACCACTTCCGGATTTACCGCTGTATTTATGGTCGAATTTAGGCCCCCTGCTATCCTCGTTATCATCACCATCGAATTTCACCGAAGTGTTGTTCTTTAAGCTGCCGAAATTGGTATAGATGGAATAGGAAGCAGAGAGGTCGCTGGTTGGCCTAAGATTGACGCTTGAATAGGAAGCTTTCACATCCAGGTTGGTAAGACTGTTATCCAGGTTCACTTTGGTGTTGCCACTGAATTCCAGGTTCAGCTTGATGTTTCCTACCAGTTTCGTGAATTCGGCTTTTGAATATTTCACGGTTACGGTACCGTTAGTGATACTCTGGAAGCTGGCTTTACCAAATTCAACGTTGATGGTTTTGATATTGGACAATGCGCCTGTAGTTAAGGAACCAAACTTGCTGTTCAGTTCTATCTCACCCCGGTAATCGGGAACTGTGGTCGCGCCGAATTGGTTTGAAATGTGCAAGGGATTAGATGCCGGCATGGAAATGCTGTAATTCACGTGCATGGAACTTTTCTCACCTTTTGAATTATCTGAGCCCTTGATGGTGGTCTTAAAAGAGATTTCCTTGCCGCTTTGTGCATCGCTCACCGAAATGCCATCAATTATCTTTTGAGCAAGTTCTTCTTTGGTGGCCGATACCTCAATATTCACGTCTACTTTTATTTCGTTCCTTTCCCAGGTATGCACTTCCACTTTACCGAAGGAGTTGTCAATATTAAGCTTGTCGGACGAGGAAACGTTATAGGATTTATTAACGGCCTTTGTTTTGGTGAATTCATATTTCCTTTCGCCCTTAGCGTTATCATCCTGGGCAAAAAGGTTCAGTTGCAGCAATGCCAATAGCGGCAGCAACAGATTAAATTGTCTGATCATTTTTTTCATAGCTATACTTTTTTGATTGTTTGATTTGATGAATGATGTTTAATTGCTGGTTCAAAACGTTCAGCTGCAGCTGCAGGTTCTGGATCATGGCTTCTATCAGCATTTCACGGTTTGGCGTAACGCTAAGCTGGTTTTTCAGGGCCTTGTAGGAACTGTCCAGTTGGTTGATATCGGTGGCGAATTGTTGATAAAGCTCCGGTTGTTCCTTGCCAAGTGTTTTCAGTTCTTCCTGTTTCATTGCGATCAACAGGGCGAACTGGTTCATTTCCGGTGGTGCATCGGGTATTTCGGTCTTAATTTCTGTTGTGGGTATTCCTCTTTCCACGGGTCTGCTTTTATTCACCAGGAAATAGATGCCGGTGCCCGTCATCAGCAATAGTGAGGCGGCTATGCTCCATTTAAAAATCGGGGTCAACAGGAGCGGCTTCTTCTTTTTCAATGTGATCGCGGTCTCTACCTGCTCCCATACTTTCGCGGAGGGGACTGCATCATCAAATTCTTCCCGGTTGTCTTCAATGAATTTTTCTAAATGGTCATTCATGTTGTTTCTTTTAACAGTTGCAGTAATTTTTGTTTGGCACGGATAAACTGGGTACGGGTAGTTGATTCGGCCACATTTAGGATGCTTGCTATCTCCTCATGGTCGTAGCCTTCCAGCAGGTATAGATTCAAAACGGTACGGTAGCCGGCGGGCAGCATCATGATGGCTCTTTTTACGGAGGCCACTTTCAGTCCTGTCTCCTGTTCATCAACCATGGGTTCTTCGGCCTTGTCCAGGTCAGCCAGTTTTTCGATCTCCACCCATTCGATCCTCCTTTTTTTCAGCTGGTTGATGCTCCGGTTGATACAGATCTGTTTCAGCCAGCCGCCAAAACTGGTGCGTTTTTCAAAAGTTTGCAGGTTCTTAAAGGCTTCGATAAAACTTTCCTGCAAAACATCTTCGGCCTCGGCCACATTGTTCAATAAACGCAAACAGGTATTGTACATGGCCCTGGAATAACGCTGGTATAATTGTTTATACCCCAGCGCATCGCCCTCTAGGCTTCGCCTGATCAGTTCTTCTTCTCCGGCCACGGTGCTGGCGGGTTTTGGCAATACAGTCAATTCCAAAAATTAAGGTTTTATAAATAAGAGACAAGGCTTTTCTGACAATGTTGCATCCCGTCGAAAAAACAACAAAATTCGTCAGGTCGAAGGTATTATCTTTGCGGATAGAAACACGGATGACCCGGATTTTTACGGATGAAAACCGATCTTAAGTTCAATACAGGTATACCGTACAAGTGAGTCCCGATAACTATCGGGACAACAGTGTTCAGCAATGTACAAATGCCGGTAACCAAAAACAACAAACCACAAACAACAAACCAAATCTATGGCTGCCAAAACAGACAACTTTCAATCTCCGGATTATTTTAACGTGGATGAATTACTTACCGAAGAACAAAAACTGGTTCGTGAGAGTGTACGAAATTATGTAAAGAAAGAGATCTCACCTATCATCGAGGACTATGCGCAGCGGGCCGAATTTCCAAAACAGATCATCAGACAGCTGGGTGACCTGGGTTGCTTTGGTCCGACGATACCGGAACAATACGGCGGGGGCGGACTGGATTATATAAGTTATGGTTTGATGATGCAGGAACTGGAACGCGGCGACAGCGGTGTGCGTTCAACAGCCAGCGTGCAGGGAAGCCTGGTAATGTTTCCCATTTATCAATACGGCAATGAAGCCCAGCGCAATAAATATTTACCCAAACTGGCCAGCGGTGAATGGCTGGGTTGCTTTGGACTAACAGAACCCAATCACGGCAGTGATCCGGGTGGTATGCTTACCAATATTAAGGACGCCGGCGATCATGTCATTTTAAACGGTGCCAAGATGTGGATCAGCAATGCCCCCTTTTCACAAGTGGCTGTTGTATGGGCAAAAGATGAAACAGGTGAGATACATGGTGTGATCGTTGAAAGGGGTATGGAAGGTTTCTCCACGCCAACCACGCATGGAAAGTGGAGCTTAAGGGCCAGCGCCACCGGTGAATTGGTTTTTGACAATGTGAAAATTCCAAAAGAAAATATCTTACCCAATGTAAAAGGATTGAAGGGGCCGCTGGGTTGTTTAACGAAGGCACGCTATGGTATCGCCTGGGGAGCCATCGGGGCTGCGATGGATTGTTATGATACGGCTTTGAATTACAGTAAGGAAAGGATCCAATTCGGCAAACCCATCGGTGGTTTCCAGCTACAGCAAAAAAAACTGGCCGAGATGATCACCGAGATCACCAAGGCGCAATTACTGAACTGGCGCCTGGGTGTGCTGATGAATGACGGAAAAGTT
>JAYWAZ010000183.1:0-4898 GCA_043781975.1 Bacteroidota bacterium
ACCACCAGGCCTGCAAACTGATGGCAACGCTTATTTTTCCAATATGCCTGGTATTGGTATTTTTTATCCATGACGTATTAAGGATATGGACAAAAAACAGTGTTACCACTGATAATACTTATTTATTGGCAAGGGTCCTCATACTGGGCAGCATGTTCAATGCATTGATGGTGATGCCATATAACCTGATCATCGCCAACGGGTGGACGAAATTCACAATTTACCAAAACACCATTGCCACCCTTATACTGGTGCCCATGCTTTTTTTGTGGACGGGTCTTTATGGCGTGATGGGCGCAACTTTTGTCTGGCTCATTTTAAATGCTGGCTACGTGATCATCAGCCAGCCACTGATGCACCGTAAAATTTTAAAGGGCGAATTATTGAAATGGTACTGGAACGATACGCTGGTCCCATTGATCCCTCCCCTGATGACAGTCATGCTCATTAAATTCGGCTTACATTATTTTTTTCCGGAACTGCAGTTGAATCTTTTACTGATGGCTTGTATTTTAGGTGTTACCTTCCTGGTTTCTTTATTGAATATGCCTGATACCAGGTTGTTTATGAAAAAAAACCTTCAAAACATGATGCCTAATGGGAAAAAAGGAAGATGATACACCGCCCCTTGTCAGCATCGTCATCCCGGTATTTAACCAGGAGGAGATCTTTTTAAGAACGAGCATTGAAAGCGCAGTCGGCCAATCCTACAGGAATATAGAGATAATCATTTCCGATAATCACTCCGATGATAGTAATGCTTTGATCATAGCCGGATATGCGCGTTCAGATACAAGGATAAGGATGATTAGGCCTGACCGGTTCCTCCCAATCATTGAACATTTTATCTTCGCCTATTCGCATGCCCGGGGAAAATACATTTGCCCTTTATCTTCCGATGACATACTGTACCCCAATATGATCGGGGAACACCTGGAGCCTTTTACCCGCTATCCTGAAATTTCATTCAGTTATAGCGTACCCTTGTATTTTGTAAAAGAGATCCCTGAATCGAAGTGGCACCCTGATAAAAGGGTTACAGGATTTTATCCGGCAGCATTTTTTTTAAAGACCTATATTAAGC
Source organism: Bacteroidota bacterium (assembly GCA_043781975.1). Lineage (GTDB taxonomy): Bacteria > Bacteroidota > Bacteroidia > Chitinophagales > Chitinophagaceae > Ferruginibacter. The sequence goes on from JAYWAZ010000183.1 coordinate 1,085, forward strand.
GCCGGCACTGTACCTGGGGAGGGATATTGTTTAAAACGGAGGACTATCAAAGAGCAGGCGGATTTTCACAACAGTATTCTTTTGCCGGGGACGTGGATATGATAATAAAACTGGTACAATGTGCTGGTGGGGTTTATTGTATGAATAAGGCGCTAAGCGCCATAAGGCAATGGGTAAGGGATGAACACCATAGCCGGACGCCTTATGTGTTGCGGGATATCGCAGGAATATTTGATAACCTGGAAAGCGATGCTTTAAGCAACAATATCCCCCTGCGTGCCGGTATGGCAAAAAAGGCAAAGAAAATATTTTTTACTCAAGCAGTTTTTCCCATTGCGTATTATTTACGTTTTAAAAAGCGTACACCAGAAACCATCGATGAAACTGTCACCATTACCCGGGAAAACTATCCTAAAGGAGTACTCAACCTTGTGGCAAAAAACAGGAAGAATATCCTATGCCTGTTTTTCAGTATGGGTTACCTTGCTTTGATGAAATTAAAAAGATGGGGCAAATGATAGTGGGAAGGCTATGACCCGGTAATTATTTTATTAATGACACAGGATCCATTAAGGGCCGTCATCCCTTGAATTAATTGTTCGTATTTTTGCAAAAATATTTCCATTGCTCGCAATATATGTGGAGTCGGCAGTGTTTAGGAGCAAATGTTCAAAACTTAATATTTAATGACAGGATCAAGCGATATCAATATGCAATTACCGCTGGTAAGTATCGTAATTACCTCCTATAACCGGGCCCATTTCATAGAAAAAGCGATCCATTCCGCTTTGGCGCAGGATTATTCCAACCTGGAGGTCATCATCAGCGACAATTGCAGTACTGACAATACGGATGAAATAATAAAAAAATGCCTGCCCGACCCCAGGATCAGGTATTTCACCAATGAAACCAATATTGGGATGATAGCTAATTTCATAAAGTGCACCAATGAGTTGGCAAAGGGGAAATACATCAGCTTTGTTTCTTCGGATGATTATTTGGGCAATGATGGTTTCATTTCAGCGGCAGTGAAAAAAATTCAGGAATACCCTAACGTAACGGTGGTTACCGGTATCAATGTTTCTGAGATCGTCCATAGCAATGATTTTTTTACAGACGAATCTTACCCGTTTTATAAAGACAGTTTTTATAAGGTGCCATTTGTGCCGGGGAAAGAGGTTTTTCTTCGGTTTCCCGCTTGCCACTCCATTAGTTATGGTGGTACTTTAATAGACCGGGAGAAACTGGTAAGCCTGGACACAAAAAAACCTGTTCCCATTTCCCTTGACATACAGAACATACTGCAACTGCTGCTTACCGGAGATGCGGCGTTCATTGATAAGGTGACCTATGTGGCCCGAAGGCATGAAGGGAATTATACATCCTCGGTTCCCCAGGCGCAGACCTGTATTGACAACCTGGCCTATATTGATACCTCCTACGAATTGGCAATGAGAAACGCGTTGTTGGATAAAACAATGCTTGAAAAATGGAAAACGGCCATGTATGTTAATTTTTGTGCGTCCTCCCTGAGGAATTATTACAGACAGGATAAGACCCAGTACAACCTTTTTGCAAAACATGTGAAAGAAAAATATCCCCAGGTTTATAAAACGGTAACGGCCAACCTGGATTGGGCCACACATTATTTAGTGTACGCTAATAAATATATCGGGAAAGCGTATGTTAATTCGAGGGCTTTTTTAGGTAAAATTAAACGGGGGTTAAAGGGCAAGGATGCACAACCGGCTAATTTCACATCAGATAAATAGAAGCGCTTAATTTTTATGCAATAACAATTCAAAGAGTTGAATATATTTTTCCTTTACGCCGGCGATTGAAAACTCCGCTGTGACGGTTTTCAAGAGATTTTCAGATAACCCGGTTAATGAGATTTTATCCTGAACGATGTTTTTTAATATCCCAACCGTTTCTTCAACAGGATTTTCCCGGTCAACCAAATATCCATTATAACCCGATATAATGGTTTCTTCAAAATCACCCACACCACGACATACAAGAACGGTCTTGCCACAAAAAGCGGCCTCTTTCACAATATGGCTGCTGGCTTCTGATATGGAAAGGAGCATTACGATATCAGATGCTTTGATATAATCGAAAACATTGGCCACATGCCCGGTCAATATGATCGTATCCTGCATATTATTTTCGGTTATCCATTGCTGTAACTCATCCCTTGATTCACCATGGCCAATGCAAACAAGTTTACAGTCGATCCCGTCAGTCACTAATTTTTGCGCCACCTCAAATGCCAGTTCATGCCGTTTCCTTTGAACAAGGCGTGCAATATAGAGGAGGAGCAGGTCGGCCTTGTAAAGATTCTTTATTTCTAATTCTTTTCCTGTATTGTCATTGTTGTATTGTGCGGGATCATAGCAGAGGTTGATCTGGTGGATTCTTTTGACCGCGATGTTTTCTTTGATCAACTGGTCTTTCACCTTGCCCGAAATGGCGATGAAGTGTGGAGAAAGCCTGTTGGCAAGCCAATTGAGCATTCTGTCTTTTAAGGAATTCTTTAATTGCTCTCCATATAAACCGGTATTGTGCCTTTCATAGACCGTTCTTACAGCAATAAAGTATTTTACGATCCCGGCTACAACAGCACATCCCTGGCCATTGCTGATGATGATATTGATTTGTTGTTGCCTGCAAAACCGTATTAAAAAACGGATCTGGCGGAAAAAGAAAAAAAGATGCCGCCCCTTCACACCCGAGCTGTAAGCGCAGCCCCCGGCAGCAACAAAATTTTCGTGTAAAATACCCCATGGCATCCAGGTCAGCAGGATCGCTTCGTGGCCCATTTGCTTGAATAAAACCGCCTGTGATTGCTGATCCACCGCTCTTGCATTGGCCGGTGAATAAAGAAGTATTTTCATAAAATCAGTATGGACAAAAGTACATATTAAATCTTTTATCTTTGCACGATGGGCGAACCAATATTATTTTCGATCATCATCCCCACCTATAACAGGGCCGACAAGATTCCAAAAACAATTACAAGCCTGCTTGCTCAATCCTGGAAAAATTTTGAAATAATTGTTGTAGATGATGGCAGCACGGATAATACAAAGGACATTATACAATCATTCAATGACCCCAGGATAAAATATTTTTGGAAGGAAAATGCCGAGCGGGGCGCGGCCAGGAATTACGGCGTTGTACGGGCATCGGGCAACTATGTCAATTATTTCGATAGTGATGATCTTGCCTATCCCAATCATTTGCAAAAGGCCGCTGAATTAATAAACAGGCATGATTTCCCGGAACTATTTCACCTTGGTTACGATCACAGGACTGAAGAAGGAAAACTATTGCGGCGCATGAATAAATTTGACGGCAACCTGGTTAATTATGCAATTAAAACAAAACACATCAGCCCCATCTCGCTCTTCATCAGGAAAGACATTGCCCTGCAATTCCCTTTTTCAGAGAACAGGGAATTTGTTATGGGGGAAGATGCTTTTCATTTATGCCAGCTGGTTGCCAGGTACAGGTTGTATTTTGACAACACGATCACATCTTCACTAATACAGCATGATGCAAGAAGCATGCGCACCAGTGATGAAGCCATTTACCTCTATTGTAAAGACCATATCGCAGAAGCATTGCAGCATGATGCCGTTTTCATGAAGGTTTACGGGCAATATGTTCCGGCGATCGGGAATGAATATATTTATATGATCTGGCTGAACTGTCTTATGAATCATGATAATAAAAAGGCATGGAAGTACTTTAAGATATATACAAAGGCGGGCGATCGGAATATTTTGAGCAGGCGCACACTGGTTTTTTT